>DATGLW010000089.1:0-5286 GCA_035293965.1 Acidimicrobiales bacterium
CTCTTGGTCCGTCACGGTCAGACGGCGTGGAGCCGAGAGGGGAGGCACACCGGCCGCACCGACGTGCCCTTGGTCGACGAGGGTGAGAGGCAGGCGACCTCCCTCGGTGCGCTGCTGGCCGGGGTGGCCCCCGAGCGGGTCTGGTGCAGCCCCCGCCGGCGGGCGCTCGAGACCTGCCGGCTGGCCGGGTTCGGCGAGCGGGCCGAGGTCGTCGACGACCTGGCCGAGTGGGACTACGGCGAGCTCGAGGGCGACACGACGGCGGGGATCCTGGCCCGGCGCCCAGGCTGGACCTTGTGGAGCGACGGTGCCCCCGGTGGCGAGAGCCCTGCTGAGGTGGGGAGGCGGGCCGACCGTCTGATCGAGCGCGCTCGAAGCGAGGGGGGCACGACGCTGTGCTTCTCCCACGGCCACCTGCTGCGCGTGCTGGGCTCGCGCTGGGTGGGACTGCCGCCGGCCGGGGGCAGGCTGCTCGCGCTCGGGCCCGGCTCGCTCAGCGAGCTTGGCTGGGAGCACGGTGCGCCGGTGGTGGTCAGATGGAACCGAGCGCCGTGAGCGGGCCCGGAGTCGCAGGCTCGGGCGCGGCCCCTGTCCGGGCCCGAGCCACCATGTCGGCCAGCGTGAAGGACTGCAGGTGCCGACGCATGGTCTCGCCGACCTCGGCCCAGACGGCCAGCAGCACGCACTGGCCCTCGTGCTCGCACGCGCCGCCGGTGTGGGGCTCCCCGAAGTCGCCGGCCACGATCGGGCCGTCGACGGCCGAGACGATCTGGGCGAGGGTGATCTCGGACGGATCGCGTGCGAGCACGTAGCCACCGCCGACGCCGCGCTTGGAGCGGACCAGTCCGGCGCCCTTCAGGGCCAGCAGGATCTGCTCGAGGTAGGGCTGGGGCAGCCCGGTCCGGTCGGCGATGTCGCGGACCGAGGTGGGTGTGGTCTGGGCATCGTGGAGGGCGAGGGAAAGGAGCGCTCGGCTGGCGTAGTCGCCCCTGGTGGAGACTTTCACGCGCCACCATGCTACCTGCCGGCCCTCGCCCCGGCCCCGGATCCCGGCCGCTCCGAGATGCCTCGGCCCTGCGCCCGCCCCTAGGGTGGCCGTCATGACGAGCGCACCGCCGCCCGTGCTGCCCGCATTCGACGGGCCGTGCGTGACCAACGTCGTGCGGGCACTCGTGGACCGCTCGGGGGGCGAGGGCACCGAGGAGCTCGCGGCGGCCAGGCAGTGGCTCCCGGAGCTGGCGACCAGCGCCCGCCAGGTCGTCCTGCTCGTGGTCGACGGCCTTGGCTGGGAACAGCTCCAGTCTCGCCGGGCGCTCGCCCCCGCGCTGGCGGGGGGGGTCGGCGGTCCGATCACGACCGTCGCCCCCAGCACGACCGCGGTCGCCCTCACGAGCCTCTCGACCGGCCTGCCGCCCTCGGTCCACGGCGTCGTCGGGTACCGCTTGCACGCGGCCGGCGGCGTCCTCAACGTGCTCACCTGGCGTCTCGACGGTGCCGACGCCCGCACCACGGTCCCACCCGCGAGCCTCCAGCAGTTCGCGACCTTCCCGGGGAGCGCCGGCGCGGTGCCGGTCGTCTCGCGCGCGGACTACGCCACCACGGGCTTCACGGCCGCGCACCTCGGCGGCACCACGCTCCACGGGTGGCGGACGCCCTCGGGGATCCCGGTGGAGGTCCGCCGCCTGCTCGCCGACGGGGCCCCGTTCGTCTACGCCTACTACGACGGGGTGGACCGCGTCGCCCACGCCCTCGGGCTCGGCGAGCACTACGACGCCGAGCTGCGGACGGTCGACCTCCTGGTGGCCCACCTGCTCGAGGCACTGCCGCCCGGCGCCGCCCTCGTCGTCACCTCGGACCACGGGCAGGTCGACGTCGGCCGCTCCGTCGAAGTGCTCGGGGCTGACGTCATGGACGGCGTGGTCCTCCTGTCGGGAGAGGGGCGCTTCCGGTGGTTGCACACCCGCCCGGGCGCCACCGAGGACGTGGCGGCGGCTGCCGCGGACGCGTTCGGGCACCTCGCGTGGGTGCGCACCCGGGAGCAGGTCGTCGAGGAGGGCTGGCTCGGTGGCGAGCCCGTGCCCAGGGTCGCCGACCGCCTCGGCGACGTGGTGCTGGCCCCGTTCGAGCCGACGGCCTTCCTCGACCCGGCTGACGTGGGCGAGTTGCGGCTGGTGGGCCGGCACGGCTCGCTCACGGCGGCCGAGATGCTGGTGCCGCTGCTCGCGTTCTCACCAGAGGGCTGACGCCGGCTTCGGCCCGTACGCGGCGGGCGATGGCATCATCGGGGCACGACGAGGGAGGATCGAGGCGTGACCACCAACGGCCTCACTGACGAGAACGACCGCAGGAGGGAGTCGGTGTCCCCTGACGAAGTGCTCCCCGCTGAGGGCGACCCCGGGGCACGAACCGAGGACGAGGCAGGCGCCGAGCGACGCAACGTCGAGTCGATCGAGCAGCCGGGCAAGGTCATGCGGATCGGCTCGATGGTCAAGTCGCTGCTCGACGAGGTGCGCCAGGCGCCACTCGACGAAGCCGGGCGTACCCGCCTGCGCGAGATCTACGAGCAGTCCGTGCGCGAGCTGTCGTCGGGACTGTCCCCGGACCTCGTGGCCGAGCTCGACCGGATGGCCCTGCCGTTCGAGGACGGGAGCCCCCCGAGCGAATCGGAGCTGCGCATCGCCCAGGCGCAGCTCGTCGGGTGGCTCGAGGGCCTGTTCCACGGCATCCAGGCCACGTTGATGGCCCAGCAGATGGCGGCGCGTGCCCAGCTCGAGGAGATGCGCCAGCGGGGTCTGCCGCCGGGCCGCGAGCCCCAGGTCAGCAGGCCAGGGACCTACCTCTGACCCCAGCCGGCCCCACCGTGCCGCCGGCGAGCGGCGGGCCGCTCAGGACTCGAGGAGAGGGGTGCGCAGGCTCCCGATCTCGTCGGCGGGCGGCCGGGGCCGGCGCTCCCACGTGTCGCGGCAGCTCTCGGAGCAGAACCACACCTCGGCCCCGAGCGCGTCGTGGGAGATGGACGCGGCCACCTCGCGCGTGAGGGGGATGCCGCAGACGGGATCGGGCACGGCTGGCCCCGACAGCACCTGCATGCCCAGCCGCACCACCGGGAGGGGCCGCTCGAGGCCGCGCAGCATGAGCTCGCTCGTCGAGCCGACTGCCCCCCACGTGGGGACGTCTGCCGCGACTGCGGCGTCGGCGAGCACCTCCCCGCTGGCGGCGAGATCGCACAGCCGGGCGGCCAGGTTGACCGGTCGCCCGACGTAGTCGTCACCCTCGAGCAGGATCACCTCGCCGGCCGACGCGCCGGTGCGCACGGCGAAGGGCTCTGCGGCCGCCCGCTTCCAGTGCACCCGGTAGTGGATCTCGAGGGCTGCCTCGAGCAGCGGCATGGTGTCGACGCCGACCATCATCGCCCCGTCGCCGAGCCACTTCGCGATGCGGACGCCGCGGCGCGAGCAGACCTCGCGCAGCATGGCCCGGAACGTGCCGAGGAGGCCGACGGCATACTCGTCCCCTTCGGTCTCCGTGAGCTGGGTGAAGCCAGACAGGTCCATGAACGCGAAGGCGCGAGGTATGCGCACGGCGCGATGGTGGCACGTCTGTGCACGGGGCGGGGACACGCTCCTGGGCTGCCACCGCGACCGCCGTCCCGAGAGGCACCGAAGACGTGCACGCGCCGGGGTTGCCCGGCCGACACCCCAGGGGGAGACGGATGCGGGCAGTGCCCCGTATGGTGAGACGGCACGGCGGCGCGTGCGGCCGGAAGGAGGTTGGTCCATGTCCGATGCAGCGCGGCCGTGGCCCGGGGCGCCGCCACAAGGGCCGGGCCGGCAGCCGCCCTCCCCGGGCAGGCTCCCGCCCTCCCCGGGGGGTGCCAGCGCTGCCGGGCGAGGCCGTCGGGGATCTGGGTCAGGGCCCCCGGGTCGCCCAGTGGGCGGGGCTCACCCGTACGGGCGTTCCGCCCGGACCGGCCCTGCCGGGCTTGCTATGGTCGAACCACACACCTGTAATTCGTCGGCCCGCCCGCCCGCCGGGCGGCGCGGCGCCGTGGGCGACTGAGGGAGGACGGGGCGCAGGTGACGACGGCGTCGTTCACGCACCTTCACACCCATACCGAGTTCTCGATGCTCGACGGGGCGGCTCGGGTCCGCGACCTGGTGGAGGCAGCGGCAGCCGACGGGCAGCCTGGCCTGGGCATCACGGACCACGGCAACATGTACGGGGTCCTCGACTTCTACCGAGCCTGTCGCGACCACGGGCTGAACCCGATCATCGGCACGGAGGCCTACATGGCTGCCGAGTCGCGCTTCGAGCGGCCGGTCCGGCGCGGGAAGGTCGACGACACGGGCGGCGACGTCGAGGGCGGCCAGAAGCTCTACTACCACCTGACGCTGCTCGCCGAGGACGCGGTGGGCTACCGGAACCTGATGCAGCTCTCGTCGGCCGCCTACCTCGAGGGCTACTACTACAAGCCCCGGGTGGACTGGGAGCTGCTCGCCCGGCACCGCCAGGGGCTCATCGCCACCACCGGCTGCCTGGGTGGCGTGGTGGCACAGGCCCTCTTGAACGGCGACCCGGCCGCTGCAGAGCAGCTCGCCGGCAGGCTCCAGGACATCTTCGGCCGGGGGAACCTCTTCGTGGAGCTCCAGGACCACGGTCTCCCCGACCAGCGCCGCACGAACCCGCAGCTGGTCGAGATCGCCCGGCGGATCGGTGCGCCACTGCTGGCCACCAACGACAGCCACTATACCCACCGTGAGGACGCGGTGGCGCACGACGCCCTGCTCTGCGTGCAGACCGGCGCCACCATCGACGATCCGAGGCGGTTCAAGTTCGAGGGGACGGAGCACTACCTGAAGACGGCGGCGGAGATGCGCCACCTCTTCCGCGAGCTGCCCGAGGCGTGCGACAACACGCTGCTCGTCGCCGAGCGCGCGCACGTGGAGATCGAGCTCGGCAAGCCGAGCCTGCCCGAGTTCCCGGTGCCGGACCGCATCACCGGATCGACCTACGAAGAGCGCGCTCTCACCTACCTGCGTGAGCTGACCCTCGATGGCGCCCGCCGCCGCTACGGCGACCCACTCCCCGACGAGGTGCGGTCACGTCTCGACTACGAGCTCGGCGTGATCGGCGACATGGGCTTCGCCGCCTACTTCCTCGTGGTCTGGGACCTGATCCGCTTCGCCCGTGAGTCGGGCATCCGGGTGGGCCCTGGCCGGGGATCGGCCGCTGGGTGCTGCGTCGCCTACTGCCTCGGGATCGTGGACCTCGACCCGATCCGCTACG
>DATGLW010000090.1:0-19600 GCA_035293965.1 Acidimicrobiales bacterium
TGGGCTCACGTCGGTGGGCTCACGTCGGCGGGCTCACGTTGGAGAAGGTGGCGACGAGCACGGCGCCTCCGGATGCCGCGGCGCGGTAGGCGTCCCCCAGCCCGGCCAGGACCTCGTCGAGCGGCCCCCGCACGAGGCTGCTCATCGGGCCGAGCTCTGGCGACAGCCCGTGGGCCGCCATCGCCGCCAGGGCCCGGTCGATCACCGGCGCCGGATCGGCAGTACCGAGCGGGTAGACGGAGAACTGGCAGGTGACATCCATCGGGACCTCCGGTCCTCCTACCTGCGCGCAGGGGGCGTGGCCCGGCGGCCCCGGGGCACAACTCGTCGGCGCCTCTGCCGGCAGCTACCGTTCCGGAGCGAAGCCCGGGAGGTGGCGTGCCGGAGGGCGGGGAGTGGAGGAGAACCCGCGGGCGCCACCTCCCGAGCACCCCATGGTCTCACCCTGCCGACCACGGGTACCTTCGCCGCCACTGCCCCGCCGGCCGCCTGGCTGTCGCCACGTTCGGTCCGGTCGGCGAGCGCAGACCCCGACTCGACCAGGCGCGCGCTGTGGCGAGCGGCGAACGGCTCCGACGCCTCAACCGGCGGGCACCCGCCATCCCATGGCGGAGGCGATCTCCTTGCACGTCGGACAGATCGGGTAGCGCCGTGGGTCGCGCCCAGGCACCCAGACCTTGCCACACAGCGCGCGCACGGGCGTCGCGTTGACGATCCCCTCGGCCACGCTCGGCCCGGCGGGCACGTACTCGCCATCCTCGGGCTTGAAGCCTTCGAGCACGATGTGGGACATGCGCTCGTGGTCGCCGCCGTCGTCGAGGCGCGGGTCGGCCACGCCCGGGTCGGCGGTCACGTCCGGGGCGAGCAAGGGCGCGTCGGTCACGGGCACAGCCTACGGCCATCCAGGCCGTCAGGATTGCGTCGCCGGCTCCTCGAGGAAGCCGACGACGGCGTCGATGGCGCCGAAGTCCGACGGCGTCGCGAAGTGGTCGACGCCCCGCAGCGAGACGAGCCGCGCCCGGGGGAGCGCGTCGAGCAGGCGGCTCGCGCCCGACGCGGTGGTGTCGCGGTCGCCGAGCACGATCAGCACCGGGCACCGGACGGCGGCCAGCCTGCCGGGATCGATCGGCTCCTGGCGCCGCCGCATGAAGGCGGCCAGGGCCCGCGGGTCGTTCCCGGCCGACGCGGCCAGTCTCTGGAACAGGGTGATCCCGACGTCGTCGACGGGGGTGCCGCGCTCGAGGGCGTCGGCGAGGGTCGCAGGCTCCCCGGGCTCGAACAGACTGTCGCCCACCCCGAGGAGCGCCAGGCGGGCGAAGCGCGCCGGGCGCTCGAGCGCCAGAGAGAGGAGGATCCGGGCGCCGGCCGAGAACCCGACGGCGTCGACGGCCACCCCTGCGGGCAGCGCCGCCAGCACGCGTTGGGCGACGTCGTTGTAGGCGGCGGGGTCCGTCGGCCGGGGCGCGGTTCCGTGCCCGAGCAGGTCGATACCGACGACGGGGCGCCCGAGGTCGGAGAGGATGTCGACCCAACCGGTCTGGCGCCAGTTGTGGTCGAACGACGAGGCGAAACCGTGCACGAGCACGATGGGGCGGTCGGGCGCGTCGATCCCCCGATCGTAGCGACCCCGGTTGCCCCCGGGCCGACGGTATCGCGCGGCGAGTGCCGACCCGGCGAGGCCGCCCCGGTTGCCCCCGGCCCGGCGGTATCGTGCGGCGAGTGCCGACGCAGCCACGCCGCGCGACGAGAGGTGGCGGGCTCCGCGGGGCGCAGGGTGCGTGGCGGCCCACCCGCGAGCAGCTGGCCCAGGCTGTGGGGTCTCGCGTACCCGACGTCATCGCTCCTGGCCTGCGGGTGCTCTTCTGCGGCATCAACCCCGGCTTGTACTCCGGCGCGGTGGGGCACCACTTCGCCCGTCCCGGTAATCGGTTCTGGAAGGTCCTGTGGCTGGCCGGGTTCACCGACCGTGAGCTGTCGCCGTTCGAGGAGGACGTCCTGCCTGGTCACGGCATCGGCATCACCAACCTGGTGGCGCGGGCCACCGCGGCTGCGACTGACCTGCGTGCCGACGAGCTGCGGGCCGGCGTGCGGTCCCTCCGGCGCAAGATCTCCCGCTACCGACCCGGCGTGCTGGCCGTCGCCGGCGTGGGCGCTTACCGCACTGCCTTCTGTCGCCCCCACGCCACCATCGGCCCGCAGCCCGAGCGGCTCGGCGGTGCCGCCCTGTGGGTGGTCGCCAATCCGAGCGGTGCCCAGGCCCGTTACCAGCTCGACGAGCTCGTCGGCCAGTACCGGGAGCTCCGCATGGGTGCGGGCCTGGGCCGAGGACCGGCCTGGTGCTAACGTGCGAGCGCCTTCCCTTCGAAATCTGACTTTCAAAAGGAGGAGCCAGATGGCCACGCTCGGGACCGGGGCACGGACATGACGCTCAAGGACCGCACCGCGATCGTGGGCGTCGGGGCCACCCCCTACTACAAGCGGGGCCAATCCCTGCCCCAGACACAGCTGTCGATGGCGTGCACGGCCATCAAGCTGGCGCTCGAGGACGCCGGGCTCGGCGTGGCCGACCTCGATGGTTTTGCCATCTACTCGAACTCCTGTGACCCGGCCCAGGTGGCCGCGGCGCTGGGGGTGCCCGAGGTCCGCTTCGCCGCCTCGCTCACGTCCGGAGGCGGTGGCTCGGCCGGCTCCATCGGGCTGGCGTCGGCCGCAATCGTGTCGGGGATGGCCGAGGTGTGCGTGTCCCTCATGACCCTCCAGCAGGCCACGCGCCGGCTGGGAGGGACGGCCGTCGGCGGCCGGAGTATGTACGGTGGCGGCGGCGGCAGTGCCAACCCCTACGGCGGCGGCGGCATCCCACCCGAGACTGCCTTCACCTCCAATTCGGGTCTGATCTCGCCCGGTCACAGCTTCTCGGTGCTCACCCAGCGCCACATGTACCTCTACGGCACCACGCGCGAGCACCTGGCCGAGATCGCGATCTCCCAGCGCAACAACGCCATCCGGCGCCCGACGTCGATCCAGAAGACGCCGCTCACGATCGACGACTACTTCAATGCCCGCATGATCTCCGACCCGCTCTGCCTCTTCGACTACACCCTCGAGACCGACGGCGCCGTCGCTGTCGTCACCACCTCCGCCGAGCGGGCACGCGACCTGCGCCAGCCACCCGTGTACGTGATGGCCTCCGCCCACGGCGGTTTGGGCCGCTGGGGACCGGCCATCTTCAGCTACTTCCAGCAGCCCGACGAGTACTTCGCATCCTCGGGTCACCGGCCCGTCGCCAAGCGGCTCTACGAGATGGCAGGCATCGGGCCCGCCGACGTCGACGTGGCGCTCCTCTACGACCATTTCTCGCCGATGGTGCTCATGCAGATCGAGGACTACGGCTTCTGCGGCATCGGCGAAGGGGGCCCGTTCGTGGCCGAGGGCAACATCCGCTGGCCCGGCGGCACGATCCCCGTCAACACCCACGGCGGCCACCTCTCGGAGGCCTACATCATCGGCATGACCCACGTGCGTGAAGCCGTGGAGCAGCTGCGCGGGGTGGCCGTGAACCAGGTCGAAGGAGCCGAGATCGCGCTGGTCAGCGGCGGTCCGGCCTCGCTGCCCGTGAGCGGCACCTTGCTGAGGAGGTAGGCATGTCAGGTCCACGCCAGGGAGTGTTCCCCGCGGCACTCGACGACCCGTTCGCGACCGAGGCCACGCAACCCTTCTGGGATGCCGCCCTGAAGGGCGTGCTCGTCGTCTCGCGGTGCACCAATTGCGGCACGTGCCTTCTCCCGCCGGCACCCGTCTGCTTCAACTGCCAGCACGACGGCTTCGAGTGGGTGGAGCTGCCCGGCACCGGCACCGTGTACTCCTTCACCGTGGTGCGCCACCCTCTGCGACCTGACCTCGCGGAGGTGGTGCCCTACGTGTCGGGGGTGATCGAGCTCGACGGCACCCAGGGCGCCGGCTGCCGGATGCTGGCCAACATCGTCGACTGCGACCCCGACGCGGTTCGCATCGGTGATCGAGTCCGCGTCGCCTTCGACCGGGTGAGCGACACCTACGCGGTGCCGCGCTTCGTCCCCGCCTGACACGCCCTGCCCGCGGGGGAGCCGGGGGCAGGGGCCGTCGACCGTCAGCCGTCGGCCACCCGCTGGGGCACGCCGAGGGCCGAGGTGCAGAACCGCAACAGGTGGGCCAGCGCCTCTGCCTGGGTCATGGGGCAGGTCCCGGCCAGCTTCTGGTCGATGATCCCGGCGGCCATGGCGTGGATCGTCATGGCGTCGTCACTCGGACGGGCGAGCGGGAACGAGCCGTCGGCCATGCCTTGCTCCAGCACCGAGACGAGGGGAGCCACGAGGAGCTGCGTCGACGCGCGGCGTGCCTCGGCGTGCCCGGAGGCGCGCCGAGCGGCCGGGGATCCCATCACGGCGACCCGTGCGTACTTGCGGCGGTCGTAGACCAGGCTCAGGAACTCGTCGAGCCACTCGCGCAGCCCCTCGAGGGGCGAGGCCGCCCGGCGGACACGCCCGGCCAGTCGCTCGGCGGCGCGCTCGGCGTCGCGGCGGTACATCTCGAGGAGCAGCTGGTCCTTCGACTCGAAGTGCCGGTAGAAGGAGCCGGTCGAGAGCCCTGCCTCCGCGAGGACGTCGGCCACGGTCGCCTGCTCGTAGCCCGTGGTCCGCATGACGCGCAACGCCGCATGGAGGATCTGTTCTCGCTCGACATCGGGTGGCAGGCGCCGGGGCCGGCCGACGCCACGGACGGCGTGGGGGGCCGAGGTGGGCACGGCTCGACGATACCGTCGCGCCTGGCGCCGGCTCGAGCTGAGCCGGCGCAGCCGATCAGGTGCGAACGGTGCGAACCGTCAGGTGCGCAGGCCGTCGAGCACGAGCTCGAACCTGAGGGCGAGGCTGTCACGCAGCGGGATGGTCCCGGTGTGCCCGGTGGCCCAGCGCACCAGGGCCTCCATGGTCATGCCGCCGAGGATGGCACCGACTTCCTTGACGTCGATGTCGGGTCGGATCCTTCCCGCCTCCCGGCCGCGTTCGAGGATGCGAGCCAGGATGAGCCCGAAGTCGACTCGATCGCCTGGGAAGTCACCGATCGATTCGACCCCTGCGATCGCCCGCCGCAGGACGAGCGCTGCCAGCTCCTTGGGCACTGCGCCCATCCTGCGGGCAAGGCCGTCGATGAAGGTGGCGAGCGCCTGGTCGATGTCGCCGGCGGCGAGGACGGCATCGATGTCGGCCGCGGTGCCGCTGGCAGTTGCCCACGTCAGCTCTCCGAGTAGCTGGTCGGTGCTCTGGAAGTGGTAGTAGTACGTCGAACGGGCGACGCCGGCGGCCTTGCAGATGTCGTCGACAGTCGTGGCATCGAAGCCCTGTTGGCCCCATACCCGGGCCGCTGCGCGCACGATCCTGGCGCGGGTGTCGCGGGAGCGCTGGCGGCGGAGCAGGGTCCGTCGATAGGGGTTGTCGCCGGTCGGCGTGTCGGACCTGCGCACGCACCCTCCCTTCCTCGATGGCAACGCCCATGGCCCCGCGACAGTTGACGAGCCGGATGCACACGCGTAGAGTCTTCTTTGGACAATAGTCCAGAGATGGCATCCAGAGATGGCATCCAGAGATGGGAGAGATCCCGCCCGGATCGCCCATGGACCGGGAGGGCATCGAGGCGAGGCTGGGCCGGGTGTCATGCCGACCCGTCCTGGCTTCGTGCCCGGACGGCAGGAGGTTGCAGATGACCAGCACGACCGGATTCGTTTCCGCCGACTCCCATGTGAACGAGCCCCGAGACCTTTGGCGCGACAACCTCCCACCCCGGCTGCGCGACCAGGCCATGCGCGGCATCGAGGCCGGCGACGATGGCAACTGGACCCTCGTGCTGGAAGGTCACCAGCTCGACAAGACGACCCGGTACGAAGAGGAGCGGATGCTCGTGAGCCACCCCGAGCACCGCTACCGGATCATGCGCGAGGACGGCATCGTCGGCGAGTGCATCTTCCCGACCATCGGGCTCTACGTCTGGATGCTCACCGACCCCGAAGGCGGTGCCGTCTCCTGCCGCATCTACAACGAGTGGATCGCCGATGCCTTGGGACGTTCGCCCCGCTTCAAGTGTGCCGGCCTGGTGCCCACCTGGAACGTCGACGATGCCATCGCCGAGGTCGGTCGCATCGCCGATGCCGGGCTCGGGGCGGTCATGATCCCCGCGGTGGCCACCCCCGACTGGAACCACCGCAACTGGTGGCCCCTGTGGCGGGCCATCTCGGAGACGGAGCTGCCGGTGGTCGTCCATCAAGGAACCGGCCACAGCATGTACTTCTACCGGGGCCCGGGCGCAGGAGTGTCGAACCTGCTGGCGACCCAGTCGATGGCACCGAGGATGGCAGCTCTGCTGGCCACCTCGGGGGTGCTGCACGCCAACCCGGACCTCCACTTCGTGTTCGTCGAGTACAACGTCGGCTGGTTGGCCTGGGCCATGCAGACGCTCGACTACTACACCGTGGCCTTCGGGGAGGCGGGCGTGACGCCGGAGGGCAAGAAGTGGATCAACGTCGAGCTACCCGAGCCGCCGAGCTTCTACTTGCGCCGCCAGGTCCACGGCACCTTCCAGGACGACAGCGTCGCCCTGCACAACCTCCCCCTCACTGGCGCCCGCGCCCTGCTTTGGGGCTCGGACTACCCGCACCACGAGGGCACCTACCCGCACTCCCGTGAGACCGTCGCCCGCTTGACCAAGGGCATGGGCGACGACGACGTCGACCTGGTCTTCCGGAACAACGCCATAGAACTGTTCCACTTCGACGAGCGCGCCCTGCAAGCTCCGCTCTGAGCGAGTGGCTCTGCATCGCCGGTGCCGCGTCCGCGAGGACGTCCGGGCGCTGTCAAGCCCGGCCGCCGACCGAGAGGGCCAGGTCCGCGGCGGGCGGACACGATCGGGTGGCGCTCGTCGAGCGATCGAGGTGGAATGGTCCGGTTGCAGGGGCCGTAGCTCAGTGGTCAGAGCAGGGGACTCATAATCCCTCGGTCGCAGGTTCGATCCCTGCCGGCCCCACCTGGGACCTGGCCCGGGCGAGGGGCATCAGTTGTGCAGGACGATGGCGCCGCTCAAGGTGATGGCCCCGCCGTTGGCCATCGTGGCGTGCACTCCGGGCAGCTGCCGGGGACCGGCGCGGCCCTGGAGCTGGAGGACCGCCTCGACCATGTGGCCGATGGCCCAGCTGCGGCCCTCGCTGTTGTTGCCGCCGTGGGGGTTGAGGGGCAGGCGGCCACCAGCCAGGTGCTCGCCGTCGCCGAGGAACGCGCCGGCCTCGCCCTTCGGGACGAAGCCGTAGGCCTCGAGCCCATAGAGGACGAGGGGCGCGAAGCCGTCGTAGAGCATGGCGAAGTCCATGTCCGAGGGCCCCAGGCCCGCGTTGCGCCAGAGCGTCCTCGCCGACCAGGAGAAGGCCATCTCGTCGTAGTCGTGCCAGAAGATCATGTCGGGCCGGGGCCCTGTGCCGGTGCTGACCGCGCTCACGTACACCGGCGGGTGTCGCAGGTCCCGAGCTCGTTCGGCGGTCGTCACGACGACCGCCCCGCAGACGTCGACGGGCAGGTCGCAGTCGTAGAGGCGCAGGGGCTCGCACACCCAGCGCGAATCGAGGTACTCCTGGAGCGTGATCGGGCGCCCGAGGGCGGCGTGCGGGTTGCGCGAGGCGTTGTCGCGCATGGCCACCACGTAGGCGCCCATCTGGGCGTCGGTCACCCCGTCGAGCTGGCGGCGGCGCTGGTAGAAGGGCGCGAAGTACTGCATGAACACGCCGAGGCCGTAGGGGGTGGTGAAGGCGCTCGTGCCGGCGGCCCGACCCCCGGGGTCGCCCATGTAGTTGTAGGTGCCCGACCCGGGGCGGGGGGCGGTCATGGTCACATAGGCGAGAGCCGTGTCGCAGACGCCGCCGGCCACGGCCAGAGCGGCGTTGGCGACCGTGCCGGGACCGACTCCGCCGCCGAGCTGCCCGCCGTAGAAGGAGACGCCGTCGAGCCCGAGCGCCTGCATCACTTCGAGGGGGCCAGGGGCCGGTCCCGGGCCCGGGGTGCCGGCGATGCCATCGATCTCGCCCACTTCGAGGCCGGCGTCGGCGATCGCCTCCAGGCACGTGTCGACGGTGAAGCGCAGCGGCGAGGCGCCGAGATCCTTTGCGCATCTCGTGTGGCCCACCCCGACGAGCGCGGCGCGGTCGCGGATGGCGCCGGTCATCGGGCCTCTGCCGCCAGCCGCCACTGGGGGAGGGTCACGTCCTCGGTGACCTTCTCGAAGCAGACCTCGACCGCGCGGCCCACCGCGAGCTCCGCCGCCGACGCGCCGAGGAGGTTGCCGATCGTCCGCAGGCCGGGCTGCTCGTCGAGCTCCACGACGACGACGACGTAGGGCAGCTTGTCGTCGAAGCCGGGGTTCCCGCCTGCGTGCATCACCGACCAGCTGTAGACGCGCCCCTTGCCGCTCACCGCGGAGGGCTCGAGACGCTCCTGGCCGCATGACGGGCAGAAGCCTCGGGGTGGGTGCACGTAGGAGCGGCACCGGGTGCACCTGAGCAGCACCAACTTCTCCTGCCGGGCCCCGTCCCAATAGTGCCGGTTCAGCTCGTCGCGCACCGGCAGCGGGCGCTCGGTCATCGTCCCCTCGCTCGCGCCGCCTCACGCTGCGGGGTGCCGCAGCGTCGTCCATGGTGTCTCGAGCGCCGCCCGCCTGCACCCCCAGCGCCCCCGGCCTTCGCCATGAGCGCACACTCTAGGCAGCCACGGCCTCGACGCGACGATGCTGTCGTCACTGCGCCGGTGTCGGTGCCGCTTGCCGCGCCGTCACCTGACGTCACCGGTCGGGCGCAGCGGCGGTGGGAACGACGAAGGCCGGGCGGCGGCCCGGCCTTCGTCGTCTCGGTGTGCGGGAGGTTACAGGGGGCGCACGTTCTGGGCTTCGGGGCCCTTGCGCCCCTGCGCTACCTCGTACTCCACTTCCTGACCCTCACCCAGGGTCTTGAAGCCCTGACCTTGGATGTTCGAATAGTGGACGAAGACGTCCTTGTCGCCGCTCGAAGGGGTGATGAACCCGAACCCCTTCTCGCTGTTGAAGAATTTGACGGTTCCAGTTGCCATGATTGGAATTTGCTCTCCTGTATCGCTTGCATGCGCTGTTGCGCTCTTGTCGGCCGCCCCTGGGCGGCGTCGTTCTTGCAGGTGGTGACCATGCCGCGCGATGGGCTTCGGCTGCCGGCCGGTCCGGACCGGCTCATCGCGTGCCGCGATCGATCTGTTCGAGCTGCTGGCGGATGAGCTCGCGCCGCAGCTCGAATTCCTCCGGCGTGACCGTGCCGTCCTCCGCCATTCGGTGGATCGCCGCGAGCTCGTCGATCAGGTCGGCCTCGCCCACGTCGAGCGGGACAGCGGGGACCGCGGGGGCGATCTCTTCCCGCGCGGCTCGGCGGTCCTGCTTGGCCCGAGCCTTCTCGCGCTTCTGCTGCTGGACGTTGCGCTTGCCTGCGGTGGTGCGCGGGCGGCTCACGGTCGTACCTCGACGTCACGAGGGCGGCGACGCTCGGCGTTGGTGGTGCTCACCGACCGCCGGGCCAGCAAAGTCGGGTTCGGCCACCGGACGTTGGACGCCCAGCGCAGCTTCTCGAAGCCTCGCAGGACGGCCGCCGACGGGTCCAGTTGGTGGCGACCGCTCCCGTGCCGGGCCAGCGCCGGGAAGGCGTGGTGGGCGTTGTGCCACGATTCACCGAAGCTCACCACGCTGAGCCACGCCATGTTGGCGCTGCGGTCGGCGGTGAGGTACGGGCGGCGGCCGACCATGTGCCCGAGCGAGTTCACGCTCCAGGTCACGTGGTGGAGCAGGACGATTCGCACCGCTCCGGCCCACATCATGGCCAGCGTCGCACCGAGCAGGGAACGTGTGACCGCCCAGCCGATGGAGAACGGGAGGAGGAGCGACAGGGCCGCCCACAGCGGGGCCAGCCGCGAGATCACGACGAGGTCTCGGTCGGCGAGCAGATCTCTGCTCCATCGGGCAGGGTTCGATTGCGTGCCCTCGAACAACCACCCGATGTGCGCGTGGAAGAGCCCGCGCAGCCGGAAGAGGGTGCCGGGCTGCACCATCCAGGGCGAATGAGGATCGCCGGGCCGGTCGGCGAAGGCATGGTGACGCCGGTGATGGGAGACCCAGCTGATGAGAGAGCCCTCCGCTGCCATGGAGCCGGCGACGGCCAGCGCGATGCGCAGGCCACGCACGGCGCGGAAGCTGTGATGGGTGAAGAAGCGATGGAACCCGAGGGAGATGCCGAGCCCGGTCACGATGTAGAGCCCGATGGCGAGGCCGAGGTCGAACCATCCGATGCCGTGGTGCCAGAAGCGGTCGACGGCCGCCACCAGGACCCCCAGGGGGGCGATCACGATGACCCCGGTCACGACCCGGTCGAGCCTGCCCGTCACGAGCGGCTTCGCCACGTGCCCCAGCTCGGGCGCCTTCTCGGGGGGCCGCCCGACGGGCGCGAGCGTGCCGGTCGTCACGATCTCACGCCCTGCCGCGCCACGGTCCTCCTGGTGAGGGGACTGCCATTGGCAGGCGCCGCGGCGTGCATGACTTCCTCGCAGCGCATGGCCCGTCGATCGGGAGGGGGCCCGAGGCTGATCGAGGACCGGAGAACGGTCAGGGTCGAGAAGGGCAGCGAGGGGAAGATGACGATGGCTCCGTTCGAGCAGGAGAGGCCAACTCGGTTGCAAACTCGAACGGGCCACGCCGGCACATGGTGCGGCAAACCACCACACTACCACGGCGCCCTCCTCATCCGTGCGTCGCCTCGGGCCGCAGGTGGCGGTGCGTTTCCCCCGGCCCGCGCGCCAGGTGCGGGCGCCGGGCGCTTGATCACCTGAGCCGGCCGCCCTAGGGTGCCGCGTGGCTCGAGCTCTCCTCGGAGGAGACATGGCATTTATCGACTACGAGGTGGACGACCGTGTGGCCGTCATCACCCTGGATCGGCCCGAGAAGGCGAACGCGCAGCACCGGCCCCTCCTGGTGGAGCTCCACGAGGCATGGATGGCCGCGGCCCACGACGACGCGGTGCGCGTGATCGTCCTGCAGGCGAACGGGCGGCATTTCTCGGCGGGCCATGACCTCTCGGGCGCCGGCCGTCCTCGCGAGGCAGAGGACGCGCCGCCCGAGGTGCGGGCGGCGATGGAGGCGGTCCGCCGCCGGGGCGTCGTCTACAACCAGTACGTGGCAGAAGCCGAGTACTTCTTCGGCTACTCCATGGCATGGCGGAACGTGCCGAAGCCTTCCATCGCTGCCGTCCAGGGCAAGTGTGTCGCCGCGGGGATGATGCTGTGCTGGCCGTGCGACCTCATCATCGCCGCCGACGACGCGGAGTTCTCCGACCCGACTGCGCGCATGGGCCTCGCCGGCGTCGAGTACATGGCGCACGCATGGGAGCTCGGGCCCCGCAAGGCGAAGGAGCTGCTCTTCCGCAGCACGCCGATCACGGCCGAAGAGGCGCGGGCGCTCGGCATGGTCAACAAAGTGGTGCCCCTCGAAGACCTGAGAGCAGAGGCCATGGCGTGGGCCCGCGACATTGCCACGCTCGAGCCGATGATGACCCACATCATCAAGCGGGGCATCAACCAGACCCTCGACATCCAGGGTTTCCAGGCGTCGCTCGCGCACAGCTTCGACCTGCACGAGCTCGCCCATGCCATGCAAGGATCCCAGCGCCAGGCGAATCCCGACGCTCCGCCGCGCGAAAGCGTGCTCGAGCACATGCGCGCCACGAACCGTGCGATCACCGAGCGAGCGGCAGCCGAGCGAGGAGCGCGCTGACCCGAGCAAGCAGCGGCCCCGGGCGGGCGTACCACCGGTGTTACCGCTACCCAGGTGGGAGGCGACCGCCCGCCCCGGGGAGGACCCGAGGTGCCACTACCGGTGCGTCGCTGCGTCGTACCTGGCCACATGCCCATTGCGGGACGAGCTGACAGGGCCCTGTTAGCGTGGGTGGCCCGGGTGCTTCGGGTGAGGGAGGCTGCCATGGTGCCGTCGCTGCCGTACTCGCTCGACACGTCGAGCATCAGGATCGAGGTCGACATCCGCGACGAACGAGCGGTGGTCCGGCTGAGCGGCGTCCTCGACCAGGTGTCTGCGAACAGCGCCGATGCGGCTTTCGAGTTCGTGCGGCGGAGCAAGCACGTGGTCCTCGACCTCTCGTCGTTGCAGTACCTCGATCGTGCGGGCCTGGCACCGATCATCCGCCTGCGGACGATCATCGAAGCGCGCGGTGGCAAGGTGGAGATCGTCGGGGCCAGCGGTGTCGTTGCCACCGTCATCCGGCTCAGCATGGGCTCAGGGTCGCAATCCCCCTGGGAGGCCGAGGGAGCCGGCTTGTTCCGCTCGGCCGCCCAGCTCGACCCGCCTGCCTGACGTCGCGGCTCGAGGCCGGCGGGCATCCCGGCTCGATCCGCCCTGCCTGACGTCGCGGCTCGAGGCCGGCCGGCATGACGGCGAGGCCCGCGTGCGGCCACGTCGGGCTACCGTGAGGGCCGACCATGACGATCGACATCCTGCCCGCACTGCGCGGCAGCCGGTTCCTCGCCACCCAGTGGGACGTCGTGCCCGTGGCGATGATCCTGGCGGCGCTCGGTCTCTACCTGTGGGGCGTGGCCAGGGTGAACCGCACACAGCTCCGCCATCCGTGGCCCGGGTGGAAGACCACGTCGTGGGTGGCGGCGCTCCTCGTCACTGCCTTCTCTATCTTCAGCTTCGTCGGCATCTACGACACCGAGCTGTTCTGGGACCACATGGTCCAGCACCTCCTCCTCATCATGGTCGCCGCGCCGCTGTTCGCCGCCGCGTCGCCCCTCGACCTCGCCTGGAGGGCGACGACCGGCGAGGCCCGGGCGGCGTTCACCCGACTGCTGCGGTCCAGGCCCTCGCGCGCGGTCGCGAGCCCGGTCGTGGCCTTCGTCCTCTACGCAGTGCTCATCCCGGTGTCGCACCTCACGAGCTGGTACAACCTCACGCTCGAGCACGAATCGCTCCACAACGCCGAGCACGTCGCCTTCCTCGTCGTCGGGTACCTCTTCTGGCGCCAGATGTTCGGCTCGGACCCGAACCGCTACCGGATGCATCCCGGCCTGCAGCTCGCCTATCTCTTCGTCGCCCTGCCCGTCGACACGTTCACCGGGGTGTCCCTCACCAACGTCCGCCACGAGCTCTTCCCCGCCTATCTCGCCTCGCCGCGCAACTGGGGTCCCAGCCTCGTCCAGGACCTGCACATCGGGGGGACGCTCATGTGGGTGGGCGGCGACACCCTCATGATGTGGCCGATGGTGCCGGTCGCGTTGAAGTGGATGCGCCGCGAGGAGCGAAGGGCCGAGCGTGCCGACCGCGAGGCCGATGCGCTGGGGCTCGGGGGTGGCACCATCCCCGGTGCCGAGCCCACCAATGGCCCGGCGCCGCCGGTGGCAGGTCCCGTCCCCGGAGCCGAGCCCATTGCTGACCGGGGGCTGCCGGTGGCAGGTCCCGTGCCCGGCTCCCTGGCTGCAGGCGGACCGCCGGGTGCGGACGAGAGCCCCTCGTGGCAGGCACCGCCGACGAGCTCGCTCGGCCCACCGCCTCGTGGGTGAGCTCCTCCGGCGTCGTATGGCCGGCCGGCTCGGCAAGCTGGTGACCGCCGC
The DNA here is from genome assembly GCA_035293965.1 of Acidimicrobiales bacterium. Lineage (GTDB taxonomy): Bacteria > Actinomycetota > Acidimicrobiia > Acidimicrobiales > RAAP-2 > DATGLW01. Next base: position 13,695 of record DATGLW010000090.1, read on the forward strand.
GCTGGCTGCCGTCGGGGCGGGGGTCTCGGTGGCCGCCTGCGGCGACCCGGCGCCCCCAGCGCCCCCGCCGAGCCAGGGGACCGTGCTGGATCGCCCCGTCCCCGACGTCCCCCTGCTCGACGCGCAGGGACGGACCGTCAGCCTGGCCTCGTTCCGAGGCAGGATCATCGTGATGGCCCCGTACCTCACGCTGTGCCAGGAGGAGTGCCCGCTCGTGGCCGGGGCCTTCCTGAGCCTCCAGAGGGACCTGGTAGCTGCCGGGCTGTCCAGGAAGGTGACGATCCTCACGGTGTCGGTCGACCCCTGGCGAGACTCACCGGCACGCCTGGCCGCCTACCAGGCGCGCTTCGGCATCCACTGGCCCATGCTGACCGGCTCCCTGCCAACCTTGCGGCGCTTCTGGTCGTCGTTCGGCGTCTATTTCCAGAAGGTCCCCGAGGGCTCGCCGCCGGGCACCGACTGGCTCACCGGCGCGCCGCTCACCATGGATGTCGTGCACACCGACGGCTTCGTCCTCCTCGACGCTCGGGGCCACGAGCGCTTCTTCGACGCGAACATGCCGGACCTCCACGGTCACCTCCGCCCCGACCTGGCGCACCTCCTCGACGGCCAGGGATTGGCGAACCTCCGACACCCCGCGGGTCCCACGTGGACCCTGAGCGACCTGCGCGCCGCCGTGGGGTGGCTCGCCGGACGCCAGATCCCGGCGTCGAGCTGATCGGTCCACCACGCACCCGGCCGCGGGCTTGGTCGTGGCGACCCGGCCACGAAGCCTGGAGGTGCTCAGGTCCGGCAGAGCACCTCGCCATGGAGGACGGCGAACCAGCCGTCGGGGGTGGCGGCCCAGCGACGCCAACCGGCGGCCAGTTCCGCCAGCTCGCCGGGAGTCGCTTCGCCGAGCTCGACGGCCCGGGCCGCGACGTCCGAGGTCGTCATCCGCTCGGCCCACGTGCCGCCCCACCAGGCTCGGTCGCCCTCGGACGCGAAGAGCCAGGTCGACACCGACGGCGTGACTCGCTCGAAGCCGGCAGAACCCGCCCAGAAGGCGATCCGGCGCCCGGCTGCCGGTTCCCCGCCGTTGGCCCGCGCGACCCGGCAGTAGAGGTCCAGCCAACGATCGAGGGCCGGCTCCGGCGGGTACCAGGCCATGGCGGCGTAGTCGGCGTCGCGGGCGGCCACCAGCCCGCCGGGGCGGCACACCCGGCGCATCTCGCGCAATGCCGCCACCGGGTCGGCCAGGTGCTGGAGGACCTGGTGGGCGTGGACCACGTCGAAGGTGCCAGCCGGGAAGGGGAGCTGGTAGGCGTCACCCGTCTCGAAGGTCACGGGCACCGCGGCGGCGCCTGCCGCCTGCCGTGCGGCGACGACCGCCTCGAAGGATCGGTCGATCCCGACCACCCGTCCGCCGGGCACCCGCCGCGCCAGGTCGATCGAGATCGTCCCCGGCCCGCAACCGACATCGAGCACGTCGAGGCCCGGGCGGAGCTCGGCGAGCAGGAAGCCGGCGGAGTTGGCAGCGGTCCGCCACCGGTGCGAGCGCAGCACGCTGTCGTGGTGACCGTGGGAGTACCGCTCGCGCACCGTCACAGCGTGGCACCGGCCCGAGCCCGAGAGCGAGCCCGCGAGCGAGAGCACCCTGGGCTCAATAGCCGTACCCGGAGCCGGAAGACCCGGCCGGCATGCTGGTCGGCGATCCCGCGCTCGGGTGGCCTGTCGAGCGCGGCGGGCCGGCGGTGCTCGCCGCATTGGAGTGGGACGCGCCGGCCCGCGTCGGGTGGACGACGGAGAAGTCCTGGACGCCCTGCCCGGTCACCATCGTGCCGGTGTCCGACACGAAGGTGTACAGGGGGATGTGACGGTAGGTCACCTGGAGCCGCCCGTTCGCCGTGCGCACCGTACCGAGCCCGACCACGCCGCGGCCTCCCTTGACCGTGGTCGCCCCCGAGGGCAGGAGCAGCGGCGGCCACGCGGCAGCGCAGGCGCCGGTGCAGGTCGGGTGGTCCGCCGTGTCGGGAGCGTAGCGGTACAAGGCGGCCCCCGAGCGCGTCACGAGGATGGTGCCGAAGGGAGGTCGCGTTGCCTCCTCGACCATCAGGACCGCCCGCTTGCCCGTCCCCCGGTGCCCGGCTGCCGCGACGGCCGGGGCGGCTATGGCGCCGGGCGCCATCAGCGCCGTCACCACGCCAGCCGCGATCGCCCACCGACCGTGCCGTCGCGACGGCACGGTCGCCGAACAGGGCTCCAGTAGCGTGTCCTCCAGTGGCATCGCCCACCTCCTCGCGTCGAGTTGCCGTCGGGCGGCCGGGCCCGGTGGTCCATGGCCTCGCCCCGGCGTGCAGCGGTACCTACGGGCAGCCCGCCGTGCGGGATTGCATCCGGCGAGCGGGGAAGGGCGCGCCGGTCCAATCCATCCGGCTCCCTCAGCCGTAGTACCACCCATGGCGCGGGCCAATGCAGCCACAGAGCTGTCGGACGACGCGCTCCTCGCCGGCCTCGCGCTCGGCGACGAGGGATGCGCCGTCACGTTCACGCGCCGCTACCAGCGGCGCGTGTTCGGGCTCGCGCTTGCCATGACCGGAGATCAGGGGACTGCCGAAGACGTCGCACAGGAGGCCCTCCTGCGCGTCTGGCGGCACGCGCCCGTGTTCGACCCGCGGCGCGCCTCGGTCGCCACCTGGGTCCTGACGATCACCCGGAACCTGGCGATCGACGCACTCCGCCTCAGGCGGGCGACACCCATCGACCCCGGCGACTTCGCCGACCTCGGCCTGGTGGCGACGACGAGCGGCCCCGAGGAGGCCGCGATGGCAGCCGACGGCATGCCGGGCCTGCGCGCGGCACTGGCTACCCTTCCCGTCGAGCAGCGCCGTGCCCTCGTGCTCGCGGCCGTCTACGGGCGCACGGCAGCAGAGATCGGCCAGCACGAGGGGATCCCGGTCGGCACCGCCAAGACGCGTGTTCGCACCGCGATGATGAAGGTCCGCGCCGCCATGGCGGAGCGGACCTTCGGCCTGGAGGACGAGCAGTGACCGGCGACCCGATGCCGGAGGCCTGCCGCCAGCTGCAGGGCGCGTTGGCCGAGGTCGCGCTCGGGATCGCATCCGGCCGCGAGCGCGCGGCCGTGCTCGAGCACCTCGAGAGCTGTGCCCGCTGCCGGAGCGAGGAGGAGCAGCTGTCGTCGGTGGCCGACGGCTTGCTCGGCCTGGCTCCCGAGGTCGAGCCGCCGGTCGGCTTCGAGGTCCGCCTGTTCGAGCGCGCCGGCGTGCGCCCGCCCGCCCGCCGCCTCCTCCAGGGGTGGCGGGGTGCCGGTTCCCGTGCGGGGTGGCGGGGTGCCGGTTCGCTCCGGCGGGCTGCCGCCGCGGCCGTGCTTGCCGTCGCCGTCCTTGCCGGCGTCGGCATCGGGCGGGCGGCGCTCCCGACCACGACGTCGGCACGCCCTGCGGCCGGATGGCCGGCCCAGGCGGCGGTGGCCACGCTGAAGGCGGGCAGCCGCGACGTCGGCCAGGTGGCGAGCTTCCCGGGCAACCCGGCCTGGCTCTTCATGACGGTTGCGGACCTCGGCTCGGCGAGCAGGGTCGAGTGCCGGCTGACCCTGCACGACGGGCGCACCATGGCGGTTGGCAGCTTCCGGCTCTCCGGCGGCTACGGTGCCTGGGGCGTGGCGCTCCCCGTGCCCCGCTCGCAGGTGGCCACGGCGAAGCTCGTGGGCCCGCAGGGCGCGGTGCTCGCGTCGGCGTCGTTCCGGTTCTGACCGGTTCCGCCGACCGCCGACCCGGCGCGCGCGGGGCAAGGGCTAACGTCCGTCGCGATGTGCCTGTTGATCGCGCGCTTCGGGGTCGAGCCCGGACTGCCGCTGGTGGTGGGCGCCAATCGCGACGAGCGGTACGAGCGCCCCGCCACGGCGGTCACCGTGCTGCGCCATCGCCCACGCGTGCTCGGTGGGCGCGACGAGCTGGCCGGCGGCACCTGGTTGGCTGTCAACGAGCACGGAGTGGTGGCGGGGCTCACGAACCGTCCGTCGTCGAACGGCCGCGACCCGTCGAAGCGCTCGCGAGGCGAGCTGCCCCTGGCCCTCGCGGCCCACGTGGAGGCTGCGGCGGCCGTCGACGAGGTCTGCTCGACGGTCAGGCCCGGCGACTACAACCCGTGCTGGGTGCTGGTGGGGGACCGCCGGCACCTCTTCTACCTCGAGCTGCCTGAAGGGGGCGGCTCGCCGGTCGTGACCGAGCTCGGGCCGGGCACCTACGTGGTCGAGAACAGCGCCCTCGGCTCGCCGACGCCCAAGGCGACCCACGTCGCGGCGCGACTGGCGGGCGGTCCCCGCGGCAACGGACCCTTCGACGTCCTGGCGTCCGTCCTTCGCGACCACACGGTGCCCGAAGGCGCCGCCCAGGGTTCGCCTCCCGCCGCCGGCGGGAGCGGCGATGGGGCGCCGCGCCCGCCTCAGCTGGCAGCCGCGTGCGTCCACACGGACAGCTACGGCACCCGGTCGTCGTTGCTCGCCGCCGTTGCAGCCGGGGCGGGCCGGCCGGTGCTCTACGTCGCCGACGGCCCGCCGTGCCGTGCGCCCTTCGTGGCTGCAGACCCGCTGTGGGAGGCCTGAGCGCCCGGGCGCACGGGCGTCAGGCGGGTAGGCCCCCGCAGCCGTCGGCGGCGAGGAGCGGCGAACCCCCGCCGGCATCGCTCCCCGGTTCGTCTGCCAGCAGGCCCTGGACCCGGAGCTCCCTCTCGTAGGCGGCCAGCAGATCGGGGATGGCGGCCAGCTCGTCGTCGGGCCGGGCCCTGGTGACGTAGGGCTTGATGCAGACGCCACCGAAGTGGTGGACGATCCCGGGGTAGTCGTCGACCACGAAGTCGGGCACTACCGGGACCCCGTAGCGCCCCAGGCCGGCGTCGAAGTCGAACAGCGGCTTCTGGTACACCCCTCGCACGAAGGGCTCGAGCCCGGCCGCCCGGACCTCGCCCCACCGCACGCCCACCCCCGACCACACGTAGACGTCGTGACCGTCCTCCACGAGCTTCTGGAAGACCTCGGCGGTGCCGGGCCGCAGGGAGCCGTCGATGCCGAGGATCGTGTAGTCGACGTCGAAGAACACGTTCATGGGCTCGGTCGCTCCGGTTCGCTCGTGGCCTGGCGCGTACATCGTAACGGGATGCCGACTGGGCCCAAAAACGCCCGGTGCGCCGACCAGGTTGTCCTCGCCTGCGGCAGCCGGGGCGCCCGCCAGGGATTTGGTCGCCGTCGAACGGCGCCGGGGTCGCCTTGTCCACGCCCGGCGATGGTGCCCGGCCGTCCCGCCCGGTAGCGTCGGCGCCGGCGGCCTCGAGCCAGAGGCGCCGGAGCGAGCCGACGCCCGCGACCTCGAGCCAGAGGTGGCCGAGCGGAGCTGCGGGACTGAAGGGGGCCATGCTCGTGACCACGACGACGAACCGAGAAGCCGACGGCTACGACGAGTTCGCCTGGCTGCAGGCGTACGCAGACCATGAGGGCATTCCCTGGAAGGGCAGGCCCCCGGTCAGCCGCCGGTTCTTCGACGTGGGCGAGGGCCGGCGGCTGAGTGGCCTGGTCTGGGGGGAGGGCGAGCCCGAGCTCGTGCTGCTCCACGGGGGCGGCCAGAACGCCCACACGTGGGACTCGGTCGCCATGGCGCTCGACCGTCCCCTGGTGGCCCTCGACCTGCCCGGTCACGGGCACTCCTCCTGGCGGGCGGACCGCGACTACTGGCCCTGGGCCAACGCCGAGGCCGTGGCCGCGGCCCTGGCCCAGGTGGCGCCGCGGCCGAAGGCGGTGGTCGGGATGTCGCTCGGCGGGCTCACCACCTTCCGCCTGGGCGCCACGCGGCCGGAGCTCGTGCCCAAGGCGGTGGTGGTCGACGTGACGCCGGGGGTGGGCGCCCGGACGGCCA
>DATGLW010000091.1:0-19936 GCA_035293965.1 Acidimicrobiales bacterium
CTTGTTGGTGAGGACCGAGCCGGTGGCCGCGAGGACGGCAGGCGAGGTGAAGTTCTCCGACGCGATGAGCTGCAGGGTCGAGGTCTGCCTCCCCAGCTCGCTGGCGAGAAGGCCGGCCACCTCGGGATCGCCGGCCAGCCAGGTGGCGAAGGGGGACGGCTTTGCCGTTCCGGTCATCGCGCGCTCCCGGTGGGCGCCAGTGCCGACGGAGCGGACCCGGCATCGCCGTCACGGGTGGGGCGGGACAGGTCCAGCTCGCCCAGCTTGGCGACGCGCCGCTCGTGGCGGCCGTGCTCAGGAGAGGCCTGCAGGAAGGCCCCGAGGGCGTCGAGGGCCGTTGCGCCCCCGATCACCCGGGCGCCCAGGCACAGCACGTTGGCGTGGTTGTGCTCGCGGGCGAGGCGCGACGTCGTGGCGTCGTGGACGACGGCAGCCCGGACGCCCGCAACCTTGTTCGCCGCCATGGCCATGCCGATACCGGTGCCGCACACGCACACCCCGAGGTCGGCATGCCCCTCCGACACCCGCCGCCCGACGGCTGCCGCGATGTCAGGGTAGTCGGCGGGCACGGCCGAGCTGTCCGTGCCGAGGTCCTCGACCTGGTGGCCGAGCCCACCCAGGTGCCGGGCCACCTGCTCCTTCAGGTCGAACCCCGCGTGGTCGGCACCCACGGCGATACGCATGGACCGAGTGTACTGACATGCCGACGGGGCGCCCGTGGCAGGGGCTTCCTCGGTCAGGTCCTCGGTCAGGCGAACACCGCCTGCAGCGCCGACCAGGCCACGGCGCCCTCGCGCACGCACCGAGGGGGTGTCCGGGTGCAGTCGACGACCGTCGACGGCTGCCCGTCGCACCTCCCCCCGTCGAACACCGGCACGTCGAAGGCCGCGGCGGCCTCGGCGGCAGTGGTGCAGGGTGGCTGGCCGTGGAGGTTGGCGCTCGTCACGGCCAGTGGCCCCGCCAGCCGGCACAAATCCCGGACGAAGTCGTGCCGTGGCAGGCGCACCCCGACCGTGCCCCCGTCACCCCCGACGCGCTCCCCGATGCCCGACCGCGCCGCCACCACGACGGTGAGCGGGCCGGGCCAGAACCTCGCCGTCAGCCTGACCGCGATCGGCGGCCAGGTCGCGGCCACGTCGGGCACCTGGCGGGCCACGCCCACGAGCACCGGTAGCGCCAGGCCGGGCGGCCGCCCCTTCAGGGCGAACACCGATGCCAGTGCCTCGGGTCGGTCGAGGCGGGCGGCCAGGCCGTAGACGGTGTCGGTGGGCACGACCACGACACCCCCCTGCTCCAGCTCCAGGGCGGCGGCGCGGGCGGCCGCAGCGGTTGCCGCGAGGATGGGCCTCACCGGCGTGCGACGACGACGCGCTCGAGCCCCGCCAGGTCGAGCCGCACGAGCACGTCGCCGAAACCCGCCCGTCCGGCGACGTCGGCCGCGGCCACCGCCTGGTGTGGCGCGATCTCGACCACCGCGGTGCCGGGCCTGGCCAGCCACTCGGCGGCACCGTGCAGCACCGCCTCCACGGCCCCGAGGCCCGGCGTGCCGTCGGCCCCGGTGCCGGCGACCAGGGCATGGACGGGTTCGCAGCGGACCTCGGGGGCCAGGTCGTCCCACTCCTCGAGCGCCACGTACGGGGGGTTGGCGACCACGAGGTCCACCCGGCCGCGCAGCTCGCCCGGCAGCGCCCCGAACCAGTCGCCCCGCCGCAGGCGCACCCGTTCGGCGGTGGCGGGGTCGGCGGCCCCGACACGGTCGCGGTTCGCCGCTGCCACCTCGAGCGCCCCTCGGTCGTCGTCGGTGGCCCAGACGCTGATGCCCGGGTGGGTGCGCCGGGCTTCGGCCGCGACGGCCAGGGCCACGGCACCCGAACCGGTGCCGAGGTCGACGACGACCGGATCCGCCCGGCTGCCCGCCACCCGGACCAGCTCGGTCAGGGCGACCTCGACGACCTGCTCCGTCTCGGGCCTCGGGATGAGCACCCGGGGGTCGACGAGGAGGTCGAGCCAACGGAAGGCCCAGTGGCCGAGCACGTACTGCAGCGGCTCGCCGGCCAGCCGCCGGGCGGCCAGGGCTCTGGCGCTCGCGATCGCACGGGCCGAGACGGCGGGCTGGTCGCCGCCCAACCGCCCGGGAGGCCCGAGCGCCTCCTCGACGATCCAGCGAGCCTCGGCGCTCGAGCCGAGGGAGCGGGCCAGCTCGGCCTGGAGCGACCGCCGGAGATCACCCATCGCCGGTCGCCGCACCCAGCTGCCGGGTCCGCTTGTCGGCCATGAGGGCGTCGGTCAGCTCGTCGAGGTCGCCCGCCAGGACCTGGTCGAGCTTGTGGAGCGTGAGGTTGATGCGGTGGTCGGTGACGCGGTTCTCCTTGAAGTTGTAGGTCCGGACCTTCTCCGACCGGCCTCCCCCGCCCACCTGGCTGCGCCGCTGGGCCCCGAGCTCCGCCGCCCGCCGGTCCTGCTCCAGCTTGAGCAGCCGCGAGCGCAGCACGACCATGGCCTTGGCACGATTCTGGATCTGGCTCTTCTCGTCCTGCATCGCGACGACGATGCCGGTGGGCAGGTGGGTCACGCGCACGGCCGAGTCCGTCGTGTTGACCGACTGGCCACCCGGGCCGGTCGACCGGTACACGTCGATCCGCAAGTCGGCGGGGTCGATGTCGACATCGACGTCGTCGGCCTCCGGCAGCACCGTGACCGTGGCCGACGACGTGTGCACACGCCCCTTGGACTCGGTGACCGGCACGCGCTGCACGCGGTGCGGCCCGCCCTCGTGCTCGAGGCGCGACCAGGCGTCGGGCCCGGTGATCCGCAGGACCGCTTCATTGATGCCCTCACGCTCGGAGACGTCCTCCGCCAGCACGTCGACCTTCCACCCGCGTCGGCCGGCGTAGCGGACGTACATCGCCACGAGGTCGCGGGCAAAGAGATTGGCCTCCTCCCCACCCTCTGCCCCGCGGACCTCCACGATCACGTTGCGCCCCACGTTGGGGTCGCGGGGCAGCAACAGCGACTGGAGCCGGTCCTCGAGCTCCCCGATGGCGCGCTGGGCCGCGTCCGCCTCCGCGCGCAGGACCTCGCGGTCGTCGCCCGTCGCACCCTCGAGCATCTCGCGAGCCGCCACCAGGTCGTCGCGCGCCCGGCGGAGGTCGCGCCACGCGACGACGATCTCGTCGAGCTCCTTGCGGCGGATGGACAGCGCCCGCAGCCGAGCCCTGTCCGCGACCACCTCGGGCGCGGCCAGCTCCTCCTCGACGGTTGCCAGCTCCCTTTCGAGCGCCTCCAGGCGGTGGTCGAGCACCGTCACGCCCCGGTCACCACCAAAGGTGGTGGGACGCGGGCACGGGCCCCGCCCCGCAGCGCCCCTGCCCGCCACGAGGCGACGGCCACCGGTGGGGTGTGGGGGCTGCGGCGCCAGCGACCCGGGTCAGCCGCGCGCGGCCTTGGACTTCGCGCCGCGACGACCGTACCGGCGCTGGAAGCGCTCGACCCTGCCGCCGGAGTCCACCAGCTTCTGCTTGCCCGTGAAGAACGGGTGGCACTCGTTGCACAGCTCCACGTGGAGGTCAGCCTTGGTAGAGCGAGTGGTGAAGGTGTTGCCGCACGAGCATCGCACGGTCGCCTCGACGTAGTCGGGATGGATGCCTTCCTTCATGATCGCTCCAAGCGGCTCTCATGCCGGCCTTCGTGCCGGCGATCTTCATTGTACGGGCACCACGGGGCAGCCCCCGCCGGCAGGCTCGCCTGCTGCGCGCCGGGCTCCGGTGCTGTCAGCCAGGTGTCACACGCTGCCAGCCGGGCATCACACGCTCGGCGCAGGGCTCTTGGCGATCTCCGCAAGGAACTCGTCGTTGCTCTTGGTCGTGCGGATCTTGTCCATCAACAGCTCGAGCCCCGACGCGGCGCTCCCCTCGCTGGCCAGCGCGTTGAGCACACGGCGCAGCTTCCACACCTGCTGCAGCTGGCCACGGTCGAAGAGGAGCTCCTCATGGCGGGTCGAGCTGCCGTTGACGTCGATCGAGGGGTACAGCCGGCGCTCGGCGAGGCGCCGGTCGAGCCGCAGCTCCATGTTGCCCGTCCCCTTGAACTCCTCGAAGATGACCTCGTCCATCTTCGACCCGGTCTCCACGAGGGCGGTTGCGAGGATGGTGAGCGACCCGCCCTCCTCGATGTTGCGGGCAGCCCCGAAGAACTTCTTCGGCGGGTACAGGGCGCCCGAGTCGACGCCGCCGGACATGATCCGTCCGGTGGCCGGCGCAGCCAGGTTGTACGCCCGGGCGAGGCGGGTGATGCCGTCGAGGATGATGACCACGTCCTTGCCCAGCTCGACCAACCGCTTCGCCCGCTCGATCGCCAGCTCGGCCACGGCGGTGTGCTCCTCCGAGGGCCGGTCGAAGGTCGAGGCGACCACCTCGCCGGCCACGGAGCGGCGCATGTCGGTCACCTCCTCGGGGCGCTCGTCGACCAGCAGCACCATCAGGTGGACCTCGGGATTGTTGGCCTCGATGGAGTGCGCGATCTGCTTCATGATGGTCGTCTTCCCCGCCTTGGGCGGCGAGACGATGAGGCCACGCTGCCCCTTCCCGATCGGGGCCAGCAGGTCGATGATGCGCGCCGTGATGTTGTCCTTGGCGCCGGGCAGCTCCAGGGTCAGCCGCTCGTCGGGGAACAGGGGCGTGAGATCCTCGAAGCGCGATCGGTTCCTGGCTGCCTCGGGATCGAGGCCCGATACCGAGTCGATGCGAAGCAGCGCCGGGTACTTCTCGTTGTTCGACGCCGGTCGGCAGGCACCCTCGACGTAGTCGCCCTTGCGCAGCGAGAACCGGCGGGCCTGGCTGATCGACACGTAGACGTCCTTGCTCGACGGAAGGTACCCGTCGCAGCGCAGGAACCCGTAACCCTCGTCGCGCAGGTCGAGCAGGCCGCGCACCTCGATCAGCTCGCCCTGGTAGGGCGCGTCCTGCCCCGCGCCCTGCAGGTCGCGCTCGCCTCCCGTCCGTTCGCGACCGCGCCGGCGGCGGCCCCGCCTGCCGGTCTCGGTTCCCTGCGGGACCCGCCCCGGGGCTCGGCCGAGGTGCGTGGCCGGCACCGGCCCGGCGTGGCCGACGCCGTCGCCACTAGCACGTGCCTGCCCGGTGCGCTCGTCGCGGTCATCGGGGACCGCCACCCGACCGTCGTCCTCGTCGCTGCGCGCAGCCTCGGCCTGGACTGCCGCCGGAACGAGGGGCGAGGCCGAGTCCGCAGCGGTCACCACGTTGGCGCTGGCAGGCGCTCCCACCTCCTCCCCAGCGGCGGCCCCGCCAGAAGCGTCGGCGGGCACCTGCCCGGCCTCGCCCTGGTCAGCTCGCCCGGGGCCGACCGACGAACGGCCGCGGCGCGCCGCGGCCCGTGCTCCGTCCTGCTCACCGAGCCCGCTCGTCTCCCCCGGGCTGCCGGCCCCGTTGGTCGCGGGGGCCCCGTTGGTGGGGCCGGCACCGTTCGTGGTGCCGGCGACGTGGCCGGACGGCCCGGCAACCGGTGCCGGCTCGCCGCCCCCAGAGGCGGTGATGACGCCGGTGGCCTGGAGGATCCGGTCGATGATGTCGGACTTCTTCGTCCGCGACGTGGTTCGCAGGGACATGGCTTGGGCGATCGCCTGGAGCTCGTCGCGCTCCTTGCTCTCGAGCACCGACCGTTCGAGCTGCTGTTCGGCAGTCATCGGCCTCCTCATCTCGCCGAGAAGATGTCAGTCAGGGACACCCGCAGGCGGCGGTCGTTCCGCACGCAAGCAGGAAACAGGGAGTGGGTGACGGACCTACATCCATCGGGCCCCCGTCACCACGGCCGGGGATTCGTCGCGGGCGAGATCGCGACGCATGCTCCGCCGAGCAGTGGGTTCACATCATGTTAGCGGTTCGGCGCAGGCGCGGCAACAATCGCCGCGCCGCGATGGCCGACCGGCGGTGGGTCGGCCCGGTCGGCGTGGCGGGGGGTCGGCGGTGTGGCGGCCCGGTGAAGGGTCGGCCCGGTCGGCGTGGCGGTGGGTCGGCGGTGTGGCCGACCGGTGAAGGGTCGGCCCGGTCGGCGGCCGCGCCTAGAGCGACAGCTCAGCCAGGATGGCGTCGATGTCAGGGTCCACCACAGCGGGCACCGAGATCTGGCTGATCGCCAGGTCCGGGTCCTTCAGCCCATGCCCGGTGAGCACGCACACGACCGTGGCTCCCGCCGGCACCCCCGTCTTGAGCAGGCCCGCCACCGAGGCGGCCGAGGCGGCCTCGCAGAACACCGACTCCTGCTGCGCGAGGAACCGGTAGGCGTCGAGGATCTCGCCGTCCGTGACCGCCGCGATGCAGCCACCGGACGCGGAGGCCGCCGCCAGCGCCGGCTCCCAGCTCGCCGGGTTGCCGATGCGGATGGCGGTCGCCACCGTCTCCGGGTCCTCGACGGGGTGGCCGAGGACGATCGGTGCCGCACCTGCGGCCTGGAACCCGAGCATCCTGGGCAGCTTCGTGCTCCGCCCGACCCGCTCGTACTCCGTGTAACCGCGCCAGTAGGCGGTGATGTTCCCGGCATTGCCGACCGGCACGCAATGGACGTCGGGCGCGTCGCCGAGGACGTCGACGATCTCGAACGCGCCGGTCTTCTGGCCCTCGATCCGGTAGGGATTGACGGAGTTCACCACCGTCACCGGTGCCCGGCGGGGCAGCTCGCGCACGATGGCCAGCGCCTTGTCGAAGTTGCCCCGGACCTGCAGCACCCGGGCACCGTGGACGAGAGCCTGAGCCAGCTTGCCGAGGGCGATGTGACCCTCGGGGATCAGCACGGCGCAGCCGAGGCCGGCACGGGCAGCGTAGGCGGCCGCGGAGGCCGACGTGTTGCCCGTGGAGGCGCACACGACGGCCTTGGCGCCTTCCTCGAGCGCCTTGGAGATGGCCATCGTCATCCCGCGGTCCTTGAAGGACCCCGTGGGATTGGCACCTTCCACCTTGAGCCACACCCGGGCACCCACCCGCTCCGACAGTCGCGGCGCCGGCACCAACGGGGTGCCGCCCTCGAGGAGGGTGACGACGGGGGTGTGCGCCGCGACCGGCAGGAGCTCGCGGTACTCCTCGATGACGCCTCGCCAGCCGGCGGCCACCTCAGCCCTCCGGGCCGGCCTGCCCGGCCTCGTCCTCGTCGGCTGCCACGACCCGCAGCACGCCACCCACCCGGTCGACCTCCTCGAGGCGCCGCAGTCCGTCGAGCGTGGCGCGCACGTCGCCCTCGCGGGCCATGTGGGTGAGGAAGATGAGTCGCGCCTCGTCGCCCAGCCCCAGCTGCTCCATGGCGCGTATGGACACGCCGTGGTCGCCGAACACGTTGGCCACGGCGGCCAGGACGCCGGGGCGGTCCATCACGTCGAGGCTCAGGTAGAAGGCCGACCGAAGCTCGTCCACCGGCACCAGGCGGCCGTCGGCTTGGCGCCGCGGGGCGGGAGCCGCCGACCCTGCCCGCTTGTTCCGGGCTGCATCGATCACGTCGCCGAGCACGGCGCTCGCGCTGGGCGCCCCACCCGCACCTCGGCCGAAGAGCATGAGCTCGCCTGCCGCCTCCCCTTCCACGAACACGGCGTTGAACGACCCGCGCACGGACGCCAAGGGGTGGGTGCGGGGCAGCATGGCAGGGTGGACCCTGACCGACACGTCGGGCCCGCCGTCCACCCGCTCTACGACCGCCAGGAGCTTGACCACGTAGCCGAGGCGCTCGGCGTACGCGACGTCGTCGGTCCGCACGCCCGTGATGCCCTCGCGGTGCACGTCGGCCGCGACGACATGGACCCCGAAGGCGAGGCTGGCCAGGATGGCGGCCTTCTGGGCAGCGTCGGTGCCCTCCACGTCCGCGCTGGGATCCCGCTCGGCCAGGCCGAGGTGCTGGGCCTCCGCCAGGGCCGCCTCATAGCTCTGCCCGTCCTCGGCCATACGAGTGAGCACGAAGTTGGTCGTGCCGTTGACGATGCCCATCACCCGAAGGATCCGCTCGGCGGCGAGCGACTCGCGCAGCGGCCGGATGACCGGGATCGCTCCGGCAACCGCCGCCTCGTACAGCAGGTCGACGCCATTGGCCGCCGCGAGCTCCGCGAGCTCGTGGCCCGACTCGGCGAGCAGGGTCTTGTTGGCGGTCACGACCGGACGCCCGCTGCGCAGGGCAGCCTCGACCAGCGTCCGGGCGGGATCGAGACCGCCGATGAGCTCCACCACGACGTCGACGTCCTCGCGGGCCACGAGGCCCTTTGCGTCGTCGGTCAGGAGCTCGGCCGGCACCACCGGCGATCGCGGCCGGCGTAGGTCGCCCACCGCGATCCCCACCAACACGAGTTCCACCCCGGTGCGCGCTGCGATGGCGCGGCGCGCCGTCACGAGCTGCTCGACGAGGGCACTGCCCACGTTGCCGCAGCCCAGCACGGCCACCCGCACGGGAGCGGTGTCGACGGGCTGGCCGGTCACCCGATCACGGTACCGTGCCGGAGAGGCTGCGCCGGCCACGGGGACCTGCCCGCTGGACCCGGCACCGGCCGGGGGTCGCCGGCCCGCTGGAGCGGCCCCGGCCGCGGGGCGACGGCCGGCTGGACTCGGCACCGGCCGGGGTCGCCGGCCCGCTGGAGCGGCCCCGGCCGCGGGGCGAACCGCGTGCCGACGGCGCCGCCCGGGCGTGAGGGCTCAGGCATCGAGCCGGAGGAGGTCGTCGAGAGTCTCACCCCGGACGACGACCCGGGCCCGCCCATCAGCCACGAACACGACCGGCGGTCGCGGCACCTTGTTGTAATTGGAGGCCATGGAGTAGCCGTACGCGCCGGTGACCGGCGTGGCGAGGACGTCACCGACCGCGAGGTCCTCGGGCACCCAGGCCTCCGCGACGAGCACGTCGCCGGTTTCACAATGCTTGCCGACCACGCGGACGGCCCTCGGCCTCGGTGCGTCGGCACGCCGGGGGAGGAACGCCTCGTAGCCGCTGCCGTAGAGGACCGGCCGGGGGTTGTCGCTCATCCCGCCGTCGACGGCCACGTAGGTGCGGATCCCGGGGAGCTCCTTCACCGTCCCGACGCGGTACAAGGTGATCGCCGCCGTGGCCACGATCGAGCGGCCCGGCTCGGCGGTGATCCGGACGTGCGGGCCGATCCCCGCCCGCGAGCAAGCTGTGCGCGTCGACCGGGCCCACTCGGCCTGGGTCGGGGCCGTCTCGTCGTTGAGGTAGGGCACACCGAGCCCCCCGCCCACACACAGCTCGGGAAGGTCGAGGGGCGCGAAGAATTCGGCCAGGACCTCGGCGGCCTGCTCGAAGGGGCGCACGTCGAACACCTGGCTCCCGATATGGGCATGCACCCCGACCAGCTCGACCCCCGCAAGGCGGCGCAGCGCGGCGACGCCGCGGGCGGCGGCCCCCGAGGCCACCGAGAAGCCGAACTTGGTGTCCTCCTGGCCCGTGCGCACGAACTCGTGCGTGTGGACCTCGACCCCGGGCGTCACGCGGATGAGCACCGGCACAGGCGAGCGCTGTCGCCTCGAGGCCGTCACGTCGGCGAGGCGCTCGATCTCGTCGAAGGAGTCGACCACCACACGCCCAACGCCAGCCCGGAGGGCGGTGCCGAGCTCGTCGCTCGACTTGTTGTTGCCGTGGAGCACGAGGCGGCTGGCCGGCACGCCGGCAGCCAGCGCCACGTGCAGCTCCCCCCCGGTCGACACGTCGAGGCACATGCCCTCCTCGTGGGCGAGCGCGGCCATGGCCTTGCACAGGAAGGCCTTGGTGGCGTACGCGACGCCGTCGCCCCACGCAGCGACCGCCTCCGAGCAGGCGTTGCGGAGATGGGCCTCGTCGTAGACGAACAGCGGCGTGCCGAGCTCGTCGGCCAGGTCGACCACGTCGACACCTCCCACCGACAGGCGCCCGTCGGGTGCCACGGCAGCCGTGAGCGGCAACAGCTGCCGCTCGAGGGGCGCCCCCCGCCCGGCGGGCGCCTCGGGCAGCGGCGCGAGGCGAGAGCGGCTGCGGCGCACAGAGGGGAGAATACGGCACGCCGGCGGCGGGCCCGGCGGGCGCCGGGCACGCCCGGCGGGCGGCTACGATCGGTCCCTCCGCACTGGCCCCAGTAGCTCAGCGGATAGAGCACCGGCCTCCGGAGCCGGGTGCGCAGGTTC
The DNA here is from genome assembly GCA_035293965.1 of Acidimicrobiales bacterium. Lineage (GTDB taxonomy): Bacteria > Actinomycetota > Acidimicrobiia > Acidimicrobiales > RAAP-2 > DATGLW01. Next base: position 10,152 of record DATGLW010000091.1, read on the forward strand.
GAGTCCTGCCTGGGGCGCCGGGCCGATGCCGGCGCCGGTGCCGTCGTGCCCGTGCTGAGCCGAACCGCCGGGCCGTGCCGCCCAGCGACGCGGCCTGCTACCGGCCCTGCTCCCCGTTTCCCTCCGGCACCGACCGTGAGCGAGCGGTCATCGAGCCCGTCTGGACCGTGCCGCCGGGCTTGCGGCGGGCCCCCGAGTCGCCAGCAGGTCGGCGAGGAAGGCATCCGCCAGGCGGTAGCGCACGACCCTCCCCTCGCGCTCGGCGGTCACCGCCTGGCTGGCACGCAGGTGGCGCAGAGTCTGCGACACGGTGGCGTCCGCGAGGCCCGTCGCTGCGGCCAGGTCCGACACGCTGATCGGGCCCGCCGCGCCAATGCAGGTGAGCAGCGTGAGCCGCGTGGGGTCGCCGAGCAACGCGAACCGCCGGGCCCGGTCTTTGACCGCCTCGGGATGGTCGAGGGCAGCGATCGCCTCGCAGACCCGTTCGCCGTCGATGACGCGCCAGCCGGCTCGTGCTGTGGGGAGCAGGTGCACGGGCCGAGTCTCCCACACCACAGCCATGTCCCCATCTGATCATCCCATCAGACTTGACCGGTCGCCCCACCATCCCCTACGGTCCCTGCCGCCCCGGTCCACGCCGTCCGGGGCGGCAGGGAGCCCAGCGAAGTCCGGTGCGATCCCGGCACTGTCCCGCAACGGTGGTCCCCCTCGGGGGCAAGTCCGGTCGCCTGGGTTGCCTGCCTGCCGACACCAGTCCTCGGAGGAAGGGCGGTTCGTGCGAGGCCGGCAACGGTGCTCGCAAGGGCTCTCTTCATCCTCACCGACCAAGGAGGATGAGCTCATGCGTCGTCGCCGGAGCGAAGCTGTGGTTGCCCGGCTTCCGGGCCTGGGCAGGACCCTCGAGGCCGGTGAGCGGGGTCGGCTCGCGGCCATGTTCGCGGTCGTCGTGGGCGTCAACGTGGCAGGTTGGCTCGTCTACCTCCTCGGCGTCATGCCGCACCACTTCGACTACAGGGGCGTCGGCGGCAGCCGGGGCCTCGGCGTCGGACTGGGGGTGGCCCTCACCGCCTGGTTCCTCGGGTTCCGCCACGGCTTCGACGCCGACCACATCTCGGCCATCGACAACACCACCCGCAAGCTCATGGCCGACGGCCAGCGCCCCCTCGGCACGGGGTTCTTCTTCTCGCTCGGCCACTCGACCGTCGTCGTGGCGGTCGGCGTGGGCATCACCTTGGCCGCCAAGGCCGTCTTCGGGGCCGTCGTCAACCCGAGCTCCGCCTACGAGACGGCTGGAGGCGCCGTCGGCACCATCCTCTCCGCCTCGTTCCTCTACCTGATCGCCGCGCTCAACCTGGTCGTGCTGACCGGCATCTACAGGGTCTTCCAGGAGATGCGCCGCGGCGCCTACGACGAGGCCCAGCTCGAGGCCCACCTCCAGTCCCGCGGCCTGATGTACCGGTTCTTCGGGCGGTTCATGCGGTCGATCAACCACTCCTGGCAGCTGTACTTCGTCGGTCTCGTGTTCGGGATCGGCTTCGACACCGCCACCGAGGTCGTCCTCCTCGCCGCCACCGCCTATGCGGCCATCCAGGGGCTCCCCCCCTACGCCGTGCTGGCGCTGCCAGCCCTCTTCTGCGGCGGCCTGATGCTCGTCGACACCTTCGACGGCTGCTTCATGAACGTCGCCTACGGGTGGGCCTTCGCCCGGCCCATCCGCAAGGTGTACTACAACCTCGTCGTCACCAGCCTGTCCATCGGTGCCGCGTTCGTCGTCGGCACCATCGAGATGCTCGGTGTCGTGACCACCGAAGCACACCTGCACGGCGCGTTCTGGGACACCATGGCCAACTTCAACGTCAACCTCACCGGGTTCTGCATCGCCGGCCTGTTCGTCGTCGTGTGGGCGGCCGCGCTCGCCTACTGGCGATGGGGCAACGTCGAGGCCCGCTGGACGGCCAGGGTTCCCTCCACGACGGAGCGCCCAGCTGGTGCTGTGCGCGTGCCCGGCCCAGAGGAGGGGGCCCTCCATGCCTGAGCTGCCCGAGCCCCCCAGGTCGCCAGGGCCTCCGGGTCGCCGGAGCCTCCGGGTCGCCAGGGCCTCCGGGCTGCCGGAACTCCGGGCCGCCAGGGCCTCCGGGGCCTGAGCCCCCCGGGTCAACGGGGCCTGGGTCAGTCCTGGGTCAGCGCCCCCAGAAAATCGTGTCGGGCTTTCCCCCTAGGCTCGGGCCATGAGCATCCCCATCGAACTCGCCACCCTCGCCGAGCGCATCGAAGAGTTCGGTGCGGTCGCCTACCTGGTCACGGTCGGCGCCGAGGGGGAGCCGCACATCGTGTCGGTGCAGGTCCGCTGGGAAGGTGCGGCCCTCGTAGTTGGGGCCGGGCGCCGCACGTCGGCCAACGTGGAGCGGGCCCCGCGAGTGACCCTGCTGTGGCCGGCACGCCCGGGCGGAGGCTACAGCCTCATCCTCGACGGCCGAGCGGCTCCGGGCCCGTCGGCGCCGGGCGCGACGCCGGGCCCGTCGGCGCCGGGCGCGACGTCAGGGGGACCGACGCTCGCCATCGAGCCGAGCGCGGCCGTGCTGCACCGCACGCCCGAGGGCGACCCGAGCGCGCCGTCGTGCATCACCGTCCTGGCCGCGAGGTGACCGCTCAGCCACCCGCCATGGCTCCGACGACGACGAAGGGCTCCTTGCCGGTGCGCACCTCGTCGGGGAGCGGCGCGTCGCTCGGCTCGTGCGACAGGTCCTCCTCGCAGGCGAAGAAGCGCACGAACGCACGGCGCCGCTGGGTCGCTGCGTCGCGGATGGTGCCGCGGAGCACTGGGTAGCGACGTTCGAGGGCGTCGAGAACGGCCTGCTGGGTCGCGGGGCCCTCCACGTCGACCACGACCTCGCCGGCCACGTTCGCGAGGGTTCGCAGGTGCGCGGGCAGGACGACCCGGATCACGGCAGCGTCTGGACCTCCACCGACAGCACGGCGGGCAGGTCGTGGACGAGCGGCTCCCACCGGTCCCCCCCGTCCGCCGACGCGTACACCTGGCCGCCGGTCGTGCCGAAGTAGACGCCGCACGGGTCCAGCGAGTCGACCGACATGGCGTCACGCAGCACGTTCACGTAGCAGTGCCGCTGCGGCAGGCCCTCGGTGAGGGGCTCCCAGTCGTGGCCCCCGGTGCGGCTCCGGTACACGCGCAGGCGGCCGTCGGGGGGGAAGTGCTCGGCATCGCTCGTGATGGGCACCACGTAGACGGTGTCGGGCTCGTGCGCGTGGACGTCGATGGCGAACCCGAAGTCCGTCGGCAGGTTCCCGCTGATCTCGTGCCACGTGCCACCACCGTCGTCGCTGCGCATGACGTCCCAGTGCTTCTGCATGAAGAGCACATCGGGACGCGAGGGGTGCATGGCGATGCGGTGCACGCAGTGACCGACCTCGGCGTCGGGATCGGGGATGCCCTCCGAGCGCAGCCCGCGGTTGACCGGCTGCCACGTCGTGCCGGCGTCGTCGGTGCGGAAGACTCCGGCAGCCGAGATGGCGACGTACATCCGCTCGGGCCGGGTGGGGTCCAGCACGATGGTGTGGAGGCACATCCCTCCCGCCCCCGGTTGCCACGACGGGCCCGAGCCGTGCCCGCGCAGGCCGGCGAGCTCGCGCCAGGTCACCCCGCCGTCGACCGACTGGAACAGCGCCGCGTCCTCGACGCCCGCGTAGAGGGTGTCGGGGTCCGTCAGCGACGGCTCGAGATGCCAGACCCGGGCGAACTCCCAGGGGTGCGGCGTGCCGTCGTACCACTGGTGCGTGCCCGGCACGCCCTCGTACCGGAAGTCGTTGCCCACCGGCTCCCAGGTCGCCCCGCCGTCGTCGGAACGCTGCACGAGCTGCCCGAACCATCCGGTGGACTGCGACGCGAAGAGGCGATCGGGGTCGGCGGGCGAGCCCTTGAGGTGGTAGATCTCCCAGCCGCCGAACAGGGGCCCGGCCACCTCCCAGCTGCGTCGGCCCCCGTCCGAGGTGAGGATGAAGGCACCCTTGCGCGTGCCCACGAGCACCCGTACCCGGCTCATCGAGACGCCTCGCTCATGGAGATCCTCGTCATCGACATGTCCTCCCCTCCTCCGAGATGCACGTGTTCCGGCTCGCCTGCACCACTCCCTCGGGGCCTCGGCGGCGGCTGCAGCAGAGCACCATGCCCCAAGCCGGCCTCAGCGGATGGCCAGGGCATTGGGCGGCGACGCCGCCCCCCCTGGCAGGTGGAGAGGGGCAGAGGTGAAGAAGGCGTCGTAGGTCCCCGCCGCCGCGCAGTCCGCCGCCAGGGCCTCGAGGTCGAAGAGCTCGCCGATCGGGATCCCGAGGAGGGCGAGCAGGTGCGGGTGCAGCATGAACCCCTGGCGATGAGGGGGCCAGGCCTCGAGGGCCGGGTTGTCGGCCGCGACGGCTGCCACGTGGTGGTCCCACAGCCAGGCCGCCATCTCGGGCACCGGCTCGAGGCCCGGGCTGGCCGGCGCGGGCCCCCCGGGCGCCCCCGGCCGCTCGGGTGCCGGCAGCTCGCGGTACCAGCGCAGCCAGCCGGTCCGCAGCAGGAGGATGTCGCCCTCTTCGAGCCGCACCTGCTGTGCGGCGAGGCACGCATCGAGCTCGCCCACGCCGATGGGGTCGTGCTCGCCCTGGCGCAGGGGGCGACCGCGGCCAGCGGCCCAGCGGTCGAGGTCGGCGACCACCGCCCGGCCGGCGATGCCACGTCCCGCCCAGTGCCCCACGCCATGGCGCTCCCCGGGTAGCCCACCGTAGAAACCGTGGTCGGGATGGGGGAAGTGGCGGAACCCGTCCCACTGCGTGGACGACTGGGTGTTGAAGTCCGAGATCACGTCGTCGAAGGCCCGGCCCGAGGAGCTGACGACCTCGTGACGCAGCGGGCGGCGCCCCTGGAACACCGGGGGGTCGGGCACGGTCAGGTCGTGGTCGAGGGGGAAGACGCGGCCGGTCCGGATGCAGGCGGACGCCCGTCGCACCCGTTCGGGGGTGAGCAGGTTGAGCGTGCCGGCAAGGTTGCCGTCGTCCCACAGATCCCACGAGCTTCCCGCGGGCGCGCCCGCCGCCGCGGGCAGCTCGCCATAGGAGGGGAGCCCGGTGCTGCCCGCTGCGCTCACGTGCGGCCCACTCGGTCGGCACCGCCCACGACCGGCACGGCGACCCCGCGCCAGTCTTCGAGGCCCGGCACGCCGGGCTCGCGCGGCACACCCAGCGCGTTCAGCACGAAGGCGACCATGTGGTAGTGGCCCACGAGCATCGGCACCTCGATGAGCTGGCGCTCGTCGAGGTCGGCGGCCAGCTCGGCCCAGGTGCCGTCGGTGATGGTGCTCGTGGCGTGCAGCTCGTCGGCCGCCCGGAGCAGCGCGGCCTCCACCCCGGCCCAGCCCGCGCCGGGCCCCTCGGCGACACGGGCGATCTCGTCGTCGGTCAGGCCGGCCCCGCGCGCCATCAGGACGTGCTGGCCCCACTCGTAGTCCGACCGGCACCACCAGCCCGTGCGTAGGATGAGCAGCTCCCGGTGGCGCACACGCAGCTTGCCGGCAAGCAGCTTGCCGCCGAAGGGAAGCCACCTGCGAGTCAGGCCGGGGTGGCGGACCAGCGTCGCAAAGATGTTGTCGGCGAGGCTGCCGGGCGCGCTGGCACCGGCGAGGAGCTCGACCGCCTCGGGCGACCGCTCCTCGGGCGACAGCGGCGGGATGCGGCACGGGCGGTCGGGGGGCACCTGGCCACTGTAGGTCACGCCCGGCCCATTGCCACCGGTTGGCGGGCAACGAGGCCGGCAGGGTCGCTCAACCGGTCGTGACGGCTCCCGAGCCCAGCTGCTCGAGCTGGTGCAGCAGCGCCGGCGTGATGACCGTGGCTCCCGCCGGCGTCGTCACCGCGACGGGGTCGTGGGCGAACGCCGCGTCGAGGGAGAGGCTGCCGGTCCCTCCGCCCTCTTGCACCGAGATCGCGAGGGACGCGCCGGTCGCCGTGGCCCCCGACATGGTGAGGGCCATCGTGTAGGAACCTTGTACCTTCCCCGGGTGCAGCTGCTGGCCGGTCAGCTGGTCCAGGCCCGGAAGGGCGGCGTCGACGACCGACTGCAGGGACCCGGTCTCCTTGTAGCCGCCACCAGGCATCGCGGTGTACGGGGTGGCCTCGATGACCCCGGTCACGTCGTGGACGATCTCGGTCAGCGCGGCCTGCACGGCGGTCGAACGGCCCGGCGGGGCCTGCTGCTGCGCCCGGTTCGCCAGCTCCTGCAGAAGGCTCTCGGGCAGCTCGAACCAGCGGCCGCCGAGCAGCAGCTGCGCGGCGGCGAGGTCCTGCTGGGATACGTGCACGCCGGGGATCTGGTCCACGGTGCCGACGTCGACCAGCACATAGAGGTTGGCGTCGACGAGCCGGACGTCGGCAAGGGGCTGGCCGTGCACGTCGACGACGAAGCGAGCGTCGACCTTGCCGGCGGCATCGGACAGGGCGCCGCCCGAGGTCGAGGCGTACTGCATGTCCAGCGAGAGCGCCGACAGCACCTGCTGGGCCTGCGCGGTGCCGGGGCCGGACGCCGATGCCGTCAGGTGCACCTGGAGGTAGGGCGAGGCGCCGAGCGACGACACTGCCTGGTCGATCGTGGCCTTCACACCGCATGCCGCCAACCCGAGACCGGCCGCGACCACCAGCGCGACCGCCCGCTTGCCCCGCCACCTCCGCATCACCTCCACCTCCGCCGAGCGCTGCCGGCAACGAGCGTAGCACGGCCGGCGGGGCGGCTCACCTCGCCTCACATGCGGTCGGGGGCGGCGATACCGAGCAGGCCCAGGCCCAGCGCCAGCACCCGCGCCGTGAGGTCGCACAGGGCAAGGCGGCTCCGCCTGGTGACGTCGTCGGGAGCCCGCAGCACGGGGCAGTGCTCGTAGAACGACGTGAAGTCCGTAGCGAGGTCGAACAGGTAGCCGGTGAGGCGGCTCGGGGCGAATCCTTCGAGGGCGGCCAGCACGGCCTCGTTGAAGCCGAGGAGCCGCACACCAAGGGCCCGCTCGTGCGGGTCGGCGATCACCGGCGCCTCGTCTGGTGCGGGCGGCGTCACGCCGCCCCGGCGGAAGATGGAGCGGATCCGGGCGTGCGCGTACTGCAGGTACGGACCTGTGTTCCCCTCGAACGCGAGCATCCGCTCCCAGTCGAACACGTAGTCGCGCGTCCGCTCGGTGGACAGGTCGGCGTACTTGACGGCGCCGATGCCGAGCGCCCGCGCCACCTCGTGGCGGACCTCGGGTGCCAGGTCCGGCGTTCGCTCGGCCACGGCGCGCTCGGCCCGCTCGACGGCCTCGTCGAGGAGGTCCACGAGCTTGACCGACGCGCCCGCACGCGTCTTGAACATCTTGCGGTCGGGACCGAGCACGTTGCCGAAGGCCACGTGGACTGCCTCGGTCCCCTCGGGCAGCCACCCGGCCGCCCTCGCCACGGCGAAGCACATCTGGAAGTGCTGCGCCTGGGGAGCGCCGACCACGTAGAGCACGAGCGAGGCGCCGAGGCGCCGCACCCGGTCGCGCAGGGCCGCGAGGTCGGTGGCCGCGTAGCCGTACCCCTCGTCCGACTTCTGGACGATCAGCGGCAGGGGGTCACCGGCGCGGTTGGTGAAGCCGGGCGGGAACACGCACAACGCCCCCTCGTTCTCGACGAGGAGGCCCTTCGCGCGCAGCTCCTCGACCACGTCAGGGAGCATCGGGTTGTAGAAGCTCTCCCCCACGAGATCGTCGTCGGTCAGCAGCACGCCGAGCTTGGCGTAGACCTCGTCGAAGTAGCGAACGCTCTCGGCGACGAGCACCCGCCACAGGCGCAGCGTCTCGGGGTCGCCCGACTGCAGCAGCACCACGCGCCGCCTGCTCCGCTCGCGGAAGGCCTCGTCGGCGTCGAAGGACTGCCGGGCCTGCCGGTAGAAGGCATCGAGGTCCCCTACCGACAGCTCGTGGGCGCCGCGTTCCTCGCCGAGGTCGACGAGGTGCTCGATCAGCATCCCGAAGGGCGTGCCCCAGTCGCCCACGTGGTTCTCGCGCCGGACGTCGTGGCCGGCGAACGACAACATCCGGCACAGCGCGTCGCCGATGACCGTGGTGCGGAGGTGACCGACGTGCATCTCCTTTGCGACGTTGGGGGCCGAGTAGTCCACCACGACGATCCTCGGCTCCGCCGCCTGCTCCAGGCCGAGCCGCTCGTCGGCTGCCATCTCTTGGAGCTGACGGGCCACGAACTGCGCGGACAGGGTGAGGTTCACGAAGCCCGGACCGCTCACCTCGACGCGACCGCAGACGTCGTCGAGCCGGGACCGGGCCACCACCTCGGCGGCGATCGCGGCCGGCGGGCGCCCGAGGCGCTTGGCCAGGGCCAGCGCGCCGTTCGCCTGGAAGTCCGCGTGCTCCGAGGGCCGCACGACCGGGTCGGCACCGGGCTCGAGCGCGTCGAAGCCGGCTTGGAGGCGGCCGGCCAGCACCCGGCGGGCATCAGGCACCGGCAGCGCTCCTCACGTTGCCCGGTCCACGGAGGTCCGACGCCGGCGGGACCGAAGCACGTGGCGGCTAACGGCGCGCGTCGAGAGCTCAGCCGGCGTGGCAGGCGCAGCCGGAGCCGCACCCGCCGGCCACCGGCGCGCCGCAGAGGCCGCCCGGCGGCTGCTCGGCGAACCCGGTCGTGGCGAAGACGGGCAGCAGCCGGTCGGCCCCGGCATGGCCCTGCGGGCACGTCGCCGGCACGTCGGCGTCCGCCATGGCCCGGCGCACCTCGTAGACGGTGCCGCACGTTCGGCACCGGTAGTCGTAGAGCGGCATGTCCAACCTCCGCCGGCAATCTACCGGCCGCGGCCCCTCAGGGTTGCACGTACGCGTAGATGCCCATGCCGTTGTAGGTGACCGAGTCCGGCGGCAGGAAGGGGCCGTTCACCACCACCGCCAGATAGCCGGTCTGCCCCGGCCCCGCATCCCCTTCGATGGTCACGACCGCGCCGTCGGGCCAGACCTGCGCCACGATGCCGGCATGGACGGACGTCGCCACCGAGCTCGGCCCGGTGCCGTAGAGCACGACGTCGCCGGGCACGGGCATCGCCGTCGGCGGCAGGACGGTCGCGTGCGCTACCCCCCAGGTGTAGATGTCGCCAGTGAAGGCGTAGCTCGGGATGGGGATCCCGCCCTGCTGGAGGGCCCAGGTGGCAAAGAGGGCACACCAGGCCTCGCAGGGCCCGTAGGGGTTGCAGAAGTACCCGGTCGAAGGGTCGGGCTGCACCTGGGACTGCGCGGCCGCCACGATGGCGGCAGCGCCGGGGAAGGTCGCCGGCGGCGGCGGGTTGGCGTAGCTGTAGTTCCACCCGTCGGGGTCGAGGAGCCAGTACCCACCCCCGTCGTGGGTGGGCACGATGCCGGTCACCGGTGTCGCCCCGGGGCCCCCGCCCACCGATCCGAACGAGCGGGCGTCGCCGAAGGTGAGGACGGCACCGTTGCCCGTCACCAGCCAGTAGCCCTTGCCGGTCGGGGTGGCCGCCATGCCCGACACCCCCGCCGGCAGCCCTTGACCGGCCCCGGAGCCGTAGAAGCCGGCATCCCCGAAGGCGAACACCCCGCCGTCGCCGGCCACCAGCCAGTAGCCCTTGCCGGTCGGGGTGGCCGCCATGCCCACGACGGGCGCGACCAGCGGCACGCCGCCCATCGAACCGAAGAAGCCGGCATCCCCGAAGGCGAACACCCCGCCGTCAGCCGCCACCAGCCAGTAGCCCTTGCCGGTCGGGGTGGCCG
>DATGLW010000092.1:0-60356 GCA_035293965.1 Acidimicrobiales bacterium
AGGGGCCGCCTGCCGACCGCCGTGGCGATGACGTGCTTGGTGGCGATGGCCCGGTAGTTGGCCAGCGTCCTGTCTGCGACCTTGCCCGTCCGGTGGTCGAGCCAGAGCTCGACGAGCTGGCCGACGGTCAGCCGCTCATCGGCGGGCTCCAGGCCACGGGCAAGCTCTGCGCGCACCTGGTCGCGCTTGAGCACCACCTGGCCGCGGCTCGAGGCGGTGATCTTCTTGCGCCGGCGCCGGCCGTCAGGGCCGCGCTCCAGCTCGATGAAGGCGCACCACCGCCCGTCGGCGAGCCTGAAGATCCTGCCGTCGCCCCTGCCTGCACGGGTCCTGGTAGCCATCGGTAGCCTCCCGTCCGCTTGGCTACCACTTAGGCTACCGGCACCTCCGCCAGCCCGCCTGGATTCGGCCTCCGTAGCCCCTGACCTGCACGTTCTTGGTCGGGCTGGCCGGATTTGAACCGGCGACCTCTTGACCCCCAGTCAAGCGCGCTAACCAAGCTGCGCCACAGCCCGTCGCTCGCTGGTTGGCACCTCGCGAACGGGGCGCCTCGCCAGCGGGCCTTCCACCTCCAATCGCTGGCAGGCAGCCTCACCCCGATCCTACATCGAGGTCCGTGGCCGGGGCCGCAGGCGGCTGGGGGGTTCGCGAGGCACGCAACCGCTCGACCAGCTCGTACTTCTTGACCTTGCCCGACGGCGTCCGTGGCAGGTCGGCAAGCGTGATCCAGACTCGCGGGATCTTCTGGGGCGCCAGGCCCCGCGCCCGCAGGAAGCCGGCCAGCTCCTCCTCCGACGGCGCGGCGCCACGTGCGATGACGAACGCGGCGGGCTCCTCGCCGAGCCGGGGGTGCGGCAAGGCCACAACGGCGGCCTCCACCACCTCGGGATGGCCAGCGATGAGCTCCTCGATCTCGCGCGCCGACAGCTTCTCGCCGCCGCGATTGATGACGTCCTTGGTGCGCCCGGACACGGTCAGGCACCCGCTGGCGTCGACCGTTCCGAGATCCCCAGTGCGGAGCCATCCGGCGTCGTCGAAGGCTTCTGCCGTGTGAACGGGGTCGACGTAGCCGAGCGCCCGCTGGGGACCGCGGACGAGGAACTCGCCCACCTGTCCAGGGCCGAGCACCCCGCCGGGGCGGCCGGGTGCCACGACCTTCACCTCGCAGCCCGGCAGGACCCGTCCGTCCGTGGCCAGACGCACCCAGGTGGGGTCGCCGGGCAGGCTGGCCGACACGGTGGGGCACTCGGTCATGCCGTAGGCGCGGCGCGGCTTCATCCCGAGCTCCTCGCAGCGCCGCGCCAGCTCGGTCGGGATCGGACTGCCGCCGGCACTGAAGCCGGTCGAGAGCGGCAGGGAAGGAAGGCTCGCCGCCACCACGGCATCGGCCAGCTCCTGCATGAAGACAGCCGCACCTCCCGTATAGGTAACGCTGTGCTGCTGGATCTCCTCGACGGCGCGCGCCGGGTCCCAGCGGTCGGCGAGGACGACCGAGCAGCCGGACACGAGCGGGATGGTGACCGCCATCAGCAGGCCGGTCGCGTGCGACACGCTGGCCGCCATGTAGCCGCGATCGTGCCAGGTGTACGGCACCGTGCGGGCATGGCGCAGCGGCACGACCAGGAGGCCCCGGGTGCTCATCACGACGGCCTTGGCCCCGGAGGTGGTGCCCGAGGTGAAGCCGACGAGCGCGGGCGCGTCCGGATCGACCAGCGTCGCGGAGAACGGGGCGCCGGCCAGCACGTCGTCGAAGCCCGTCCAGCCGGCGGCGGACCCACGCACCACCACGCGCAGCGGGTTGCCCCCCCACAGGTCGATGGCAGCCTCCATCGCTGCGACGTGATCGTGCCCGCGGAAGCGCAACGGCGCCAGGACGCACCGCGGCTCGACGGCCTGCAAGACGTTCGCCAGCTCGTGCTCCCGGTAGATCGGCACCACGGGTGCCGACACGGCTCCCGCCGCCCACACGCCGTAGGCGACGACTAGCGCTTCCCACCAGTTGGGCATCTGCCAGACCACGACGTCACCGGCGCCGATGCCCTGGGCCTCGAGGAACCCGGCCAGGCAGAAGGCGTGACCGAGCAGCTCCTCCCACGTGAGCGTCCGTCCCCCGTCGGCGACGGCGCACAGCGGCCCGAACTCGGCAACGGTGCGCCGCATCAGCTGGGGCAGGCCCATCCCCGTGTGGTAGCCCGCTCGCTGGTACTCGCGGGCCGCGCCCGGCGGGAATGGCGCCGGTGCGAACTGCACGGGTTCCTCCTCGCCTTGCCCGACGTCCTCAGCCCGCCGGGGGGCCGGGCCACCTGTTGGAGAAGTGCGGCTGGCGATGCTCGCGGAAGGCGGCGAGACCCTCGTCGATGTCGCCACTCAGCTCGGCTGTCGCGATGATGACCTCGGCCAGCCGGATCGACTCGTGCAGGAGGCGGTCCCGCTCGTGGCGGAGCACCTTCTTGATCCCCTGGAGCGCGACCTGCGAGAGCGCACACATGCCCTCCGCGATGCGCATCGCCTCGGGCAGAACCTGGGCGGGGCTCACCACTCGCTGGACGAGGCCCATCCGGTGGGCATCGCCGGCTCCCACGCGTTCGGCCGTGAGCAGGAGCCAGGCGGCGTCGCCGTAGCCGACCATCCGCGGCAGCAGGTGCACGGCCGCGCCCGGGATGATGCCGTGCTTGGGCTCGAACAGGCCGAACCAGGCAGTGTCGGCCGCGATGCGGATGTCACAGGCCAGGGCGATCTCGCACCCTCCCCCGACCGCCAGGCCGTTGACGGCGGCGATGACCGGCTTGGAGACGCTGCCGATCCCGAACATGTCGGTGATCGGGAAAGGGCGCGGGCCCCGGCGCGTCCTGCCGCCCCGAGGGGTGGACAGGTCACTGCCGGAGCAGAACGCGCGCGTGCCCGAGCCGGTCACGACCGCCACGTACTGCTCGGGATCGGCCTCGAAGGCGAGCATGGCTGCCGTGATGGCGTCGCGCATGTCGTCGTCGTACGCGTTCCGCTTGTCGGGCCGGTCCATCGTGAGCACGGTCACGTGACCACGGTGCTCCACCACGAGGCCAGGCACACAGCGACGCTATCCCACACGGCGGCTCGCTCGGGTGACGTTCTGCCGTGCCGGTCCGAGCGACGCCCTGCCCCGAGCCGGGCCCGTGATCGGGCCCACCCGGCCCGTGGTCACCCGTCGAGGGTCACCCGCCTGCTCCGGAACAGCCACTGGCCCGCGACCTTGACCAGCTCGTCGTCGTACCTGCCCGCCATCACGAAGGTCGGCGGCTGCCCCTGGCTCAGCAGCAACGACGATTCACCTCTGGCGCGGTCCCCGTCAACGTCGATGGCCTCGTTGACGATGAAGTGGTGCCGCGACCTGGGCACCACGGCCGCTGCCATGGCGAGCAGCGCGTCGCGACCGGCCGTCGGGGGTGCGTCGCCGATGGTGATGCTGCCGTCCTCGGTGAACAGACCTGCCCATTCCTCGGCCCGGCCGGTGTCGTAATAGTGCGCGTAGCGCGCCATCAGGTCTCGGATCTGGTCGAGGTCGTCCATCTTCACCACTCCCCCATCTTCACCACTCCCCCAGCTCGGGCCAGAGCGCCACGAGCCCGACGCCACGAGGTGCCCCCCAGCATGGCGTGCGACCCCCGCGAGCTCTCGGCGGGCAGGAGACGCCGCTGCCCGGCAAGCGGCGCGAGTATGGCAGATCCGCCGGAAGCGGCCGGAGGCGCGTGTCGGTAGCCTGGCCGCAAGGGTTCCCGCCGGGCGCGTCCGGCGGGTGCGCCAGCCGTCTCGCGCCTCGACGCGAACGGGCGGCAGGGATGGCACGAGCAACAGGCGGCTCGGCGGAGCGAGTGACGAGGGGGAAGGACGCTGATGACGACCGTGCGGGTGCCTGCCGTCACGACGATCCCGGCCCTCCTCGACGCCGCAGCCGCTCGCGATCCCGACCGTCTGGCCCTGGTCGCCCCCGACGCCAGCCTCAGTTACGGCTCGCTTGCCGTGGAAGCCGACGCGGCGGCGGCGGCGCTGCAGCAGCTCGGTGTCCGCCCCGGCGACCGGGTTGCCGCCTCCCTGCCGAACTCGGCCTCCCTCGTGGTGGCCTTCCACGGCACCATGCGCCTCGGGGCCGTGTGGGTCGGCGTGAACCGCACCCTGGCGGCGCCTGAGAAGCTCGCGCTGCTCCGACATGCTCGTCCGGTCGTGTTCCTCTGCGAGGAGGCGGTCGCCGCCGAGCTCGCACAGGCGACCGGCGGATCGTCTCCTGGTCCGGCCGTCGTGCCGGTCGGCGGCTCGACACAGGACGGCACGGAATGGCAAGCGCTCCTCGCCGCCTCGCACGGGAGCCACGCGCGCCGCCCGGCGATCGACCCCTTCGCACCGGCGGGCATCGCGTACACGAGCGGCACCACGGGCTCGCCAAAGGGCGTCGTGCACAGCCAGCACAACCTGGTCGTGCCGGGCGCCGCGATCGTGGCCTCCCGGCGCTATGGCCGGGACCTGCGCAAGGGCGACTGCCTGTCGCTCAACATCTTGAACCTCCTCGTGCTCTCGACCCTGCTCGCCACCCAGGCCGGCGGGTGCTCGATCGTCAGCGACGCCCGGAGCGCTGTCGAGCTCGGCCGCTGGCTGCGCGAGAACGAGGTGACGGTGTGGAACGGCGTGCCCACCATGCTCTACGACCTCGTCCACGACTCACGGGTGGTCCCCGAGGACCTGGCCAGCCTCGAGGAGGTGTGGACCGGCGGCGCGCGCTGCCCCGAAGGAGTGCGCCGAGACTTCGAGGAGAAGTTCGGCGTGCCGTTGCGGGGAACCTACGGCCTCACGGAGGCGCCGACGATCGTGACCATCGAGGCGCGCGACGTGCCCCACGTCGAGGGGGCCAGCGGCGTCCCCCTGCCCCACCTCGAGGTGACCGTCCGCGACGGAGACGACCGGGTCCTGCCGGCAGGTGAGGTGGGCGAGATCTGCGTCGGTGGCCGGACGGCAGGCCCATGGGCCGGTGCCTACCGCACCATGCTCGGCTACTGGGAGCAAGGGGGCGGGGTGCAGGGCGGTCCGGCCGACGGCCTCCTGCGCACGGGTGACCTCGGCTCGCTGGATGGCGCGGGCAACCTGTTCGTCCGCGATCGCAAGCAGCTCCTCATCATCCGTGGCGGCGCGAACGTGTACCCCGCCGAGGTCGAGCAGGTGCTCGAGCTCCATCCTGCAGTGGCGGGGTCGGCTGTGGTGGGCGTGCCCGACGAGCGCCTCGGGGAGCGAGTTGCCGCCGTGGTCGAGCTGGCCACCGGTGCCGAGGCGGACGCCGACGAGCTCCGGGCCTGGTGCGCCCGCCACCTCGCCCGCTACAAGGTGCCCGACTGGGTCCGCGTCGTGGCGAGCCTCCCCCGCAACGCCATGGGCAAGGTGGTGCGCCAGGAGCTGCCGCGCCTGCTCGGCCCCCTCGAGCCGCCGTCGCCTGCCGCCACGGGCACCACGGCACGCGGCTCGGGCCGTACCTGAGCCGGCCAGCTCCTCGGCCTTGGTCACGAGGCGCGGCTCGCGCCACGCGGCCTCGCGCACCCGGCCTTGCGCCACCTGGCGCGCTACATTGCCGCCCATGGCCCAGGACTCAAAGGTTGCCTTCGTGACCGGCGCAAGCCGCGGCATCGGAAAGGGCATCGCCCTCCACCTCGCGCGCGCCGGGTACGACGTCGCCATGACGGCGCGCACCTCGGTCGAGGGCGAGGGCCGCGAGCACTCCTCGACGGTCAAGCGCTCCGACACGTCGCCCTTGCCCGGCAGCCTCGCCACGACGGCCGCTCTCGTCGAGGAGACCGGGCAGCGCTCGCTGGCGGTGCCCTCCGACCTGCTCGACCGGGCGTCGCTCGGGGTGGCGGTCACCACGGTGCTCGAGCGCTGGGGGCACATCGACGTGCTCGTCAACAACGCCCGCTACGTCGGCCCCGGGCACATGGACCGCATCCTCGACACCCCGGTCGACCTGCTCGACAGGCACCTGCAGGCCAATGCCATGGCTCCGATCATCCTGATCAAGCTCGTGCTGCCCTCCATGCTCGAGCGCGGCGGCGGCACGATCATCAACGTCTCCTCCGGCGCAGGCGAGCACGACCCCCCAGCACCGGCCGGCGAGGGCGGCTGGGGCCTCGGCTACGGGTTCAGCAAGGCGGCCCTCAACCGGATCGCGGGCATCCTGGCGCTCGAGCTGGGCGACCGCGGGATCCGTGCGTACAACCTCGAGCCGGGCTTCGTGGCGACCGAACGGATCGCCATCGACATGGCCCCCTTCGGGTTCGACGCGTCGACCGGCGTGCCGGTCGACGTGCCAGGGTCGGTCGCGGCGTGGCTCGTCACCGACCCGGCAGCGGCGGAGCCCAACGGCCGGACCGTGGACGCCCCGACGCTCGCCCGGGAGCTCGGGCTGTTCCCAGGCTGACCCCAGGCCCTGGCCGCCACCCGGAGCTGGGGCCCCAGCGCGGACCGGTCGGCTCCCGGCTCGGCGTCGGACGGGGTGACCCGCAGCGTCGGGCCCCGGCTCGGACCGATTGGCTCGGCGGACCGATTGGCTCGGTGGCCCGAGCGCGCGAGCCGGCGGGGCTGGGGCTCAGCGCGGGATCGTGGTGTGCTTGAGCTCGTTCAGCTCGGGCCACCCCGCGACCAGGTCGACGACCCGCTCCACGGTCGACACGGCAAGCGGGCCGTTGCCGGCGGGGCGGTGCATCAGCCGGACGAACACGGCCTGGCCGTCGCGCACGAAGGTCGGCACGCCGAAGGCTCGGTGCTCCTCAACCCAGCCCGTGTGCTCCTTGCGGTAGACCTCGAGGGGCCACCCCTCGTCGATGGCGGCCGTGATCTCTGCGACCGGGAGGCCCAGCTCGCCGAGCACGCCGGTGACGACCTCACGGTCGCGGACGTCGAGGCCCCGATCGTGGCGGGCGGCGAACAGCGCCAGGTGGGCGTCGAAGAACCGGTCCGGGTAGCGGTCGCGCACCACGATCCCCGCCTGGTTCACGAACAGCGCCGGGAAGTCGGCAGGGCGGTCGAACACCGGCGCCTCGCCCTCGGCCACGTGGGCCTGGTCGAGCGAGAAGGCGACGAAGGTGACGTCCCAGTCGGCCCCAGCTCGCAAGCCGGTCACCAGGTGCTCGTGGGCGTTGCGGGCGAACGGACAGCGGTAGTCCCAGTTCACCGAGAAGCTGAGGGTCACAGGTCACCTCCGGTCCGGCCGCCGACGGTCGTAGGCCGATACAGGGCGTCGGCCAATCAGGTTACCGCCCGCCGCGGCTGCCGGATCGCCCTCATGGGAGTCAGAGGTGGTGGAAGAGCCACTCGATGCCCTGGTAGGCACGCCAGCCCAGGTAGACGACCGTCGCCGCACCCATGAACTTGAAGTACCAGGGAACCGGGCGCCGTGCCTCGTGGAGGAGCGTGCCGCAGCTCGGGCAGCTGCCGTCGTCGGTGAGCTCGTCATCCTCGACCAGGCGATCGCACTCCTCGCACCAGGCCACTGCGGTCCCCTATCGCCCCCCGCCCGTACGAACCCGGATCTTGAGGGGGGTGGCGCCGAGGTCGAACCTGTCCCGCAGCCGGCGCTCCACGTAGCGCAGGTACGTGCGCGGCAGGCGGCCGGTGGCAAAGAGGGTGAACGTGGGTGGGTCCACCGCTCCCTGCACCCCGTAGCGGATGCGTGCCCCGGGCGCCGGGTGCGCCTCTTGGAGCTCGCGCAGCGCCCGGTTGAGGGTGCCCGTGGGCACCCGTTGGTGGTACGAGCGCACGGTCTCCTGCAGGGCGGGGAGGACCCGCCCGACGCCGCGGCCAGATGCCGCCGACACCCGCAGCACCGGCGCCGTGCCGAGGAAGGCCAGCCGGTCACCCACGCCGGCGAGGACGTCGTCGCGGCGCTCGGCCGGCACGAGGTCCCACTTGTTGAGCACGACCACCGCGGCACACCCCGACACGGCGATGCGCTCGGCCAGGCGTTGGTCCTGGTGGGTGGCCCCGACCGAGGCGTCGATGACGAGCAGAGCCACGTGGGCGCGCTCGAGCGCCGCGAGCGCACGGCTCACGGCGTGGCGCTCGACTCCCGGCTCGGTCCGCGCCGGCCGCCGCATGCCAGCCGTGTCCACGAAGCGGACCGGGCCGGCCGGGGTCGTGACCAGCGTGTCGACGGCATCGCGCGTCGTGCCGGGCAGGTCGTGGACGACGGAGCGCTCCTCGCCGATGAGGCGGTTGAAGAGCGTCGACTTGCCCACGTTGGGGCGCCCCACGATCGCGACCCGTGGCGGCTCGCTCCCGCCGTCGGCGTCGGGCCCATCCGGCGCGGCGGGGCCCGGGGGGGTGTCGGGCTGGCCAGAAGGGGCGAGCCTCCGGACGACCTCGTCGAGCAGGTCGCCGGTCCCCCGCCCGTGGAGGGCGCTGACGGGCCAGGGGTCGCCGAAGCCGAGCGCCACCATCTCCCAGGCCGACCGCTCACGCGACTCGTCGTCCGCCTTGTTGGCCACCGCCAGCACCGGTACCCCGGCCCGGTGCACGGCCCGGGCCACGGCCAGGTCATCTTCGGTGAGCCCGACCGTCACGTCGGCCACCAGCAGCACGAGGTCCGCCCCCACCACGGCCCGGAACGCCTGGTCGCTGACCTTGGCATCCAAGGCGTCGCCGCCGGGCAGCCAGCCGCCGGTGTCGACCAGGTCGAAGGCCACGCCGGCCCACTCGGCCTCGAGCACGTTGCGGTCGCGCGTGACGCCGGGCTCGCGCTCGACCACGGCCACCCGCCTGCCGACGATGCGGTTCACGAGGGAGGACTTCCCCACGTTGGGCCGGCCGGCGACGACCACCGTCGGCCGGCGGGGCAGGGCGCCGGTGGCCGCCCTCACGGCGCCACCTGGCCCACCGGCTCCAGGGGCCGGCCGCCCTCGAGGGCGACGCGCAGCGACCGCCCGTCAGCGGGCACCACCTCGACCGGCCGCGGCAGGTCGCCGGGCCCGGTGCCGTCGAGGAACACCCCGTTGGACAGGCACGCGTCGGGCACCAGGTAGCGGTGGCCCGGCGGCTCGGCCGCCAGGGCCCGGCCCAGGTCCTGGCCGGTGAGGAGGCCGGCCACGCCGATGTTGCCGCCGAAGTAGTGGTTCTTCACTGCCACCACCCGCACGTCGCGGCGCGGGTGGTGGGCCAGCAGCCGTGCCA
This sequence comes from Acidimicrobiales bacterium, assembly GCA_035293965.1. Taxonomy (GTDB): domain Bacteria; phylum Actinomycetota; class Acidimicrobiia; order Acidimicrobiales; family RAAP-2; genus DATGLW01. The sequence goes on from DATGLW010000092.1 coordinate 9,178, forward strand.
GGAACCCTGCCGCGTAGGTACCCGTCACCACCGCCACCGGGCGCGTGTCGGGCTCCGTCCCCTGCCGCGGCGCCCCCGGCGCCCAGCCGGCGTCCACCCGGGGAGCTCGGTAGCCCGCCGCCGGTGCCCCATCGATGGCCGCGAAGAACCCGCGCCGCACCCCGCCGGTGATGTCCCCCGAGCCGTGGCCGCCACCTTGCTCGGCGCGCGGCTGCCCGGCGGCATCGGCCCGGTCGCTCCCGGCAGCCCCGCAGAAGCCCGACTCGAAGGCCCGGAGCATGCCGATGCCGTTCTCGTGCTGGGGGAACCCCTCGTAGGCGGCTGCGTCCGGCAGCGGCCTTCCGGCCATGAGGTAGTACTCGTCCGACGCGTGCACGAGCCGGCGCCCCAGCACCGCATCGAAGACCTCCTGCCACGCTGCCACCGTGTCGCACACCGCTGCCGCCTCCCCGGGCGTGTGGGGCCGCATGTCCGCCTCGCGCGAGAAGCGGCTCACGCCGAGCGGCACCACACCGACCGACGACAGGCCGGGGTACTCGTCGAGGATGCCGGCCAGCGTGTCCTCCAGCACGGGTCCGTCGTTGATGCCGGGGCACACCACCACCTGGCCGTGGACCTCGATCCCGCCCTCGAGCAGGACGCGCAGCCAGCGAAGGCTGGTCGCGCCCTTCGGGTTGCGCAGCAGCCGGGCGCGCACCTCTGGGTCGGTGGCGTGGATCGACACGAACAGGGGGCCCAGGCGCTCGTCGAGGACGCGCTCGGCGTCGAGCTCGGTGAAGCGGGTGAGCGTGGTGAAGTTGCCGTAGAGGAAGGAGAGGCGGTAGTCGTCGTCCTTCACGTACAGGCTTCGCCGCATCCCCTTCGGGAGCTGGTAGATGAAGCAGAACGCGCAGTGGTTGTCGCAGGTGCGGACGCGGTCGAAGATCGGCGAGGAGACTTCCACCCCGAGCGGCTCGCCCGCCTCCTTGGTCACCCGCAGCCGCCGCGGCAGCTCCCGCCCGGCCCGGCGGACGAGGAGCTCGAGTGCGTCGGAATCGGCCAACTGGTGGAATTCGATGACGTCGCGGGGTACGACGCCGTTCAGGGACACGAGCTCGTCACCTGGCGCGAGGCCGGCACGGGCCGCCGGCGACGCCTCGGCGACCGACGTCACCACGGGCGCCGACATGCCCGCAAGGTTACCGGCGCTGCCTGGCCGCTCCTGCCCGGCGGGTCCTGGGGAGGTGGGGTTGTGGGTGTGGCGGCACATTCCGACGGGGCGCTGCCTGGCCGCTCCTGCCGGGCGGGTCCTGGGGGTGCGAGGGTCGGGCGGCGGGGCGCCACCAGGGGGGTCGACGGGCGCCGGTAACCTGGGCCGGTGCCCGTCGATCGCGTCGTGCTCGCCGAGCCCCGGGGCTTCTGCGCCGGCGTGGAGAAGGCGATCAAGGCCCTGGCATGGATGGTGCGGGTGTTCGAGCCGCCCGTCTACTGCTACCACGAGATCGTCCACAACCGCCACGTCGTGGAGCAGTTCCGGGCCCAGGGCGTCGTCTTCGTGGACGACGTCGCCGAGGTGCCCGAAGGCGCCCCGCTGATGCTGAGCGCGCACGGCACCGCACCGGCCGTGGCGGAGGAGGCCCGACGGCGTTGCGGCGTGGTGGTCGACGCCGTCTGTCCTCTCGTCACCAAGGTCCACCACGAGCTCAAGGTCCGCAGCCGCAAGGGCTACACGGTGCTCTACGTGGGCCACTCGGGCCACGAGGAAGCCGTCGGCACGATGGCCGTCGCCCCCGACGCCGTCCGCCTCATCGAGCGCCAGGAGGACCTCGACGCCCTCGCGGACCTCGACCCGGCCACCCCGGTGGCGCTGCTCGCCCAGACCACGCTCAGCCACGACGAGTGGCAGGGGCTCATGGAGTCCGCACGCACGCGGTTCCCCGACCTGTGGACGCCGGGGCGCAGCGACCTGTGCTTTGCCACGACCAACCGCCAGGCAGCGCTCAAGGCCATCGCCAGCCGGTCCGACGCGGTGGTGGTCGTCGGCTCGGCCAACTCGTCGAACACGGTGGCCCTCGAGAAGGTGGCGCTGGCCGCCGGCTGCAGGCGTGTCGTGCGGGTCAACCATGCCTCGGAGGTCCCCGAGGACCTCTCGGGCACGATCGGGGTGACCGCGGGAGCCTCGGCCCCCGAAGGCCTGGTGCAAGACGTGGTCGACCGGCTGCGTCCCCGGCATGGGGTCGAGTCGGTGTCGGTCACCGTCGAGGACGAGTACTTCCCGCCCCCGCCCGAGCTGCGCGAGCTCCTGCGCGCGCTGGTGGCAGCCCTTGGCGTGCTGTGCGGATCGCCGCGGGCCATCGAGTCACCCGACCCGGCGGCAGAGGACCGGCAGGTGTCGGCCGCCGACGTCCTCCGGGCGCTGGCTCGCTCCCCGGGTCTCGCCCCCGCCGGACCGGGGGCATGAGCGGCCGGTGACCGTTCGCGACAGCATGCAGGCGCAACGCCTGCGCCGCCTCTCCCAGTTGGTGGTCGACCTGGGCCGGGCCGAGTTCGCCGCCCGCTACCCCGACCTGCAGCTCCCGCCGGTGGTCGCCCTGATCTGCGCCTTCGAGGAGGAGGACAACATCGGCGACGTGCTCGCCCGGGTTCCGGCAGAGGCGTGCGGCCTGGCGGTGGCACCCCTCGTTGTCGTCGACGGGGGTGAGGACGCGACCGCTCGCGTGGCCCGGGAAGCCGGGGCGATCACCTTCGTCCTGCCCGTGAACCTCGGCCACGGCGCCGCGCTGCGGGTGGGCTATGACCTGTGCGTCCGGGCGGGCACGAGCTACGTGGTGACCCTCGACGCCGACGGCCAGAACGACCCGGCTGAAATGGCGCGGCTGCTGGAGCCACTCGTCGCCGACGAGGCCGACTTCGTCGTCGCCTCCCGACGGCTCGGGGGCGACCTCACCGAGGACCGGGTCAGGCAGGCCGGCGTGGTCGCCTTCGCCTGGCTCATGAACCTGCTCAACGGTACGCAGCTGACCGACACCTCCAACGGGTTCCGGGCACTGCGCACCGTCATGCTCTCGGACCTCCTCGGGCGCCTCGAGCAGGACCAGTACCAGACGGCCGAGCTGCTCACGACTGCGGTCCGGCGCGGATGGCGCGTGACGGAGCGCCCGGCCACCTGGCACCCGAGGGCGTCGGGCAGCTCCAAGAAGGGCGCCAACCTCACCTACGGCGTCCGCTACGCCGCCGTGCTGCTCCGCACCTGGCTCCGGGAACACTGACACCGGGGCCGACGCCGGCGCTGCGGCCGGGCCGGGCGCCGTGCCGCCCCTCCCGTCGCCACCTCAGCGGCGCGCCTCGTCGTAGACGGCCTGGATGGCCAGGCGCAGCTCCTCGGTCGCCCGGCGCACCTGTCCGAGCGGCACCCGGCGGGCGCCCTCGGGCAGCGTCGGGGCCGGGAGCGCGGGGCCGGCCACCACGGTCACCCGCAGGGGTCGGGCGACGAGGCGCCCCGGTGGCATCGCCCGGTCCGATCCTCCGATGCCGACCGGCACGATCGGTGCCGCGGTGCGGGCGGCGAGGAAGGCCGCACCCTCGTGCAGGTGCCCGACGACCGCCCCCTCCTCGCGCGTTCCCTCGGGGAACAGGACCAGCACCTGCCCCTGGCGCAGGACTTCCTCTGCCCTCGCGAGGGCCTCACGGTCAGCCGCCTGGCGATGCACCGGGAAGGCGCCGAGCAACGAGAGCAGCCTGCCGAAGGTGCGGGAGCGCCAGAGGGTGTCCTTGCCCATGTAGAAGAGCTTGCGGTCGGTGAGCAGCAGGGGGAACACGAAGTCGGCGAAGGAGCGGTGCACCGGGGCGAGGAGCACGGGGCCCTCGGCCGGCACGTTGGCGCGCCCCACGACCCGAGGGCGGAACCAGATCCGGATGGCCGTGCGGATGCAGGCCCTCACCAGCCGGTACGAACGTGTCAGGCGGGCATCGAGCCGGAACGGGACGTCGCGGCCGTGCCGCGCGGCACGCCCGCCACGATCCGCAGGGCCGGGCAGCCCGCCCCGACCTGCCGGACCAGCTGGCCTTGCACCACCGTCCGACGCGGCGCGACCGGCCCCCTCGTGGCCACTCGGCCGTGTCACAGCCACGACAGGATCTCCGCGACAACGTCGTCGACGCCTCGGGTCGTGGTGTCGATCACCCGTGCCCCGGTGGCCACGGTCAGGGGCGACGCCGCCCGGGTGCTGTCGAGCCGGTCGCGTCGGGCGACACCCTCGGGGCTCTCCTCGGCCCGCCGCCGGGCACGCTCGGGCTCCGAGGCGGTGAGGAACACCTTGAGGTCTGCTCGGGGGAAGACGACGGTGCCGATGTCGCGGCCTTCGACGACGCCCCCGCCGTGGTCGGCCACCCACGCCCGCTGGTGCGCCACCAGGACCTGGCGGACCTCAGGGTGGGCCGCGACCACCGACACGGCGCGGTTCACCTCGGCGGCACGGATCGCCACGGTCACGTCGGTCCCGTCCACGAGGACCCGGTCGTCCTCGAGCTCGACGCTCGCCTGGCGGGCTACCCGGGCCACCGCCGGCCCGTCTGCGAGGTCGATGCCGTCGCGCAGCGCTGCCCACGTCACGGCGCGGTACATCGCCCCCGTGTCGAGGCGGGGCATGCCGAGCCGGCGCGACAGCTCCTTCGAGACGCTCGACTTGCCCGAGCCGGCGGGCCCGTCGATGGCGACGACCCTGCCCGTCGCGCCGCGTCCCGTACCCCGGTCCTGCACGCGGGTCGCGCCCGCCGGCCCGGCCGCGCCCGGACCGGCCAGCGATCCCAGGTCCGACAGGAACTCGGGATAGCTGGTCGCGACGGCCTCGAACCCGGCCACAGTGCTCGTGCCGCCCGCGGCGAGGGCCGCCACCACGGCAGCCATGGCCATCCGGTGGTCGCCGCGGCTCTCGAAGCTCCCCGGGATGAGCCCCCTGGCACCCGCCCCCTCGACGTGCAGCACGTCGCCGTCGACGACCGCCCGGGCGCCGAACGCCTCGACCAGGGCGGCGGTGGCAGCTAGGCGGTCGACCTCTTTCACCCGCAGCTCGCCCACGTCGCGAAAAGTCGTGGTGCCCTCCGCGGCAGCGGCGGCCACCGCCAGCACCGGCACCTCGTCGAGCGAGGGGATCTCGGCCGCCTCGACCACCGTGGCCCGCAGCCGTGCCGACTCGACGGCCAGGTTGGCGCTACCGGGGCCGTCGGCGACGAGCCGGACCCTGGCCCCCATCCGGGCCAGCACACCGAGGAAGCCCACCCGCTCGGCGCCGGCGTAGACGTGCTCGACCGTCACGGAGCTTCCCGGCACGAGACAAGCCGCCACCACCCAGAAGGCCGCCTGCGAGGGGTCGCCCGGCACCGAGCGGTCGACGGGCCGCAGCGCCGAGCGCCGCACCCGCACGGCGCGCCCGGCGCCCCAGGGCTCGACGGTCACGTCGGCGCCGGACTCGGCCAGCATCTCCTCGGTGTGCGAGCGGGTCGGCACCGGCTCGCGGACGATCGTGGTGCCGTCGGCCGACAGGCCGGCCAGGAGGATCGCCGACTTGACCTGGGCGCTGGCGACCGGCGGCGTGTAGGTGATCCCGCGCAGCTCGCCGCCGGTGACGGTCAGCGGCGGCAGGCAGCGATCGCCCCGACCCTCGACCTGCGCCCCCATCGAGCGGAGCGGCACGGCCACGCGGTCCATGGGACGGGCCGAGAGCGACTCGTCGCCCACCAGCTCCGTCCGCCAGGGGAGCCCCGCCGCCACCCCGGCCAGCAGCCGCATGCCAGTGCCCGAGTTGCCGCAGTCGAGCGGCGCGGCCGGCGGGTGCAACCGGTGCCGCCCGCCAGTCACCCGGAGGGTGCCGGGCCCCTCCCAGGCGAGGTCGGCACCGAGGGCGACCAGCGCTCCTGCGGTGCGCCGCACGTCGTCGCCCGCCGACAGGCCGCGGAGGACCGACACCCCGTCAGCCAGCGCGGCCAGGATCAGCGCCCGGTGCGAGATGGACTTGTCGCCCGGCGGGCGCACCCGGCCCTGCAGGGGCCCGACCGCCCGAACCTGGACGACCGGGGGGAGGGACGCGGTGGCGCCGCCGGGCGGTCCTGGGCGGGTCACGACAGCTCCCGAACCGTGCAGCGGTAGCCGCGGGCCGCGACGCCGGCGTGCAGCTTCGGGGCGTCAGCGGCTTCCACGACGAGCATCAGCACGCCCCGCGTGCCTTCGGGGGAGTGCGCGATCTCGATGTCGTAGATGTTGACGCCCAGGTCACCTGCCACCGACGTGACCTCGGCGAGGACCCCCTCTCGGTCGGGCACGGGCACCCGCAGCTCCATGAGGGCCTCCGGCCGGGTTGCGCGGGCGGGAAGGGCACGGCGCGCCTGGCTCGCTGCCTGGAGCAAACCCAGGATCGCCGCACGGTCGCCTGCGGCCACGCGATCGCGTATCGCGGCGAGGTCGGCGAGGAGGCTGTCGAGTGCCCCGACGATGGCCGTCGCATTGTCGGCGCAGATGTCCGGCCAGATCCCGGGGTGGCCCGCGGCGACCCGTGTCATGTCGCGAAAGCCGCCGGCGGCAAGCCGGAGCAGTGCCGCGTCGCCGCGTTCCTTGCCCGCCGCAGCGGCGTTCATGAGGGCTGCGGCCACGAGGTGCGGCACGTGGGAGACAACCGCCACCAGGCGGTCGTGGTCGGCGGGCGACAGCACGACCACGTCGGCGCCGAGCTCCGACACCACCGCCGCCGTCCGCGAGAATGCCTGGAGGTCCGTGGCGGGCGTCGGCGTGAGGACCCACGTGGCACCCACGAACAGCTCGGGGTCGGCGCCGCTCAGGCCAACCTGCTCGGAGCCGGCCATGGGGTGCCCGCCCACGAAGCGCGGGTGGTCGACCGCGGCCACCACCGAGGCCTTCACCCCGCTGACGTCGCTGACCACCACGTCGGGGCGCCGGGCCGGCTCGGCCAGGAGGCGAGCGGCGACCGGCCCCGCATGGGCAGCAGGCACGGCCACGAAGACGACCTCGGCCTGAGGGTCGGTGCCCACTTCGTCGAGCGCGCCCACCGCCCGGGCCTCGGCGGCGCGCTCGGGCCAGACGTCGTTGCCGCTGACGTGCCACCCACGCTGGCGGAGCGCCAGGCCCAGCGAGCCGCCGATCAGCCCGGTGCCGACGACCTCGGCGCGGCGCCGCCCGGTCACCACCACCGCGCCCCGACGGCACGGCAGCCCCTGGCGGGGCCGCCGTCAGCCAACGAGGTCATGGCGTAGCCCCGCCGCCCCGTGGAGGTAGACGTGGCGCATGTCGCGGCGGTGCAGCGGGGTGCTCACGTGCAGCAGGACCCGAATGCACCGCGGCGTCGCGCCGGCCACGGGCAGCTGCGCGGCGTCGATGAGCGGCACGTCGGCGAAGCCGATGCCGCGTGCGGCGGTGGCCGGGAACATCGACACGACGTCGGGCGTGGCCGTGAACAGGATGCTGATGACGTCCTCTTCGGCCAGCCCGTTGCGCTCCATGATGGCCAAGAGCAGCTCCTGGACGCGCTCGGTCACCTGCTCGGCCGTGTCGGCGTCGACGGTGGTGGCCCCGCGGAGGGCTCGCACGGCGGGGACCCCTGGCATCGGCGCCGATGCTACTGCCCGTCAGGCCGACCCCGGCCGCCCACGCGGCTCCGTCGGGCAGACGAGCCGCCGGTCGCCGCCACAGCCAGGGCGCGCACCTCTCGGGGGGAGAGCAGGCGCCACGCGCCGGGCGGCAGCGACGGGTCCGCCACCGGGCCGATCCGGGTTCGAACCAGCCGGCGGACCGGGTGCCCGACGGCCTCGCACATCCGGCGGACGAGCCGGTTGCGGCCCTCGTGGACGACGATGCGCAGCACGCCGGGCGCGAGCACGCCCACCGTCGCCGGCGCGGTCCGGCCGTCCTCGAGCTCGACCCCGCGACGCAGAGCCCGCAGGGCACCGGGCGACGGCGTGCCCGCCACCTCTGCCACGTACTCCTTGGGCACGCCGTGGGACGGGTGGGCCAGGAGCTGGGCCAGCTGACCATCGTTGGTGAGGATGAGGAGCCCCTCGCTCTGGAGGTCGAGGCGCCCCACCGGGAAAACCCGCGGCCGGGCGGGCACGAGCGCCACGACGGTGGGGCGCCCCTGAGGGTCCGAGGCTGTGGTGACCACCCCGGCCGGCTTGTTGAGCAGGTAGTGGACCAGGCCGGGCGCGACGGGAACGGGCACCCCGTCGAGCGCCACCTTCGAGCTGGCCGGGTCGACCCGCTGCCCGAGGACGGCGGTCCGCCCGTCGACGGTGACCCGGCCCGACGCGATCAGCTCCTCGCAGGCCCGGCGGCTCCCGAGCCCCGCCCGGGCGAGGACCTTCTGGAGGCGCGGCGGCTCCTCGGTGTCCGAACCCGGCCGTGCCGTGAGCGGGGAGCCGGGGCCGGGGCGGCGCCCGGGCTCGGCCCGAGACCGGGGCTCGGGCGGGCACGGACCCGGCGCGTGGCGGCGGCCGGGCACGGCGGTCCGGTCAGCCGCCTTGGTCGGAGGGACCACCCCGCGGCTGCTTTCCTCCCCCGCCCAGGGGCTGGCGGAGGCGGCTCTCGAGCTCGCCTGCCACCTCGGGGCCCGGGAGGAAGTCCTCGACCGGGGGGAGCTGGTCCAACGAGTCAAGGCCCAGCCGCTCGAGGAAGAGGTCGGTGGTGCCGTAGAGGACGGGCTGCCCTGGGCCTTCGGCCCGCCCCACCTGCTCGATGTAGCCCCGTTGCTCGAGCAGGCGGACCACCCCGTCGACACCGACACCCCGAAGGCTGGCGATCTGGGCCCTCGACACCGGCTGGCGGTAGGCGACGATGGCCAGCGTCTCGAGGGCGGCGGTCGACAGCCGGTGCGACACCTCGCGATTGGCGAAGCGCTCGACGTAGGGCGCCAGGTCCGGGTGGGTCTGGTACCGATAGCCGCCTGCCACCCGGGCCAGGACGAACCCACGGGCCTCTTCGGCGTAGCTTGCGGCGAGGCGCTCGCAGGTGGCTGCCACCCGGTCGGCCGGCTCCTCCAGCAATTCCGCCAGCAGCCCGGCGGGCACGGGCTCGACCGCCACGAGCAGCACGGCCTCGATCGCCCGGCGCAGCTCCTCGTCGGTCACCGTTCAGCCTTCGTAGTCGTCGACGGCCCCACCGACCCCCGCCGCGACCAGCTCGTCGTCGTGACCAAGCCACGTCACCTGGAGGTCGCCGAAGGTCTGCCCCTGCCCGAGGGACACCTTGCCCAGCTTGCAGAGCTCGAGGACTGCGAGGAAGTGGACGATCACCTCGATCCGGGTCGCGAGGTGCCCCGTCAGCTCGCGAAACGACGTCGTCCCGCACGTGGGCAGGCGGCGGGTGAGCGCATGGACGGCCTCGGTGACCGTGACCGCGTCGACCGTCACGTGCGACAGGTCCACCTCGGGTGCCGGCCGCTCGGCCGTGGCCCGGAGATAGGCCTGGGCCACATGGTCGGGCGTCACCCCCGAGAGGAGGTCGGGCGGGTGGGCCACGAAGCCCTCGTCGAGCCCCACCTCGCGAGGGAGCGACCGCGCCGCGCGCTCGGCCAGGGCGACGAGCACGTCGGCGGCCGCGGCGTAGGCCCGGCACTCGAGCAGGCGGGCGAGCAGCAGGTCGCGCTCCTCCCAGCCCACGAGCTCCTCGTCCTCTTCCGCCAGGTCGGGCCGCGGCAGGAGCCGCTGGGACTTGAGCTCGACGAGGATGGCCCCGACCAGCAGGAACTCGGACACGACGTCCATGGTCAGCTCGGGCCGGCGCTCGGCCAAGGCGGCGAGGAAGCCGTCGACGACGGGCGCGAGCGGCACGTCGAGCAGGTCGACCTCGTGGCTGCTCACCAGGTGCAAGAGGAGGTCGATGGGCCCTTCGAAGACCGGGGTGGCGACGGCGTACCCCACGGTGCCGACCCTACCGAACCCCGGGCCGGCGCTCGCGCATCCCTGCCGGCTGCCCCTCGCCCTCTCCCGGGGGCCGACCCGCCTCTTCGAAGCCCGGGGGACGGGGCGAGCCCTCCCGACCGGGGCGCGCACCCCCCACTCACCCGAGGTCCGAGCACGCCCCGCCTACCATGGTCACCCATGGCCAGGGTGCTCTCGGGCGTGCAGCCCTCCGGCGACTTCCACCTCGGGAACTATCTCGGTGCCTTCCGCAGCTGGGTCGAGATGCAAGAGGACCACGACGCCTTCTACTGCCTGGTGGACCTCCACGCCCTCACCCTCGAGATCGCGCCCGACGAGCTGCGCGCCCGGACCCTCGACGCAGCGGTCAACCTCCTGGCGGCCGGGCTCGACCCGGCGCGCTGCGTGCTGTTCGTGCAGAGCCACGTGCCCGAGCACACCCGGCTCTCCTGGCTGCTCGAGTGCACCGCCACGGTGGGCGAGCTCCGGCGGATGACCCAGTACAAGGACAAGGGCGCCGGCCGCGAGACCGTGCGGGTGGGCTTGTTCACCTACCCGGTGCTCATGGCAGCCGACATCCTGCTCTACGACGCCGAGGAGGTCCCCGTCGGCGACGACCAGCGCCAGCACCTCGAGCTCGCGCGGGAGCTGGCGGTGCGCTTCAACAACCGCTACGGCCCGGTGTTCACCGTGCCCACGGCAAGGGTCCCGCCTGTCGGGGCGCGGATCATGGACCTCCAGCACCCCGAGCGCAAGATGTCCAAGTCGGTCGAGTCCCCCCTCGGTACCATCGGCGTCTTCGACCCCCCCGCGGCGATCACCCGCAAGGTCCGCAAGGCGGTCACCGACACCGACGGCCAGGTGCGCTACGACCCGGCGGCCAAGCCCGGGCTGGCCAACCTGCTCCAGCTCCTGGCCGCCGCCACGGGCCGGCGCCCCGAGGAGGTGGCGCTCGACTACGACCGCTACGGCAAGCTCAAGGACGACGTGGCCGCGGCGCTGGTCGAGCTGCTGCGTCCCCTCCAGCAGCGTCGGGCCGAGCTGGCACAGGATCTCGGGGCGGTGCGCGACGTGCTGCGGCAAGGCGCCGAGCGGGCGGGCGAGGTGGCGGCCGCCACCTACCGGCGGGCGTCGGAGGCCGTGGGGCTCCTCGGGCCCTGAGGCCCGCCCCTCTGGCCGTGACCGGGGCGGCAAGGCGGGGCGACGTCCCGGGCGGCACGCAAGGAGGCGGCGTCACCGAAGGAGGCCCCACCCAAGGCGGCACGACCGAGGCGGCACGGGGGTGGGGCCGACCCGTGATGATCAGGCGATCCAGGGTGGTGGGAAACCGAGGCGGCACGGGGGTGGGGCCGACCCCGGATGGACGCGCCCCGAGCTCCCTACAGGCCGAGGAGGTGCGCCCACCAGCTCTCGAGGTGGGCGAGCAGCGGCTCGGTCGGGTACACGTGCGCGAAGGAGAGCAGCAGCAGCGTGCCGAGCAGCACTGGCAGCGCGTGCCGGCGCAACCGCAGGTACTCGGGCCACCAGCTGGCTGGCAAGAGCCGTTCCACGAGCACCGAGCCGTCGAGGGGCGGCACCGGCAGGAGGTTGAAGGCCGCCACCCAGACGTTGACCATGCCCAGCCAGAACAGCACCTGGGCCCACAGCGGGTCCCCGCCGCGGTAGAAGGAGACGAAGGCGAAGCCGGCGACGGCTGCGATGACGGCGTTGACGGCCGGCCCCGCCAGGGCGACGAGGACGCCGTGGTTCCGGGGGCTGCGCAGGCGTGACACCGTCACCGGCACCGGCTTGGCCCAGCCGAAGAACCCCCAGCCGCTGAGGACTGTGATCGCGGGCACGATGACCGTCCCCACAGGGTCGACGTGGGCGAAGGGGTTCAGGGTCAGGCGCCCCGCCCGCTTGGCCGTGCCGTCGCCGAAGGCGTACGCCATGGCGCCGTGCGCCACCTCGTGGAGGATCACGGAGGGGAGCAGGACGGCGATGACGATGAGGGTGGCCTCGCTGACCCGATGGCTGCTCACCAGTGCTGCCAGGATGCCGACGGCCACGAGGCCCCACAACAAGCGACGGGGCGAGGCGCCGGCACGCCCGGGTGCAGGCGCGCCCCACGGCGGCCGGGCGGCGCCCCTGGGACCCGTGCCCGGCGGTGGTGGCCAGCGCGGAGGGGGCCCGTTCCCGCCGCCGGGCCCGCCCGCACCGTGATCGCTCACGCGGGGCCGCCCACCTCAGGGCTGCGAGGCGCAGCGGATGCAGCGGCGCGCCGCCGGCATGGCCTCGAGACGCGCCGGCTCGATCGGTTGCCCGCAGCGCTCACACCTCCCGTAGGTGCCCTCGTCGAGGCGATGGATGGCATCGAGGACGTCGGCGAGGGCCTTGAGGAGCGGGACGGCCAGGGCCTCCGCCGTGCCGCGCTCGGCCGTCACGTGGCTCGAGTCGGCGAAGTTGGGGTCGTAGTTCGGTCCGCCGGCATCGCCATAGCCGAGCTCGGCCAGCTGGCGCCGGAGGTCCTCTTCTTCGTGGAGGAGCAGCTCCCGGAAGTTGGCCTGGCTCGATTCGGTCGCGGGGACGTCGTTCGCCATGGGCCGAAGCCTAGAGGTTCGGGTCGCGGCCCATGGCCCGCCACGGTCCCGCCCGGGGGTGCGCGGCGTCGTAGGCCGCTCGGAGGTGCTCGGTCGTGACCTTGGTGTAGAGCTGGGTGGTGGCGATGGATGCATGCCCGAGGAGCTCCTGGACCACCCGAACGTCGGCTCCCCGGGCGAGCATGTGCGTGGCGCAGGAGTGGCGCAGCACGTGGGGGCTGACCCGGTGCTCCAGCCCGGCAGCCTCGGCGTGGCGGCGGACGATGGCGTAGGCGCCCTGGCGCGAGAGGCGGCCGCCTCGGGCGTTGAGGAACACCGCCTCGGCGTCGCCGCGGCGCCGCCAGCGGGCCGGCGCGACACGGCCCCGCCCCTCGGGGGAGAGCCACGAGGCCAGGGCGGACGCCGCCAGGCGGCCGAGGGGTACCAGGCGCTCCTTGCCGCCCTTGCCGGAGAGCCGCAGCAGGCCGACCTGGCCGGCGCAGTCGGCGAGGTCGAGGCCGACCGCCTCGGAGATCCGCGCCCCGGTGCCGTAGAGGAGCTCGAGCAGGGCGCGGTCTCGCCGGGCGGCCGGGCCGTCGCCGCGCACGGCGCCGATGATGGCACCCACCTCGTCCTCGGACAGGGCCTTGGGGAGCCGGAGCGGCACGCGGGCCCGCTCCAGGTCGGCTCCGGCGTCCTGCCGGGCCCACCCCTCTTCTGCCAAGAAGCGATGCAGGCCCCGCACCGCCGACTGCACCCGAGCCACGGTGGCGGGGCTGCGCCGGTCGCGGCGCAGGCGCGCGAGGTAGTCCTCGACGTCGCCCACCCCTGCCTCGGGAGCCGAACGGCCCGAGGCGGCCAGGCACGCCTCGTAGGCAGCGAGGTCCCGCCGGTAGGCGGCCACGGTGTTGGGCGACCGGCCGCGCTCGACCGCCAGCCAGGAGAGGTACTCCTCGGCCGCCGCCGACAACGTGGCCCGCACCGCCACCTGCGCGCCCTCCGGGCTCCCGGGCTCAGGCCGGCGACAGCGCCCGCTGCGCCAGCAGGAGGCTCACGATGGTGGTGGCGTCCACGATGGCGCCACCGGCCACCCGCTCCCCCACCTCGGCCAACGGGACCGCCTCGAGGTCCATGTAGCGCTCCTCGATCCCCGCACGCGCCGTCGGGCACGGGGTGAGGCGTGTGGCCAAAAAGACGGTCGTCACCTGGTCGCTGTAGCCCGGGGTGTTGTACAGCGCCGTCAACCTGGTCAGCTCGCCGGCGCGCAGGCCGGCCTCTTCGGCCAGCTCCCGGCGCGCCGTGTCCTCGAGTGCCTCGCCGTGCTCGTCGCAGGTGCCGGCGGGCACCTCGAGCACGTAGGCACCCACCGCCGCCCGGTACTGGCGGACCAGCGTGACCGTGCCGGTGGCGTCGACCGCCACCACCGCCACCGCACCGGGGTGGTGGACGACGTGGCGGGTGAACGGCCGGCCGTCGGGGTCCGCCAGCTGGAGCTCGCCGACCCAGAACACTCGGCTGCGGAAGACCTCGCGCTCGTCGAGGCGCCGGAACCCACCTCTGCCATGGAGGCGGTGCTCGCCCCCGCCGGACGCGTCAGCGGAGGGCATCGAGCTCACCGAGCTCGTCGAGCTCGTCGAGGTCGATGAGGCGCGGCTCGCGTCCCTCGGCCCGGTCGAGGGCGGCGGCCACCAGCTCGCGAAAGAGCGGATGGGGCCGGTTCGGGCGGCTCTTGAACTCTGGGTGGGCCTGGGTGCCCACCCAGAAGGGGTGGTCGGACAGCTCGATGAACTCGACCAACCGCCCGTCGGGCGACGTGCCCGAGCACACGAGGCCGGCCGCCTCGAGGCGGGCGCGGTAGCGGACGTTGACCTCGTAGCGGTGGCGGTGCCGCTCCGACACCACCTGGCTGCCGTACGCGGCGGCCACTCGGGTACCGGCGGCGAGCATGGCCGGATAGGCACCCAGGCGCATCGTGCCGCCCATGTCGACCACGTCCGCCTGGTCGGGCATGAGGTCGATGACCGGGTGGGGGGTGAGGCTGTCGAACTCGCGCGAGTTGGCACCCTCCAGCTTGGCGAGCGAGCGGGCGGCGTCGATGACCATGACGTGCAAGCCGAGGCACAGCCCGAGGCACGGCACGTCGTGCTCGCGCGCGTAGGACGCGGCCGTCACCATGCCCTCCACCCCCCGCTCGCCGAACCCGCCGGGGATCACGATGCCGTCGAGCTCGCGCAGGCGGTCGTGGGCCAGCAGGTCGGGCACGTGCTCGGCGTCGATCCAGTCGAGATCGAGGCGGACGCCGTGGAAGAACCCGGCATGGCGCAGCGCCTCGACGACCGACAGGTAGGCGTCGGGGAGGTTGACGTACTTGCCGACGATCCCGATCCGTACGGCCCGCTCGGCCGAGTCGATGTGGCGGACCAGCTCCTCCCACTCCCCGAGGTCGATGGCGTGCCGGTCGGGGTCGATCCCGAGGGTCCGGCAGACGAAGTCGTCGAGACCCTGCTCGCGCAGCACGAGGGGGATCTCGTAGATGCTCCTGGCATCGACGGCGGAGATCACCGCCTCGATGGGCACGTCGCAGAGCAACGACACCTTGCGCTTGAGCCCCTCGGAGATGGGCTGGTCGCTCCGGCAGACGATCACGTCGGGCTGGATGCCACGGCTGCGCAGCTCGGTCACCGAGTGCTGGGTGGGCTTGGTCTTCTGCTCGCCGGAGGGGCCGAGGTAGGGCACGAGGGTGAGGTGGACGTAGCAGACGTTCTGGCGGCCGACGTCGCGCCGGAACTGGCGGATCGCCTCGAGGAAGGGGACGATCTCGATGTCCCCCACCGTGCCGCCGATCTCCACGATGACGACGTCGACGTCCTCGTTGGCCAGCCGGCGGATGCGTTCTTTGATCTCGTCGGTGACGTGGGGGATGACCTGCACCGTCTTGCCCAGGTAGTCGCCCCGGCGCTCCTTGGCGATGACCGAGGAGTAGATCGACCCGGTCGTGGTGTTCGATCCTCGGCTCAGGTTCTCGTCGATGAACCGCTCGTAGTGGCCGAGGTCGAGGTCTGTCTCGCCCCCGTCCTCGGTCACGAAGACCTCGCCGTGCTCGCCGGGGTTCATCGTGCCGGGATCGACGTTGATGTAGGGGTCGAGCTTGCACATGGTGACCGCCAAGCCCCGTGACTTGAGCAGGCGGCCGAGCGAGGAGGCGGTCAGTCCCTTGCCGAGCGAGCTCGAGACCCCGCCCGTGACGAAGACGAACTTGCTCACGGGCCGCTCACCGGAGACTCGCTCACCGGGGACTCGCTCACCGGGGCCTCACGGACCGCTCACCGGGGGGCCGGCCCTCTTTGTGGCTGTCGCACCCTCACACGCTAGACGATGGGCCGCGACCCCATGGTGGACACGAGGCCGCCGGCACCATCGTGGACACGAGGCCGCCGGCGCCGCGTGCCGGCAGGTCGCCTGCCGGTGTCAGCGACGGCCGGCGCCCACGCGCTGGGCGCGGCCGTCGCCGCTGGCCCTGCGCAGTGCCAGCAGCTCGGACGCGTGCGCCCGCGCGGTGGCGCTGCCGGGGTGGCCCGACAGCATCCGGGCGAGCTCGTAGGTCCGCTCGTCCTCGCCGAGCACGACGGCCGTCGTGACCGTCCGGCCACTGCGCGCCTGCTTGCGGACCGCGACCTGATGATCGGCGAAGGCGGCCACCTGGGGAAGGTGGGTGACGACGAGCACCTGGCGCCCGGCTGCCACCTCGCGCAGGGCCCGCGCGAGGGCGAGGGCCGCCTCGCCGCCGACCCCGGCGTCCACCTCGTCGAAGACCATCGTGGCCGGCCCGCCGGCCACCTCGAGGCGCAGGGCGAGCATGGCCCGAGCGAGCTCACCGCCGGAGGCGACGTGGTGCAGCGGCTGGACCGGCTCGCCGGGGTTGGCACCGAGCAGGAAGCGGACCGGCTCACCCGCTCCCTCGCCGCCGACCGCGACTTCCAGCCGGGCCCCGGGCATCGCGAGGGCGGCAAGGCGCGCTGCCACCGCCGCGCCGAGCCGCGGAGCGGCGGCGCGGCGCGCCTCGCGGAGGGCCCCCTCGAGGCCCGCAAGGTCCTCCTCCGCCGCGGCGATCTCGGCGCGCACCCGTGCCGCCGCCGCATCCGTGTCCTCCAGCTCGTCGAGGCGGGCGCGGGCGGCAGCCCCGAAGGCGAGCACGTCGGCGAGGGTGGCCCCGTACTTGCGCCGGAGGTCGGCCAGCACCCGGCGACGCTCCTGCACCGCCCGGAGGCGCTCGGGGTCCTGCTCCCACGTGTCGACCACCCGGCGCACCTCGCTCGCCACGTCGGCCAGCTCGGCGTGCACCGAGCGCAGCCGCCCGGACAGCTCGTCGAGCCCGGGACGCCCGGCGAGCGCCCCGGCCGCGCCGGCCACCGCGGCCAGAGCACCGGCCACCTCGTGCCCGTCGCCGGGCTCCGGATCGAGGGCACCGAGGGCAGAGGCCGCGGCAGCCACGTGGGCGGCGAGATCGGCCAGGCAATGCTCCTCAACCGCCAGCAGGTCGTCCTCGCCGGGGTCGGCGAGGCCGGCGGCAGCGATCTCGGCCAGCTGGTGGCGCAGCACGTCGGCCTCGCGGGCTCGCTGGCGCTCGTCGCCGCCGAGGCGCTCCAAACGGTCGCGCGCCGACCGCAGCCGCCTGCGGGCCTCGACCACGGACGCCGGGTCGCAGCCGGCGAACGCGTCGAGCACCCGCACCTGCTCTGCCGGGTCGCGCAACGACTGGTGCTCGTGCTGCCCGTGGATGTCGACCAGCGAAGGGGCCAGCTCAGCGAGGGCGGCGATCGGTGCCATGCGCCCGTCGACCCAGGCGCGTGAGCGGCCGGAAGCCGGTAAGGCCCGGGCGACGACGATCTCCCTCTCCGTCCCGCCGCGAGCCTCCATGACGAAGCGGGCCTCCACGAAGGCCTCGGCCGCGCCGCCACGCACCAGCCCGGGCGCAGGTCGACCCCCGAGGAGCAGGTGCAGCGCCTCGACGAGCAGCGTCTTGCCCGCGCCGGTCTCGCCGGTCAGGGCGGTCATCCCGGGCCCGAACGCGAGCGACAGGTCCTCGATGACACCGAGGTCCCGCACGTGGAGCTCGGTCAGCATGGCGGCTCTCCGCGGCCCGGGTCGCGGAAGCGCAGCGCCGCCTGCACGAGGCTCCCGAACCCTCGCTTGGCCAGGGTCACGAGGCGGACCGGCTCGCGCGCCACGCGGCAGGTCACCACCGAGCCGGGCTCGAGGCGTCCCGCTTCGCGGCCGTCGACTACGAGCACGGCCGGCCGGCCGTCGCGGATGCGCACCTCCACCGTCTGGTCGGGGTGGAGCACGAGGCTCCGGTCGAGCGTCAGGTGCGGTGCCACCGGCGTGACGACCATGGCTCGGAGGTGGGCGGCGATGACCGGCCCGCCTGCCGAGAGGTTGTAGGCGGTGGAGCCGCTGGGGGTGGCGACGAGCAGCCCGTCGGCGGAGTAGGTGAGGAATTCCTCGCCGTCGATGAAGGTGGCCAGCCGGACGGTGTGCCCGTAGACGGTCTTCTCGAGCGCGATCTCGTTGAAGGCAAGCCACCTGCGCCCCGGGGCCGACGCGTCGGCGCCGCCCGCCGCGGTGACGGTCACCATCAGCACGACCCGCTCGTCGAGCGTGACCTCGCCCGTCAGCGAGCGGCCCAGCGCCCCGAGCAGCTGGTCGGGGCTGACCTCGAGCAGGTAGCCGAGCCGCCCGAAGTTGACCCCGAGGACGGGCACCTTCGCCGCCCACGCCAGCGGCACCAGACGGAGGAAGGTGCCGTCGCCGCCCAGGCTCACGGCGAGGTCGGCCCCGTCGAGGGTGACGTCGGCCAGGTCGGTCTCGGTGTCACCCTCGGTCACCCTTTCGACGCCGGTCACTCGCAGCACCCGGGCTCGGTGGCCGTGCGCGACGAGCCACGCCGTCACCTCGTCGCCCAGCCGGCGGGCGTCGGCCCGCGCCGGGTTGACGAGGAGGGCGACGGTGGGCATGGCTGCTCAGGTCGTCGCCATCGTGCACGCCGCCGCGATGGCCGCCTCGATCGCGCGCTCGGCGGTGGCGGCGGTCGATCGCTCGCCGGGGGCGGCAGGTCCGCCCGCGGCGGGGGCCGGCCCGGCTGCCGCGTGCACCGCGTGCACCGCGTGCACGAAGAACTCGGCGTTGCCGGCGGCACCGAGCAATGGTGAGGCCATGGCCCCCATGATGCCGGTTCCGCTGGCGACGAGCGCGGAGCCGACCCGCTCCAGCGCCCGGCGCCACAGGGCGGGGTCGCGCACCACGCCGCGCCCCCGCGACACGTCGGCCCGGCTCGCCTCGAACTGCGGCTTGACGAGCAACACCAGGTCGCCGCCGGCACGCACGAGGGAGGCGAGCACCGGCACCACCACGGTGAGGGAGATGAAGGAGAGATCAGCGGTGACCAGGTCGAAGGGCTCTTCGGCTCGCCCGGGCGCGCCGAGCAGCTCGAGGGTCGCGTGGCGAACGTTGACCCCCTCGTGCACGGAGACCCGCGGGTCCCGCCGCAGCCGGGGGTCGAGCTGGCCGCGACCGACGTCGAGCGCATGCACGGACGCCGCGCCCGATCGCAGGAGGCAATCGGTGAAGCCTCCGGTGGACGCGCCGACGTCGAGCGCCCGTCGCCCGGCCACCGCCACCGAGAAGTGCCGCAAGGCGGCATCCAGCTTGTCGCCTCCGCGGCTGACAAAGCGCGAGGGCGTCTTCTGGAGGACGACCGGTTCATCGGGCGACACCAGGCGGGAAGGCTTGTCGGCCACCACGCCGCCGACGAGCACCAGGTGGCCGGCCACGGCCACCTGGGCCTGCTGGCGGCTGACGACGAGCCCGCGGCGGACGAGCTCCTGGTCGAGGCGACGTCGCACGGTGCGCCTCAGCGGAGGGTTCCGGCCGGCGCGGGGGTTGCCACGGTCACAACGGTAACGGTCGGGCACGTTACCCGGCGTGCCCGGCTCACGTTCGTGACTGCTCGCCCAGGAAGTCGGCGACCAGTGCCGCCAGGTCGGCTGCCGTGGTGTCGGGTGCGGGGACCGGAGGGGGCCCGCCCCCGGGGGTGACGCCCGAGAGGACCAGCGCGAACCGCACGCCCAGGGTGCGGGCGAGCGCCCCGTCGGTCGACGGGCGGTCCCCGACCACGGCGGCGACGTCGTGCCGGCGGGAGCAGATGAGGTCGACCATCGGCCGGTTCGGCTTGCCGGCGACCTCGGGGCGCGCCCCCGAGGCCGTGGCCACGGCCGCGAGGAGCGAGCCGGCGCCGGGCACCAGCCCGTGGGGCGTGGGGTAGGTGGCATCGTCGTTGGTGCCGACGAGGCGGGCACCGGCGCGCACCGCCGTGGCCGCGGCCGTCAGGCGGTCGAAGTCGAAGCGCCGGGTCCACCCCACCACGACGACGTCGGCCGGGCTTTCGTCCACAAGCGTGGCCCCGCCCGCCGCCAGGGCCTCGAGGGCACCCTCCTCGGCGAGGGCCAGCACGCGTGAGCCGGGAGCGACCAGGGTCGATGCCGCCTGGGCGGAGGTCACGAGGTCGTCCGGCCCGCAGGCCACGCCGGCGCGCGCCAGGCGCTCGAGCAGTTCGCCGATCGTGGGCGCCGAGTTGTTGGTGACGAACAACGGGGTGATGCCGGCCTGGCGGAGCCGACCAATGGCGGCGGCCACACCCTCGATCGCCTCACCGGCAAGCCAGACGACGCCGTCGAGGTCGATGACCCACGACCCCCGCCGGGCGGGTGGCCAGGCGGTCGACCCAGCGGGCGCCCGGGCGCTCACCGCGTTGCCGGCCCGCTCGCTCCGGCACCAGGCTCGGGATCGAGCTGGCGCAGGAACAGCGTGCAGCGCGCCGCCTCGTCCTCCTCGCCGATGGCGTCCGCGGCCTCCCCCAGCAGCTCCAGCGAGCGGAGGAAGCCGCGGTTGGCCCGGTCGCGCCAGCGCACGTGGCCCGACCCCCGCCATCCCGCGGCGCGCAGCGCGTCGAGGCCCCGGTGGTAGCCGACACGGGCGAACGCGTAGCGCTCCACGGGGTCGTCGCTCAGCTCCGCCAGGGCCGCCCATGCCTCGAGCAGACGTGGCCAGCGGGCCGCCACCGTCCCCACCGCGGCGCGCCGCCGCGCCTCGGGTTGCGCGAGCGCCTCCTCGAGGGCTGCCAGGGCGCTCGGGTCCGGGGGCGCCAGCACGGTGTCGGCCGCTCCCCTGGTCAGATCGACCGGGTGGTCGCCGGTCACGAGGCCGGACCGAGCAGCTCGTCGACCCGCTCGGGCGGCCGGGCGATGACGGCGCGGTCGCCCTTCACCACGACGGGCCGCTGCATCACCTCGGGGTGCTCGAGGAGGAGCGACACCACGGCACCCGGCGCCGTGAAGCGATCGGGTGCCAGCCCGAGGGCGGCGAAGGCCGGGTCGTCCGTCCGGACCAGGTCGGCGACCGGATCGACGAGCTTGGCCACCATCGACTCGAGCGTGGCCCGGTCCGGGGGCGCCACGAGGTACTCGACCAGCCCGTAGTCCACCCCCCGCCCGTCGAGCAGCTCGACCGCGCTGCGGCACTTGGAGCACGCGTCGTTGTAAAAGACCGTCACCTCATGGGTACTCGCGGGTCCGCCGGCCGGTCTCGGGGCGCGACGGGCCTCCCCGAAGGACGGCGGCCGCTTGGCCAAGAAGGCGGCGATGCCCTCGGCGGCGTCGGGGGTGGTCGACGCGCGGCTGATGGAGTCGGCCTCACGGGCCAGCGCGGCTGCCAGGTCGGAGGCCGCGCCCTCGAGGAACAACCGCTTGGCCGCTCCGAAGCTGGCCGTCGGACCGGCTGCCAGGCGAGCCGCCAGCGACTCGACCTCGGCCTCGAGCGCGTCGTCGTCGACGACCACGTTGACGAGCCCCCACTCCTGTGCCTCCTCGGCGCTCAGCACGCGGTTGGTGAGCACGAGCTCCATGGCGCGCCGGAGACCGACCGCACGCGACAAGAAGAACGAGGCCCCGCCGTCGGGCGTCAGGGCGATGCCGGTGTACGCCATGGTGAACTTCGCGCGCCGAGCGGCCACCACCAGGTCGGCCCCCGCCACGAGGCTCAGGCCCGCCCCGCCGGCTGAGCCGCCGACGGCGGCCACGAGCGGGGCGTCCATGGCGGCGAACGCGAGCAGCGCACCGTGGAGGTCGGCGGTGACCGAGGTGAGCCGTGCCGGCAGCCGGTCGCCCAGGGCGGCGAACTCGGCCAGGTCGCCCCCGCCGCAGAACACCTTTCCCTCGCCCGACAGCACGACCACCCGGACCGCCGGGTCCCAGCGAAGAGCGGCCGCCGCCCGGTGGAGCTCTTCGGCGAGCTCGGCGTCGATGGTGTTGGCCGAGCCCGGTCGCTGCAAGCGCAGGCGGGCGATGCCGGCGTCGTCGACGGTGACCGAGATGGTGCGGAAACCCGGGTGCTCGTGCATCGGGAGGAGTCTAGGCCGGCCGCCCGGCGGCCCGGCCGCCCGCGCGCCTGGCAGCGGGCCTGCCGGAGGCACTGCGCCGGGCGACGGCGCGCCTGGCAGCGGGCCTGCCGGGAGGCACTGCGCCGGGCGACGGCCACCTCGCGGAGGCGCTCGGTAGGGTCCTTTCCTCATGGGCCCCCGCCGCCTCGGCCGGTCAGGATCGTGAGCCGCGCCGCGGTCGACCTCGACCCGGTCCGGCCCCGATCCGCCCGCCTCCGGGCGGGGCGAGCGAGAGGGCGGCGCAGGCGTGTGCTCGCCGGCGTGGGAGGCCTGGTCGCTGCGATGGTCGTCGCCGTGTCCGCCGTCACCTTCGTGTGGCCGAGCACGCAGTCGCCAGGCAGGGCCGACGCCATCGTGGTGCTGAACGGCGGCGGCCCCCGGCTGGAGACGGGCCTCGAGCTCGCCTCGGCCGGGGTGGCGCCGGTGCTCGTGGTGTCGAAGGCACCTGGCCCCCTCGGGTGCCCGCAGCCGGTCCGCCACGTGCGCGTGCTCTGCTTCTCGCCCCACCCGGCGACCACCGAGGGGGAGGCCCGCTACGTGGGCGCCCTGGCGCGTGCGCGCCGCTGGCACCGGATCGTCGTGGTGGTCACCACCCCCCAGGTCAGCCGTGCCAGGCTCCGCGTCGAGCGCTGCTACCCGGGCACGGTGGCCATGGTGGGGGTGAGCCCGGGTGGCCTGGGCGCCTGGCTCTACGACGTCGCCTACGAGTGGGGCGCGATGTTCAAGGCCCTGGTGCTCCAGCGCGGCTGCTGACACGGTCGTGGCCCATTCGCGGCACCCGGCACCCGGGCGGACGCCCGCAGCTCGGTGAGCTCAGCGGCCCTCGAACACCGGCGGGCGCCTTCCAGGCCGAGGACGAGATCGCCGGCATCGGCGCTGCGGTGAGCTCAGCGGCCCTCGAACACCGGCGGGCGCCCCTCCGCGAACGCGACGACTGCCTCGCGGGCGTCGCGCGTGGCGCTGTTGACGGCCATGCGGCGGGCCTCGACGTCGAGCAGCTCGCCGAGCGATCGGGTCGCTGCGTCGTCGAGGTTGCCCTTCATGCCGGCCACGGCGAGGGGCGGGAAACCTGCGACGGTGGCGGCGAGCTCGGCGACACGCGCCGCGAGCGCGTCGTCGGGCACCACCTCGCTCACGAGGCCGATCTCCAGGGCCCGGCGCGCGTCGAAGCGTCCGGACAGCAGCATCACCTCTCGCGCCCGGGCCGCCCCGACGAGGCGGGGCAGCAGCCAGGACAGCCCGAAGTCGCCGGTCTGTCCTGCCCTGAGGAACGCGGACGTGAACACGGCCGACTCGGCGGCCACCCGCACGTCGGTCGCGCAGGCGAGCGACAGGCCGGCGCCTGCGCAGGGGCCGTTGACGGCCGCGATGGTGACCTTGGGCATCGCGTACAGCAGCTCGGTGGCCCGCATCAGCCGCCGGAGGTCCGCCGCCCTGTCCTCCACTCCCCGCTCCGTCGCCGGGCCGCGGCCGGACGCGGCGGCCATCTCCTTGAGGTCGCCGCCCGCACAGAACCCGCGTCCGGCCCCCGTCAGCACCACGCAGCGCACGGCCCCGTCGCCCGCCGCCGTCTCGAGGACGGCGATCAGCTCCTCCACCAGGGAGGCGTTGATGGCGTTGAGGCGCCCAGGCCGGTCGAGGGTGACCGTGCCCACCCCGGACGCCACCCGGTAGCGCACCCCCGACCGCAAGGCGCCGGCGAGGTCCTCCGGCTCGGGCCCCGCCCCGTCGCCCCCTCGCTCGACCCCACCTGCCATCGCCGATCCCCTCCTCGCCACGCGGCGCCAACGCACGCCGCCGACCCAAACGTAGCCGGGGGCGGCCAGGGCTGCGCCGAGCTCAGGGCCAGGAGCGTCCGCCCGTCAGGTCGAGGGCGATGACCGGCCCTGGGATCGGCACCACTGCGTACTGCGCGTACTTCGCCCGCAGCGCCGCCACGGCCGTGTCGGCCTCCGGTCCAGGACCGAGCACGCGGGCCGTGCCGTCGAGGCGGACCCACCACAAGGCAGACCAGTCCTCGTCGTAGTGGTCGACCAGCAGGGCCACCTCCGGGTGCGCGGCCACGTCGCGCACCCGGCCCAGCACGCCGGTGCCTGCGGATCGCTTCGGCTTGCCGTCGACCGCGGTGTAGGCACGATCGCCGAGGAGCACGAAGCAGCACGGTACGGCACGGGGAAGGCCGGCCGGGCTGACGGTCACGAGCCGTCCCACCCGGGCGGCAGACACCCGTGCTCGCTGCAGGTCGGTGAGCATCATGGTCGCGCCACCATGGTGCCCTGGCTGCCCGGGGGATGCCGGGCGCCGAGCGGGCCTGCCCCGTCCGGCGCCCCCGTGCACCCGGCGCCCTGGGCCGCGCCCGCCTCCGGGCACCGTCGCGCGCCTTCGTGGCCCGGACGCGAGAGGAACCGGAGAGGGCTTCTCCGGTTCCTGCTTCGGCTGCCGCATTGTGACTGACGGAGCATCTCAACCCTACCCCCACCCCCTCGCCGACCAAACGCGGTGGGGGGGAATTCCCGGCAGCGGTTCCAGCCGGCCGGTGTCCGGACCGATGCTGCCCCGGCTGCGCTGCCCGCGCACGGTGTCCGCGGCGGACGACGCCGGCCGGCCGAGGTGCAGGTGGCAGGCGTCTAGGCTGAGGCCCCGCCCTGGCTACCGGGCACCCCCGCAGGGCGGGAGCCCGGAGACGGCAACATGGACGGCGACGGGGACGGCGACGAGGAACGAGCAGCGAGGCGATGGTGAGCGACTTCGAGGACGCCATTCCGACGGACTGGCTCGCCCCGGGCGAGACCGCCACCGTAGAGGTAGCGGGGCTGCCGGTCACGATCGCCAACATGGGCGAGGACGGGTTCGCCGCCTACCAGAGCATGTGCCCCCACCAGGCCACGCCGCTCGGGGGCCTCCCTCTCCAGCGGAACCGCCTCATCCGCTGCCCCGAGCACGGCAGCATGTTCGACGTCCGCACCGGCCAGTGCGTGCTCGCCTCCCAGGACGGCTGGAGCGGGCCGCTCACCACCTACGAGGTGCGCGTGGTGGACAGCGTCGTGCAGGTCCGCCTGCCGTAGCTCCCGGCACGCGACCCCCCTGCCGTAGCTCCCGGCACGCGACCCCCCTGCCGGTGGCCCTCAGGCGGCGCTGGCCGCCTCGTAGCGCGCCCGCCACTCGTGCTTGGAGCGGATCGTGGTGTCCACGTCGGGCGAGCGCGAACGGAGGCCGGCCACCGTGGCGTCCTCCCGGGCGAGGTGGCGGAACGGGTCCCACCCGAAGAAGCGGCAGCTGTTCTGCCACGTGATCTTGTCGATCTCCTCGTCGGTGCAGCCCGCCGCCGTCAGCTCGCGGTGGACGAACTCGGGCGCGCCGGGGAAGATGGAGTCCGAGTGCGGGTAGTCGCACTCCCAGGCGATGATGTCGACCCCGATGTCGCTGCGGATCTTGAGCGCCGAGGGATCCGTCACGTAGCACGCCAGCGAGTGCTCGCGGAAGATGTCGCTCGGCAGCTTGGCGCCGAAGTCGTGGCCCAGCCAGCGCTGGTTGGTGTAGTGGCGGTCGCAGCGGTTCAGGTAGAAGGGTATCCAGCCGATGCCGGCCTCGGACCAGGCCACCTTGAGGTCGGGGTAGTTCCGGAACGCAGGGCCCCACAACAGGTCCTGCGCGGCCAGAGCCGACACCTGGGTGGCCAGGATGATCAGGTTGTCGATCGGCGCGTCAGGGGCGGAGTTGATGGCGGCGAACCCCTGGCCGATGTGGAGGCACATGACCACCTGCTCCTCGGAGGCAGCCCGGAAGAAGGGGTCCCAGTACCCGACGTCGTGGTAGCTCGGCAGCCCCTGCATGTGGGGCAGCTCGGGCATCGTCATGGCGCGACAGCCCTTCTTGGCCACGCGGCGCACCTCGTTGGCCAGCGCCTCGGGGTCCCAGACCGGCGGGATGGCAAGGGGGATGAACCGGCCAGGGTACGAGGCAGCCCACTCGTCGATGTGCCAGTCGTTGTACGCCTGGGTCATCACGAGAGCGAGCTCCTTGTCGTCGGCGCGCTGGAAGAACCCACCGCTGAAGCCGACGAACGAAGGAAAGCACATAGAGGCCAGGATGCCGTTGTGGTCCATGTCACGGACCCGCTCGTGGACGTCGTAGGCGCCCGGGCGCATCTCGGCGTAGGTGGTCGGGTCCATCCCCCATTCGTCCTTCGGCCAGCCGACCACGGCGTTGAGGCTCCCCGAGCCGCTCTCGATGCCCTGGAACTGCCAGCGCTCGATGCCGTCGTCGTTCATCACGCTTCGCGGCGCCTGCGCCTTCCAGCGCTCCGGCACGTGGTGGTCGAACATGTCGCGGGGCTCGATCACATGGTCGTCGATGCTGACCAGGATCATGTCGTCGACGTGCATGGCTGCTCCCCTCCTCGCCCGCCCCTGCGGGCTCGCCACGATGCCGGCGGCCGGGACCGGAACGGTGCGGCCCGTGCGAACCGGTGCGAACCTGTGCGGCTCCGTTGACGCGTACATGATACGCGAGGACGTGGCCCTGCGGAATAGGATGGCCCGGCACCGGGATCCGGGCACGCCGCCGCCACGTCGCTCCCGGGAGCGAGCCCGGTGCCCGGACGGGGCTGGCAACGGCGAGGGCGGGGCGCATGCCGAAGCCCACGCTCGGCCCGTATCGAGGCCATATGGAGGGAGGAGAACCCAGGTGACCCAGGCGACCGACACGGCCGGCGACCTGTACTACGACCCCTACGACTTCGCCATCGACGAGGACCCTTACCCGGTGTGGCGTCGCCTACGCGACGAGGCGCCCCTCTACTACAACGACAGGTACGACTTCTACGCCCTCAGCCGCTTCGACGACGTGGAGCGATGCTCGGTCGACTGGCGGACCTACATCTCGGGCAAGGGCTCGGTCCTCGAGCTCATCAAGAGCGGGCTCGAGATGCCCCCGGGCAACATCCTCTTCGAGGACCCCCCGGCCCACGACCTGCACCGCGGGCTGCTCAGCAGGGTGTTCACGCCGCGCCGCATGCTCGCCATCGAGCCCCAGGTCCGTGCCTTCTGTGCCCGGAGTCTCGACCCGCTCGTGGGCAGCGGGGGCTTCGACTTCATCGCCGACCTGGGCGCCCAGATGCCGATGCGCACCATCGGCATGCTGCTCGGGATCCCCGAGCAGGACCAGGAGGCCATCCGCGACCGGATCGACGAAGGCATGCTCCTCAAGGAGGGCGCGCCGCCCGACGCCGAGACCGCCTACGCCGTGTCCTCGGGGGACGAGTTCGCGGAGTACATCGAATGGCGATCCAAGCACCCCTCCAACGACCTCATGACCGACCTGCTCAACGCCGAGTTCGAGGACGAGACGGGCACGGTGCGCAAGCTCACCCGCGAAGAGGTGCTCGGCTACGTCGGGCTCATCGCCGCCGCAGGCAACGAGACCACCACCCGGCTCATCGGGTGGACCGGCAAGGTCCTGGCCGACCACCCCGACCAGCGCCAGGAGCTGGCGGAGGACCCGGGCCTCGTCCGGGGCGCGATCGAGGAGCTGCTGCGCTACGAGGCGCCGTCGCCGGTGCAGGCTCGCTACGTCACCCGCGACGTCGAGCACTACGGGCAGAAGGTGCCCGCCGGCAGCGTCGTGCTCCTCCTGACCGCCTCGGCCAACCGCGACGAGCGCAAGTTCGAGGACCCGGACCGCTTCGACATCCACCGCACCATCGACCACCATCTGACCTTCGGGTACGGGATCCACTTCTGCCTCGGGTCCCATCTGGCCCGCCTCGAGGGTCGAGTGGCGCTCGAGGAGGTGCTGAAGCGCTTCCCCCGCTGGGAGGTCGACTGGGACCACGCCAAGCGAGCCCACACCTCGACGGTGCGGGGATGGGAGCGCCTGCCGGTGATCGTCTCCTGACCGGCTTCGCCGGGTCCCCTTCCCGGCGGCTCCGAGCGGCGGTACGATGCGCGCCACGGGGCCCGATAGCCGTGAGCGCATCGGGCAGAAGGGGGACGCCATGTCGGATCGCATCCGGATCATCTCCGCCGACTCGCACGTCACGATCCCAAAGGATCTCGTCCACGCGCACCTGCCCTCGGCGCTGCGCCAGAAGGTGGAGGAGGCCGAGGCTGCCTACGCGGCCCAGATGCTCCAGGCCAAGCCCCAGAAGGCCAAGCAGGCCGAGCTCAAGGAGGGCCGGGCGCCGACCGGGCTGCCCAACATGGGGGCGGGCGCGCCGTGGCCGGCCGCCGGGCGGGCCGGTGAGCACGACGCAGCCGAGCGGCTCAAGGACATGGACCTCGACGGGGTGGAGGCGGAGATCCTCTACGTCGGCTCGGGCGGGGCCTCCTTCGCCTCGCTCAGCCCGGCCGAGCGACTCGAGGCGACCCGCGCCCTCAACTCCGCCGCCATCGAGTGGGCGTCGGTCGACCCCAAGCGCCTCATGCCTGTCTACATCCTGCCCGTCGAGGACATCGGCGCCGCCGTCAAGGAAGTCGAGCGGGTGGTGGCCGAGCACGGCAAGGCTGTCCAGCTCCCCCTGATCCCACGCGAGGCCGGCGCCCCCCCGTACTGGGACCGCGCCTACGACCCGCTCTGGGAGGTGCTGAGCGACACCGGCGTCCCCATCAGCCAGCACGTCGGGGCGTCGCACTACCTCATGCACGACGTCCTGCTCGAGGACCCCACCCCCTACAAGGGGATCTTCCAGTCCCTTCCGCCGATCTTCATGGCCGAGTGCGTCGTCGACTGGACCGTCAGCGGCGTCCTCGAGCGGTGGCCCGACTTGCACGTCGTGCTCGTGGAAGCCGGCGTGGGTTGGATCCCCTACTTCCTCGAACGGCTCGACACCATGGTGGACAACCACGGGTGGCGGACCTTCCCCGAGCACGCCATCAGCGAGAAGCCGAGCTTCTACTGGCACCGCAACATGGCCGCCACCTTCGAGCAGGACACCGTCGGCATGCGTCTCCTCGACATGATCGGGGTCGAGAACCTGATGTGGGCGACCGACTACCCCCACCCCGACAGCACCTGGCCGCACAGCCGCCAGGTGCTCGAGCACCACTTCCAGGGCCTGCCCCGCGACGACGTGGAGCTGATCGCCTCGGGCAACGTCACGCGCCTCTACAGGCTCTGATCCACGGCGGACCCGGCCTCTGTTGCGGCGGCGCTCAGCCCTCCTCGGCGGCGGCGCTCAGCTCGCAGCCGAGGCGCGATCAGCCCGCGGTCAGGAGCACCGCGCCGGCGAAGGGGCCGACCGCGTTCGTCCACACCGCCACCTCGGCTCCCTGCACCTGGCGGGGGCCGCAGTCCCCGCGTAGCTGGCGGACGGCCTCGATGCAGAAGTTCGCCCCGTGGCGACGCCCGACGTTGCACGCGCCGCCGTCGGTGTTGAGCGGCAGGGTGCCGCCGAGGGCGGTGTTGCCGTCCGCCACGAACGGCCCCGCCTCACCCGGCTTGCAGAAGCCGAGGGCCTCCAGCCACTGGAAGGTGATGATGGTGAAGCCGTCGTAGAGCTGGGCGCAGTCGACGTCGCCCGGGCCGAGGTCCGTCCTCGACCAGAGCTGCCGCGCGCAGTGCCAGGGGGCGGTCCGGGCGAAGTCGTCGAGCAGCCAGAAGTTGAAGTCGCGGATGGCTGACAGCGCGTACGACTCCACCAGGACGGGCCTGTGGCGCCAGTCGCGCGCCCGCTCGGCGGTCGTGAAGATGACGGCCGAGCCCGAGTCCACCGGATAGTCGCAGTCGAAGAGCCGCACCGGCTTGCTCACGTAGCGCGACGCCAGGTAGTCCTCGACCGTCATGGGCTCCCGGAACAGGGCGTCGTCGTTGAGCGACGCGTGACGGCGCTGGGTCACCGCGTTGGCGGCGAATTGCTCCTCGGTCGTGCCGTACTCCGACATGTGACGCTGCATCTCGAGCCCGGCGATCATGGCGGCCGCCGCGTCGCCGCCGAAGGGCGCGGTGAACTGCGCGTCGCCGCGGGCCTCGTCGGGCACCGGGGCCTCCCCCGACACGCGCTCGGTCTGGCTCGGCATCTGCTTGATCACCCGCAGGGCGATGCAGGTGTGGCACAGGCCGGCGGCCACGGCGGCGATGGAGCGGACGGCGGGGTCGACGAAGGCCGGTCCGGGCTGGCCCGCGGTGAAGAACCAGTTCACCGGCGTCATGCCGAGCAGGTAGGCGACGTCCATGGCCTCGCCGCCCATGGTGGAGACGCCGTCGACGTCGGCGGGCGACATCCCGGCGTCCGCCAGGGCTGCCTTGCCCGCCTGGATGGCGAGCTCGCGCTCGGACAAGCCGGTCCGGCGCCCCACCCTCGAGTAGCCGACGCCCACGACGGCCACCTGGTTCAGGGCGAGCGGCATGGGGGCTCAGCTGGCCGGCGCGAACAGGGGCAGGGTCAGCCCGGGAGCGACCTGCCGGAAGACGACCTGAAGGGGCATGCCCACGGTGACCTCCTCGGGTGGGCAGTCCACCACGTTGGTGACGAGCTTGAGGTGGCGCTGCTCCGCCAGCTCCACCACGCCGAGCACGTAGGGCACGCGAGCGGCGAAGTAGGGGTGGTACGGCTGGAGCGGGATGGTGAAGGTGTCGAGGACCCCGCGGCCCGATACCTGCTCGGGCCGGAGCTCCTCGCACGAGCAGCGCGGGCAGATCGGCCGGGGCCAGTGGACGAAGAACCCGCAGGCCGTGCAGCGCAGGATGAGGAGCCGGCCGTCGGCGACGCCGTCCCAGAAGAACTGGGTGAGGGCGTCGGGCACCGGCACCGGTGGCCGGGCCAGGGCGGCGGAGGGGCCGGCAGGCGTCAACGGCGCGGCGCCGGTCCTCAGCTCCGGTGGCGCGGCGGATCGGCGAAGTGCGTCCGCCTGGCTTCCTCGACGGCCGCCTCGTCCGGCGGCGGTCCGTAGCGGCGTGGGGTGGTGTCGACGTCGGTCGCCAGCGCCCGGAGGGCGGCCACCGTGCACTCGTCGCGTGAGCGGTGGGCGAAGGGGTCGAAGCCGTAGAAGCGGCAGGCGTTCTCCCACGAGATCTTGTCGATCTCGTCGTCGGGCACCCCGGCGGCCACGAACGACTTCATGAGGACCTCGGGCGACTGCGGCCACGTGGAGTCCGAGTGGGGGAAGTCGCACTCCCACGACAGGTTCTCGACGCCGATCTTGTGGCGCATCTCGAGGCCTGTCTCGTCGTCGATGAAGCAGGTGAGCACGCGGTGGCGGAACACCTCGCTCGGGAGCTGGCCACCGAAGTCCGAGCCCGTCCAGCGGTGATGGTGCTCGTAGACGAAGTTGGCCTTCTCGAGCCAGTACGGGTACCAGCCGACCCCGCCCTCGGCGAGCGCGAACTTGAGCTCGGGGAACTTCTTCATCATCGGCGACCACAGCAGCTCGGCGGCGAAGATGGCCGTCTGGAAGGGCATGGCGTGCGGGATGACGTCGAAGGTCGAGCGCGGCATGCGCTGGAGGGCGCCGCCGAAGTGGAACACCACGACGCTGCCGCACTCCTGGGAGGCGGCAAGGGCTGGGTCCCAGTCGTCACCGTGGTAGTCGGGCATGCCGAAGCGGAACGGCTCGGAGTGCCACGAGATGGCGTGGCAGCCGAGCTCGGCCACCCGCCGGATCTCGCCGGCCATCCACTCAGGACCGAGCTTGAACCCCGAGAGGGCCAGGGGGATGAACCGGCCCGGGTACGCGCCGCACCACTCGTGGATGTGCCAGTCGTTGTAGGCCCGGATCATGGCAGCGACGAACTCGTCGTCGTTGCTCTGGGTGAAGAACTGGCCGCCGTTGCCGGGCCACGACGGGAAGTTCAACCCCGCGAGCACCCCGTTGACGTTCATGTCGCGGATCCGCTCGTGCACGTCGTACGTGCCGGGCCGCACCTGCTCGAACGTTGCCGGGTCGTAGCCCCACTCCTCGGGCACGCGGCCCGACACCGCGTTGAGGCCGAACGTCGCCACCTCGACGCCCTCGATGAGCCACGCGTCCGTGCCGTTCGGGCGCCGGACCACACGCGGGGCCCGGTCCTTGAACTTCGCCGGCAGGTGCTCCTTGAAGAAGTCGTGCAGCGACGGCGGCTCGACCACGTGGTCGTCGACGCTGACGAGGATCATGTCGCCGATGTCCATCGGTCCCCCTCTCGGCTCTTCTCGGCTCTTCTCGACGAACTGCCTTCTCGTCGAACTGCCTTCTCGTCGAACAGCTTCTCGTCGAACTGCCGCCGCGCCCGCCCGGCACCGCCTGCGCGGCGACGGCACGCCGCTACCGAACCAGCGTATACCGCGGGCCCCGTTTCGCACCGCTCAGGGCACGTCGAGACCCCCGCCGTCGATCTGTACGTCCACGCCGCTCAGGTACGTGTTGGCGCCCGACACGAGGAACGCGATGATCTTGGCGAACTCCTCGGTCGTGCCCGGGCGGTGCAGCGCCGGCAGGTAGCCGATGGTGGTCGCGGTCTTCACGAAGTGCTCCTCGGGCGTGAGGCCCTCCTCGCGGGCTTGGGCGTTCCAGAGGTCGATCACCGCCGGGGAGATCCCGTAGCCGGGCAGCACCGCGTTGACGATGATGTTGTCCGGCCCGTACCGCTTGGAGAGGAACTTTGCCATGTTCGCCACGGCCGCCTTGGCAGCGGTGTAGTGGGGATGCTCGTCGACCCCGATGGAGGGCTTGTAGATCGACCCGGCGGACACGACCACCACGTGGCCCTCGCGCTTGGCGACCATGGTGGGCAGGGCAGCCCGGCACACTCGCATGGCGGCGAAGAAATTGATGTCGAACGTCCGGTCCCAGTCCTCGTCGGTCAGCTCCTCCCAGTCCTTGATCTGGTGGTAGCCGTGGTTGCAGACCAAGATGTCGAGGTCGCCGAAGTGCGCGAGAGTCTGGCGGACCAGCTCGTCGGCGGCGCTGCGCTCTTGCAGGTCGATCTGGATCGGCAGGCAGGTGCCGCCGGCACCAGTCACCTCCTTCTCGACGGCACGGAGCTGGTCGATGCTGCGGCTGCAGTAGGCGACCCGAACCCCTTCGCGGGCCAGCAGCTCGACCGTCGCCCGGCCGATGCCTCGCCCCCCGCCGGTGACGATGGCGACCTTGCCTTCCAAGCCCAGGTCCATGGCCCCTCCCTCCTGCAGCGCGTCGGTTCTTCGGGGATCCTACGCACGCGAGCGCACGCCCGCCCGTGCGCCAGGTGCCGGGGCGCTCTCCGGGGGCCCGGCCGCCCCCGCCCCGGTCCCGGGGTCGGCCGGCGCGACGCTCGGGCCCGCCTGCCCGTACTGTTGGACCGGGCACCCGGTACCTCGACCAGGCGGCGCGCGCCCGCCTGCCGCCAGGTCCGGCGGGTGCCGCACCGGCACGGGGAGGCTACGTGAACCGTCTCGTCATCGGAGTCCCGGCTCGCAACGAGGCTGCCACCGTCGGCGAGCTCGCCGGACGCCTGGAGGAGGGCGCCGCAGCGCTCGGGGAAGAGGTGGCGGTGGAGCTGGTGCTTGCCTACCAGGCGAGCGAGGACGACACGCTCGATCGCTGGAGGTCGCGGCGGTTCCGCCTTCCCAACCGGGTGCTGGACTGCCCGGGCGTCGCGGCGGGGAAGGGCCGGAACGTGAAGCTCCTCGTCCGCCATGCCCAGGAGCACGGCGCCCACCTGCTCCTCGTCGACGCCGATCTCGCCGCCTTCCCGCCCGCCAACGTCGGCAACCTCGTGCACGCCAACCCGCTCGAGCAGGTTGGCCTCGTCCTTCCCCTGTGGTGCCGCCCGGCGGGCCAGGGCAACTCCACGAACTTCCTCGCCTGCCCGCTGCTGCTCGCCACCTTCGGGGCGCGGGTCCGCCAACCCCTGGCAGGCCAGATGCTGCTGGGCCGCCGCCTGCTGGCGACCGTCGACGCCGACAGCCTGCCCGACGACTACGGCGTCGACGTGACGCTCACGATGCTCGCCCTCGATGCCGGCCTGCCCGTGCGCCAGGTCGGCGTTCCGTTCCCCGTCCACCACGACGGGGGGAACAGCCACCAGATCATGGCCGACGTCGCCGGCGCGATCCTGCGCCGGTTGGCGCGCCGCCCGGGCGCCTGGCGACCCGACGTCCGGTGGCCGGCACGCTACTGGGAGCAGCTGGCGCCCCCCTTGCCCTCTACCCGCTCCCTCGAGCCGCTCGTGGCCGAGCTGGCCCCCCCCGACGACCCCGAGGACTGGAGGCGACTGCTCGCCGCCCCCCCGGAGGTGGTGCGCGACCTGTGGTGCGCGCATCTGACGGCCGCGGTCCAGGGCGCCCGCCGCGGGGAGCCGGTACCCTCGCTGGTGGCGAGCCTGGCCTTCCCCTTCGCGCTCCACGCCGAGTACCGGCGCCGCGTCGTCACCGACATCGGCGGGGCCGAAGCGTACGTCGAGCGTCTCGGCGAGCAGCTGGCGGGGTCGCTCTCGTGACGGTCACGGTTGTCGTGGCGCCGCATCCCGACGACGAGGTGCTGGGCGCGAGCGCGGTCCTCTTGGGCCGCGAGGCGATCGTGGTGCACGTGACCGACGGCGTCCCCCCCTGGACCGACACCGCGGCGCGTGCTGCCACCGCGGCCACCCGGCGCGCCGAGTGCCGCCGGGCGTGGGCGGCCCTCGCCTGCACGGCCGAGCTTGCTCCGCTCGGGTTCGGCGATCTCACCGCCTGGCGGTCCGTCGAGGAGATCGCAGCCGCCCTGTGCGCGGTCGTCGGCCCCCTCGGGCCTGCCGAGGTGTACGTGCCCGCCTACCAACGGGGCCACCCGGACCACGACGCCACCTCCCTGGCCGCCTCGCTGGCGCGCGACCATCTGGGCGGCGACGCCACGACGTGGTGGGCCTACGCGCTCTACGGGTACGACCGCGCGCGCTCGCTTCGCTTCGGTTGGCTGCCCCGCGACATGTACGGCACCGTCGACGAACGCGCCGGCGGCGACGTTCTCGAGGCCAAGGCGCGGGCCCTGCGCCGCTTCACCAGCCAGCTGTGGCCGGGTTCGGCTCTCGACTCCTGGCTGCGCGCGCCGGTGGCCGAGCAGTTCGCCCCGCTGCCCACCACCGGAGCGCAGCCCGCGGACCTGCCCTTCTTCTACGACGAGGCGCTCGGCTTCGGGCGCTACGGGGCATCGGCAGCCGAGGTGGAGGCGACCTTCGCGCGCACCCTCGCGGCACGCGCAGAGGGCCGGCGCCCATGAGGGCAACCGTGGCGCGACCCGGCGACCTCGGGCAGGCCGAGGTCGCGCTGTGGGCCTCCTTCGCGGCCGCGTCGGCGCTCGGCAACCCGTTCCTCTCCCACGGCTTCGCCCGTGCCGTCGGGGCCAACCGCGACGACGCCCGCGTGGCGGTGCTCCACGACGGGCCCGCCATCTGCGCCTTCTTCGCCTTCCAGGCGGGTCCCGACGGGCGGGGCGAGCCGAT
Organism: Acidimicrobiales bacterium; assembly: GCA_035293965.1. Lineage (GTDB taxonomy): Bacteria > Actinomycetota > Acidimicrobiia > Acidimicrobiales > RAAP-2 > DATGLW01. The sequence continues at coordinate 44,503 of DATGLW010000092.1, forward strand.
CGGCGCCACGATCTGCGACGCCCAGGCGGTGCTCGCGAGGCCCGGCTGGGACTTCGACGCCCCCGCCCTGGTGGCGGCCGCGGGGCTCTCGTCCTGGCGGTTCGACCATCTGGTGGCCGCCCAGGGCGCCTTCGAGCCGTTCCACACGCGGCGCCATCGCTCGCCGGTGGTGGACCTCTCGGCCGGCCACGGCGCGTTCCTCGACGAGGTCCGGCGCCACTCCCGTGACCTCCTGGCCCAGGTGGCGCGCCGGCGGCGGCGGCTCGAGCACGAGATCGGCCCCGTGTCGTGGGAGTGGCAGAGCCCCCGGCCCCACGACGACCTGGCCCTCCTCGAGCGCTGGAAGTCGGCGCAGTACCGGCGCACCGGCACCTGGGACCGCTTCGCCCGGCCCTGGATCGGCGGCACCCTCGCCCGCCTGGTCGACGAACAACCCGGTGACTGCGCCGCCGTGCTCAGCGCGCTGCGCGCCGGCGACCGCACGGCGGCCGTCCACCTGGGCCTGCTCGGGCCCGACCGCCTCTGCTGGTGGTTCCCGGCCTACGACCCCGACCTCGGGCGCTACTCCCCCGGGCTGATCCTCCTGCTCGAGCTCGTCGCCGAGGCGGCCGGCAGGGGGATCGGGCTCGTCGACCTCGGCCGCGGCGAGCACGGCTACAAGCTGCGCGTCACCCGGCGCGCGGACGAGGTGGCCGAGGGCGAGGTACCGGCACGCGTGCGCCCGAATCAGACCCCTTCGCGGGCTGTGAGGCGGTGACCTGCACCCACGGGGCCAAGTAGCCTCAGGCCGATGCGGTTCTCCGTCGGGCTGCCGGGCCTCACCCGCTACCCGCCGACGGTCGACCACTCGTGGGCCGAGCGCATGACGGCGTCGGACTTCCAGCGCGTCGCCCGGGCGGCCGACGACCTCGGCTACCACGCGCTGGTGGTGCCCGAGCACATCGTCATGCCGGCGGAGCTCGCAGCGACCATGGGCGCCCGCTGGCCGCATGCCCTCACGGTCATGGCCTTCGTGGCCGGCGCCACGACGCGCCTGGCAGTGAACTCGTCGGTGATCGTGCTGCCCTACCACAACCCGATCGTGCTGGCGAAGGCGATCGCGACCCTCGACGTGCTCTCCGGCGGCCGCGTGATGCTCGCGGTGGGGATCGGCCACGCCGAACGCGAGTTCCGGGCGCTCGGCGTCCCCTTCCACCGCCGCGGCCGCATGGCCGACGAGTTCCTCGAGGCGATGACGGTCCTGTGGACCGCCGACGAGCCCAGCTACCACGGGACCTTCGTCGACTTCGACGAGGTGCTGTTCGAGCCCAAGCCCCTCCAGCGACCGCATCCCCGCATCTGGGTCGGCGGCAACTCGGCTGCCGCCCTGCGGCGGGCCGCCCGCTTCGGGCAGGGGTGGATGCCCTGGCTGGTCACCCCCGAGCAGCTGCCGGCCCGCCTGGCGGCGCTGCGGAGCCTTCCCGAGCTCGCTGGCAAGGAGCACGACTTCGACGTCGTGATGCCGCCGCTCCCCATCCGGGTCGACGAGGCGGACCACCGCCCGCTCGACGGGGCGCCCGTCCGGCGGCCCGCGAGCGCCCAGGCCGTCGTCGACGCCATCGGCGCCCTCGCCGAGCTGGGCGTCACCTGGACGTCGATCCCCTACCCCGGGCCACCGCCCCGTTCGGTCGACGACTTCTTGGAGCAGCTCGCGTGGGGAGCAGCCACGGTGATGCCCCAGTTCCCCGACACATGACCGCCCAGGCGGACCCGGCGCGCCCGGCGGCGCCGGTGCGTCGAGGCCCGCAGGCTCAGAGCGCGAACGTGTACCCCCCGTTGACCGGGTACACCTGCCCGGTGATCCAGCTCGAGGCGTCCGAGGCGAGGAAGAGGATCATGGGGGCCACGTCCTCGGGGCGCCCGGGCCGCCGGATGGCGTAGCTGCGGAAGCGTCTGGCCTCCTCCTCGGGCAGCGGCTGGGAAGGGTCGAAGCCGGGGCGGATGCTGGCGAGCGACACGCAGTTGACCGTCACCCCGTGGCGACCGACCTCGCTCGCCAGCACCCGGCTGAAGCCCGCCGCGGCCGCCTTGGCCGCCGCGTACACGGACTGGCGGGCGTCGCCGGCCCGGGCGGCGTCGGAGATGACCGTGATCACCCGTCCCCAGCCGCGCTCGACCATCCCCCCGAGCACGGCCCGGGTCAGGTAGAGGACCCCGTAGAGGTTGAGCCGGATGACGGGCTCCCAGTCCCCGGGCTCGAGCTCGAGGAAGGGCTTCAGCTGGAACATGCCCGGCGGCAGCCCGGCGTTGTTGACGAGCACGTCGACCGGGCCGGCGGCCGCAACCAGGGAGCCGACCTGGTCGGGGTCGGTCACGTCCCCCACCGCGGAGTCCGCCGCCCCGCCGCGGTCGCGGATCTCGGTCACGACGTGCTCGGCGCGCTCAGCGACGAGGTCGTTCACCACCACCCGCGCCCCGTGAGCGGCCAGCAGCAGGGCAGTCGCCCGGCCCACCCCCTGGCCGGCACCGCTCACGAGGGCCGTGCGCCCGTTCAGGTCGAACTCGTCCATGATTTCTTCCGTTCGTCGCTCGGCACCACTCCAGCGGCCCACACCGCCGGCCCAGGCTGCCACGGGGAGCCACCCGCGTGCCCGTCCGGGCTTTCAGGCCCGCAGCGCGACCACGACACCCTCGCCCACCAGCTCGTCGACCTCTGCCGGCGAGTACCCGGCCGCTGCGAGCATCGGGCGCGTGTCGGCCCCCACGGCTGGCGGCGGCACCTGGGGCACCCCGGCGAGCGCCCCGGCCGCGCTCCGAAATCGGATGGGGTTGGCCGGGACCGTGACCCCTTCGACCTCGACGAGCCCGCCCCGAGCTGCCACCTGCGGGTCGCCGGCCAGGTCGCTGCCGGCGTTGACCGCGCCAACGGCTGCCCCGGCCGGCCCGAGCTCGCGCACCCACTCGGCAGCCGGACGCTCGGCAAAGGCAGCGGCAAGCCGGGCCGTCACGGCCTCCGCCTCGTCGTGCCCGGGCCGCCGACCCGCGAGGTCGGTGAGGCCCAGCCCGGTGCACAGCGCCGCCCAGGTCCTCGGCTCGGCGGCCGCCACCGACACGAAGCGCCCGTCGCCGCAGCGATACAGGCGGCGATCGAAGGACGCGGGGATGCCCGAGGCCGTGCCGTTGATCGCCCCCTCTGCGCCGCAGAGGAGCCAGGTCGCCGACTCGGCCAGGCTGATGTCGACCTGGCGGCCGCGCCCGGTCCGGCTGCGCTCGTACAGGGCGGCCACGATGCCGGTCGCCGCCATCTGCGCGCCGAGTGGCACCGCCAGCATCGCCTGGGGGTGCCAGGGGAGGGCCGGCTCGAGGGCAGCGAGGAGCCCGGCGTGGGCGGTGTAGGTGAGATCGTGACCCGGCCACCGGGCGTAGGGGCCGTCCTGGCCGAACCCCGTGATCGAGCACCAGATGAGCGCCGGCAGCTCTTCGGCCGCGTGGCGGTAGCCGAAGCCCCGCTCGTCGAGGTCACCGGGTCGGTTGTTCTCCACCAAGACGTCCGCCCAGGCCGCAAGGCGCCGCAGCACCTCGCTACCACGGGGGTGTCGCAGGTCGAGGGCCACCGACTTCTTGTTGCGGCTGAGGCCCACCCCGATGCCCGCCATCGCTGGATCCGAACCGGGCGGGTCGACCCGGCACACCTCGGCCCCGAGCTGCGCCAGCAGCTCCGTGCAGAAGGCGCCGGGGGGGAACCGGGCGAGGTCCAGCACGCGGACCCCGGCCAGGGGGGCTGCGGGCGGCACACCCCCTTCGGCCTGCGCCGTGCCGCGCGCCTCGCCCCCCGATGCCGTGCCCCGCGCCTCGCCAGCGGATGCCGTGCGCCGCGCCTCGCCCCCCGATGCCGAGGCCTGCGCCCCGCCCGTCACCGGCTGCCCTCGCGCTCGTGCACCAGGGCCTGGCGGCTCACCTTGCCGGCCTCCGAGCGCGGCACGCGCTCGACGAGCTCGACGGTCTTGGGCACCTTGTAGGGCGCGAGGCGCGCCTTGGCGAAGGCGATGACGTCGGCCGGCGAGGGCGGGGCGGCAGGGTCACGCGGTTGGACGATGGCATGGACTCGCTTGCCCCATTCGGGATCGGACAGGCCGATGACCGCCACGTCCGCGATGCCGGGGTGCTCGGAGAGGGCGACTTCGACCTCGGCGGGGAACACGTTGGCGCCGCCGGACTTGATCAGGTCGACCCGCCGGTCCGCGAGGAACAGGTAACCGTCCTCGTCGAGCCACCCGAGGTCCCCGACCGTCGTGTAGCCGTCGGGGGTCACCGGAGTCTGGGGCACGTCGCCCAGGTACTCGTGGACCAGCACGCCGTTGCCCGGGCGCAGGTAGATCTCCCCCACCTCGTAGGGCTCGAGCTCCTCGCCGGCGGGGCCGAGGATCTTGACCCGCGTCCCCTGGATCCCCTTGCCGAGGGAGCCCGGGTGCTCCAGGTACTCGTCGCCCCTGATGGCGACCACCCCGGTCGCCTCCGTGGAGCCGTAGATCAGGTACAGGTTCGCCGCCCCGACGAGGTCGATCCACGTGTCGGCGACCCAGCGCGGCAGGGGCGAGGCCCCCTGGAGGACCCACTGGAGGCTCGAGAGGTCGCGCCGGCGCACGTCGGGCACCTGGGCGATGCGTTGGAGCAGGGAGGTGGCGGCCACCATGCCGGTCGGCCGGAAGCGCTCGACGAGCTCGACCGCCCGGGCGGCGTCGAAGCGGCCCATGATGACGGTGCTGAACCCCGAGAGCAGGTCGCTCAGGGCGGTGAAACCGTTCGTGTGGTACATGGGGCCGCACACGAGGGTGCGCTGCGCTGCGGTCGGCAGCGGCCCGTAGCTCTCCTGGATGGCCGTGGAGCGGGCATCCTGCGGCCAGATGGCGGGCGTCTTGCGCAGGATGACCTTGGGCGTGCCCGTCGCCCCCGAGCTGCAGATGCCCTGCGCGATGGGCGACGTGGCGAACTCGAAGGGCTCTGCGGGCTGGGTCTGCGCCTCCTCGAAGAGCCCGAGCGAGCCAGGCTCGAGCACGACGACGGGCGCGGCGACCTCCCGCACTCGGCGGGCCTCCCAATCCGGCAGGTCCCAGCGCATGGGGATGACCGTGGCACCGAGCTTCCACCCGGCGAAGCACCCGATGACGAGCTCCACCGAGTTGGGCAGCTGGATGGCGAGGCGGTCGCCGACCCCGAGCCCGCGTCGGGCCAGGACTCGGGCCAGCTGGGTGGAGCGATCGTCCAGCTCGGCACGCGTGTGCTGGCTCACCTCACCACCCTCGGCGGCGAGGACGACCGCCACCTCGTTCGGTGCCGCGCGTGCCAGCTGGTGGAGACGCGCCCCGTAGGACGTCGCGTGACCGACGGCTCCCTGGCCAGCGTGCGGAGCCGGCTCCCGGGCACCCATGTCCGCGTTCACGACCGCCGTCGAGCCGCAGCCGCCGGGTGCGCCACCCGAGCGCTCGGGCCGCGGGCAGCTGCCCGGGTCCGGTCCCTCACCGGGGGCCGAACCGCCACAGGGTCACGTCCTCGCCGGGCACGTCCTCGTAGACGATGCGCAGCGGCATGCCGACGAAGAGGTCCTCGTTGGCGATCCCTCTGGTGTTGCCGAGCACGATGCAGGGCCTCGGCTCCTCCACCAGCTTGGCCATGACGATCGCGTACGGTGCCTCGTCGTTGAACTGACCGTGCCCCCGGTGCACGATGGTGAAGCTGTACACCTCGGCCTCACCGCTCACCGGCGTCCACGTCTGCTCCTCCGACAGGCAGGAACGGCACGCCGGGTACGGCACCCAGTTGTAGTCGCCGCAGCGGTCGCAGCGCGGCACCAGGAATTCGCGGCGTCCCAACCCCTCCCAGAAGGGCCGGTTGGCCTCGCTCATGTCGGGGAGCGGCTTGAGGTAGGGCCTCGGTGGCGCGGTGGTCATCGTCTCCTCCTTCAGTCGACGGCCATCACGAGCGTGCTGCCGATGCCGTGGACGGCGAACCCCTGCTGCTGCGCCACGCCGATCCTGGCGCCCTCGACCTGGCGCGCCCCGCACTCGCCCCGAAGCTGCTTGACCACCTCGACCACCATGAGGCCCGAGGGGTCGCCGCAATGGCTGCCCGACAGGAGCCCCCCGTCGGGGTTGACGGGCATCTTCCCGCCGAGGCGCGTGTGGCCCTCGGCGACGTAGGCGGCACCCTCGCCGATCCCGCAGAACCCCATCTCCTCGAGGTTCCGCAGCCCGGTCACGGTGAAGCAGTCGTAGCTGCCCACGACGTCGACGTCGTCGCGGCTGACGCCGGCCAGGGAGAAGGCTCGGTCGGCCGCCTTGCGGACCGACTTCCCGCTCTCGGGGAACCAGGGATCGCTGAAGCTCACGTAGAAGTCCGTGGAGACGGCCTCCGCCCCGCCGAGCACGTAGACCGGCCGCTTCGGGCAGTCACGCGCCCGCTCGGCGGTCGTGATGACCACGGCGTAGCCGCCGTCGTTGTCGAGGGAGCAGTCGAGGAGGTGCAGCGGCTCGGCGATCATGCGCGATCCCAGCACGTCGTCGACGGTGATCTCGCCCTTGGCGCCCATGACCGAGTCCGGGTTGAGGGTGGCGTGGTAGCGGTCGATCACCGCAACCTGGGCCAGGTCCTCGGAGCTCACCTTGAACTCGTGCATGTAGCGCTGCGCCCACATCGCGTAGAAGGGGATCATGTAGGCGCCGTGGATCGCGAAGGACCACTCGGGCACGCGGGGCGCCCGGTCGGGCATCGCGGTGCCCCGTGGGCCCACCGGCCGGCCCGCCTTGCCGTAGAAGAGGACCGCCACCTCGCACATGCCCGAGGCGATGGCCGCCGTGGCCTTGGCCAGCTGCCCCGACGCACCCCCCACCTCCATGAGGCTGACCGGCTTGCCTCCCAGCTGCTCGGCCCAGAACTGGTGCGGGGCCGTGCCGCCGTCGAGGCCCCCGATGTGGTTGGACCCCGACATCGGCAGGAGGCCGTCGACGTCGGCCACCGTCATGCCGGCGTCGGCCAGCGCCCCCTGGATCGCCTCGAGCTGGAGCGAGAACGAAGTCCGGTCGGGCAGCTTCCCCTGTTTGGTCAGGTAGACGCCGGCGATGGCTGCTTGGCGCTTGGGGAACAAGGCGCTCCTCCCCCCTGGTGCCCCTGGTGACCGACCAGCGCGCACCATGTCGTCTCCCGCGGATGTGACAGCGAGATATTTTGTGTCACGATTGCCACGACCGTCAACCGCCTGCGCCCCGGAGGTGGCACACGTGAACGAGCGCCGCGCCGCAGTGGCACCGGCCGAGGAACCTCCCACGACCGGCGCGCGGGCCCGCATCCTCGAGGCCGCCGTCGCGTGCTTCACGCACTTCGGCAACGACAAGACCACGATCAACGACGTGGCGCGCGTGGCCCGGCTCTCCCGCCAGACCGTCTACCGCCACTTCCCCGGCCGCACGGCTCTCCTCGAGGCGGTCCAGGAGCTCGAAGAGCAGCGCCTGCGCCGCGAGGCCGACGCGCTGGGCGCGCAGGCGCCGTCGCTCGAGGCCTTCCTGACCGCCCTGATCGAGGCGCGCGCCAGCACCGCCCAGCGCTACCGCACTCGCCAGCACCTCATCGAGCAGGACCGCGGCCTGTTCCAGTCGCTGTTCCTCTCGAGCGACCGGCGCGTCGGGCTCCTGCGCGACCTGGTAGCCCCCCAGCTGCGCGCCGCCCGGCGGCGCGGGGAGCTGCGCGCCGACGTCGACCTGGCCGAGGCGGCCGAGTGGGTGGCCATCACGGTCAGCACCGTCCCGACGCTCACCGATGCCACGTCCTTCGACCTCGACGATCCGGCCGCGGTCGGCCGCTTCTACGCCCGCCACATCTGCCGGGGGCTCCTCGCCGCCCCCGCCCGCGCGCCCGGCGGCACCTGCTGACCGGCACCTCCCCGGACGCTGCGCGCCGCTGCGCGCCCCGACGGGCGGTGCCGGGCGTCACACCTTCGGACGTGCCCGGGGAAGGCCCAGCTGGCGCTCGGCGACGATCTCGCGCATGATCTCGCTGGAGCCGCCGTAGATCGTGCTCACGACGCCGTAGCGGAATGCCTCCTCGACCGCCGCATCGAGGGGCGCGTCGCCCGACTCGCGCTTGAGGACGGCCTCGGGGCCCAGGATGTCGAGCATGTCCCAGGCATGCCGCTGCCCGCGCTCGGTCCCCCACAGCTTGGCGGCGGCACCACCGATGCCCGACAGGTCGTCGTGCTGGGCGGCCCAGCCGGCCCGGAAGCCGAGCATCCTGCTCACCTCGGCGTCGATGGCGATGCGGGCCAGCCGCTCCCGCACGCTCGGGTCGTCCCAGACCCGGGTGCCGTCCTCGCGGACGGCCTGCTGCGCCCACCGCGCGAGACGCTCCGGGAGGCTGGGCCCGCTGGGGCGCCCCTCGCCGCCGCCGCGCTCGTAGACGAGGGCGACGTGCATCACCCGCCACCCGCCGTCGACCTCGCCCACTCGCCACCGGTCCGGCGTGCGGACGCCGGTGTAGAAGGTGGCGTTGGTCCGCTGGCCGCCGAGGGTCCAGACCGGCTGGATGTCCACCCCGGGCGCGTCGAGGCGCACGAGGAACGTCGTGAGCCCCTTGTGCTTGGGGGCGTCGGGGTTGGTCCGGGTCAGCACGAAGGCGTGCGTGCTCAGGTGGGCAGTGCTCGTGAACATCTTCTGGCCGTCGATGACCCACTCGTCGCCGTCGCGGGTGGCGCGGGTCTTGGCAGCGGCGACGTCCGAGCCCGAGTCGGGCTCCGTGTAGCCGAGCACGATGATCACCTCGCCGCGCAGCGCGCCACCGATGAACTCGTGCTTCTGCTCTTCGGTGCCGACGTGGCGCAGGGTGTTGATGACGATGAGCGTGGTGGCCCAGCCGTCGCTGTGGACGCCGGCAGCCGCGATCTCCTGCTGGATCGCCTGGGCCATCTCGACGCTGTTGTCGGTGCCGCCGTACTCCTTCGGCCACCCGGCCCCGAGCCAACCCGCCTCGGCCAGACGCCGGTGGAGCTCGGGGGTGTGGTAATTCCCGGTGACACGCTGCTCCTCGGCCCACGTCGCCAGCTCGGGGAGGTGCGCGTCGACCCAGCTCCTGGCGTCCTCGCGGAAGGCCGCCAGGCGGTCGGCGGGAACGGTGAAGTCCATCCGGTCCTCCTCAGGGGGCGTCGGGGAACAGGCGGGCGGCCAGGCGCTGGTACTCGCGCCGGGGGTCACCGAGGGCCAGGGGCCATGCCTTGGCGCGGCGGAAGTAGAGCTGGATGTCGTACTCCAGGGTGTAGCCGTAGCCGCCGTGGAACTGGAGGCTCTCGCGGCAGGTCCAGAAGGCCAGGTCGGTCAGGAACAGGTACGCCATGGAGGCAAGCTCCGCAGCGTTGGGCTCCCCTGCCTCGAGCGCCCACGCGGCCTCGCAGACCAGCAGGTGCGCCCCGTCCCCGGCGACGGCCACGTCCGCCAGCCGGTGCTGGATGGCCTGGAACCATCCGATCTGCACGCCGAACGCCTTGCGAGCCTTCACGTAGTCCACTGCGATGTCGAGCGCCGCGCGCCGCACGCCGTCGAGCGCGGCGGCCATGAGGAGCTTCCATTCGGTCAGTGCCTGCTCGTGCAGCCTGCGCGCCTCGTCGCCCGAGGCGAGCGGGATGCGCTCGTAGCCACCCGCGCCGAGGTCGAGGTCGGCCACCGGGCTCGAAGCCAGGTTGGGAGGCGAGGGGAGGTAGGGACGCGCGCTGCCGCCCGAGCGCCGCAGTGCCACGAGGTCGGGGCCGTCGAGGACGATCACGATGTCGGCCACGGCCCCGGCGGGAACCAGGCGGCAGCGGCCCTGGCGCGGGGCCCGCAGGGCGAGGGTCGGCAGCGCGCCGGCGACCACCGCCGCCACCAGGTCCGCGGCCCCGCAGGCTGCCAGCAGGTCGGCGGCGGCGGCAGCATCCACGAAGGGCACCGAGGCGAGGTGGCGGCCGGCCTCGTGGGCCACGAGGGCGAGGTCCAGCGTTCCCGAGCCCCCCCCACCGAGGTCCTCGGGAACGGCGATGGTCGTGGCCCCCATCGCCACCAGGCGGTCCCACAGCGCCTGGTCGAACCCGAGGGGTTCGGCCGCTCGCACCCGCTCGGGCGGGGACTCCTTGGCGAAGAAGTCGGCGAAGCTCTCCTGGAGCAGCGCCTGCTCCTCGCTCAGCTCGAGGTCCATCGGGCACCCCCCACGTCAGCCGGCAGCCCCCCGCCGGGCAGCGGCCAGGCAGAACTCGACGACGTGGCCGACGTCCTCGGCGGTCGCCCCGGGGCCCCAGAGATGATAATGCAGGCGGCCGAACGCCACGTCCGCGATCGCTGCGGCGTCGCGCTCGGGATCAGGCGAGCCGAGCTCGCGCAGCGCCTCGACGAGGAGCTCTTCGAAGGGCGGCCGCATGGACCCGCCGTCGGTGCCGGGCCGGAGCTGCTGGAGGTTCCACATGACCGCCCGCGTCTGCCCCGCCACCCGGCGGTTGGCCGCCTGCGACAAGACCGCGGTGATCCAGCGGCGGACGGCGTCCTCTGGTCCCGCCGCCTTTTGCACCTGGTGGGCGACGTAGCTCGCCAGGCGGGCCGCGCCGCGCTCGACGACCGCCGCCACGAACGCGTCGCGGCTCGGGAAGTGGCGGTAGAAGGCCTGGTTCGAGAGCCCGGCCCGCCTCACGATGTCGGCCACGCGCACCGGCGCGCCCGTGCCCGCCTCCTCCATCAGCGCCTGGCCGGCGTCGAGGAGACGCTGCACCTCTTGGACGTAGGCGGTCTCGCGGCCGGCCAGCGCGCGCCGCACCGCCTGGCGGGCAAGCTCCGTCTCCAGCTCGGGAACGATGTTCTGGACCATGGGAACGAGTCGACGTTACACTCCTCACCGCGCGCCGTGGCGACGGTGCCGCGACGCCGCCGAAGGGAGAACCGATGGCGTGGGACTTCACTACCGAGCCCGAGTTCCAGACCAAGCTGGACTGGGCGGACGCGTTCGTGCGTGAGAACGTGGAGCCGCTCGACCTGCTCTACCCCAAGCTCATCTTCCACCCGCTCGAGGAGCCGCTGCGGAGCCTCGTCAACCAGCTGAAGGACGAGGTGCGCGCGCAGGACCTCTGGGCGGCCCACCTCGATCCCGATCTCGGCGGCAAGGGCTACGGCCAGCTCAAGCTGGCGCTGCTCAACGAGATACTGGGTCGCTCGCCGTGGGCGCCGATCGTCTTCGGTTGCGCCGCGCCCGACACGGGCAACGCCGAGATCATCGCCGCCTACGGCACGCCCGAGCAGAAGGCGAAGTACCTCCAGCCCCTGCTCGAGGGCGAGGCCTTCTCGTGCTACTCGATGACAGAGCCCCAGGGAGGGGCAGACCCCAAGCAGTTCCGCTGCCGGGCCGAGCGCGACGGCGACGAGTGGGTCATCAACGGAGAGAAGTTCTTCTCCTCGAACCTCCGCACCGCCCAATTCCTCATCGTGATGGCGGTGACCAACCCTGACGTCTCCCCCTACAAGGGCATGTCGATGTTCCTGGTGCCCGCGGACACGCCCGGCATCCACGTGCTCCACCACCTCGGGCTCGGCTCCGAGGGCTGGCACGAGGGCCATCACGCCCACGTTCGCTACGAGAACGTGCGCGTGCCGGCAGAGAACCTGCTCGGCGGCGAGGGCCGCGCCTTCGAGGTGGCCCAGCGCCGGCTCGGCGGCGGGCGCATCCACCACGCCATGCGCTCGGTCGCCGGCGCCAAGCGCATGTTCGACATGATGTGCGAACGAGCCCTGTCGCGCTTCACCCAGGGGAGCCTGCTCGCCGAGAAGCAGATGGTCCAGGAGGCGATCGCCGACTCGTGGATCCAGATCCAGCAGTTCCGTCTGCTCGTGATGTACACGGCCTGGCTGATCGACCAGTCGAGCACGGCAGCGGTGCGCCAGTACGTGTCAGCCTGCAAGGTGCTGGCCGCCCAGGTGCTCACGGACATCTCGGCGCGCACCGTCCACATCCACGGCGCCCTGGGCGTCTCCAACGCCATGAGCATCGGTGCTGGCGGCGGCACGATGGGCCTCGTCGACGGCCCCACCGAGGTGCACAAGGTGGCCGTGGCTCGCCAGGTGCTGAAGGACCACAAGCCCCACGCGGACGGCTGGCCGTCCGAGTTCCGGCCACGGCGCCTCGTCGCCGCGCGCCGACGATTCGAAGAGATGGTCGAGCAGCGCTTCGACGACCCGCAGGTCCGCGCCTCGTTCGGCCCGGTGCTCCAGCAGTCCGAGGTCCCCGACGACATCTTGAAGGAGATGGAGGAGTACCTCGACAACATCCTGGGCGCGAACCTCTGACCGGCGCGGGGCTCCGCACGGGGCGCAGCTGCCCCCGCGAGCCGGCGACGTGTGCCCTCGCGGGACGGGGCACCGCCCGCGCTCACGCCTCCTCGAACACCGGGAGCCTGAAGGGTCCCGCGTCGTCCTCGCAGTCGACGAACGCGACCCGGACGCGCATGCCGCAGGCCACCCGGTCATTGGTGAACCCCGACGGGTTGCTCACGAACAGCGGGCCCTCCTCGAGCTCGACGAGGATCGCGTCCCACGGTACGTCGAGCTCGGCGTAGTAGCGCCGCTCGAACGTGCACCAGGCGACGACCCGGCCGACGCCGGACGAAAGGGACCAGGTCAGCCGATCCTGCCCGCAGGCCTCGCAGGTGCCGGCCGGCGGCCACGACCAGTGCCCGCAATCCTCGCAGCGCTGGATGCGCAGCTCCCCCTGGCTGCAGAACGCCCAGAACTCGTCGTGGCCGGGCCCGGCCACCCGGTTCGGACGGCGCTGGACCACCTCACGTGCCCCGGGTGAGGACCACGGGGTGGGCCGATTCGGTGGTGGCGAAGGAGAACAGCGACACCTCCGCCCCGTCGACCTGGCGGGCACCCGCCTCACCACGCAGCTGCCGCACCGCCTCGGCGAGGAGGTTCCACCCCTGCAGGTACGCCTCCGACAGCATCCCGCCGCCGGTGTTGGTCGGGATCGTGCCGCCGATCTCGGTGTGGCCCTCCTTCCAGAAGGCGAGGCCCTGGCCGCGTTCGGCGAAGCCGTAGCCCTCCAGCTGGCACACGAGGTGGATGGTCGACGCGTCGTAGCCCTCGAAGTGGTCGACGTCGGCGACCGTCACCCCGGCCATGCCCAGCGCGGCCCTGCCCGCTGCGGCGAGCTGCGGGTGGAGCCACTCGAGTGCCATGGCGCGCATCTTGGAATGACTCACCCGTGCCGCCGCCCACCCCGCCAGCAGCACCGGCGCGTGACGGAGATCACGGGCCCGGTCCGCCGCGGCCAGGATGACGCAGACGGCGCCGTCGTTGACGAGGCACAGGTCGAGCAGCCGCATGGGCCGGACGACGTAGCGGCTGGCGAGGTAGTCCTCGAGAAAGAGCGGTGCGCGCATGGTGGCGTTCGGGTTGCGGGCCGCGTGGGCCCGAAGGGTCACCGCCACCGCGCCGAGGTCCTCCTCGGTGACGCCGTAGGTGGCCGCGTAGGACGTGAACATGAACGCCCAGTGCGCGGCCTGGGAGCTCCACCCCCAGGGGTGGTAGTAGTAGTAGGAGTCGCGGCCGCTGCCGCCATAGGTCTGGCCCCCGTACTGGCGGCCCAGGGCCCGCGAAGGGAGCGCGTGCACCACGGCCATCGTGCGGCAGCTGCCCGCTGCCAGCGCGTTGGCGGCGGGCAGCAGGGGCATCATCCCCCCGCCGGCCATGACGTGGCGCGGGGCGAGGCCCAGGGCTGCCGCGAAGGCGGCGGGATCGGGCCCGCCGTAGGGGAAGGACGCGCACAACCCGTCGACCTCCTCCCGGCGCAGCCCGCTGTCGCCGAGGGCCCGCTCGAACGCCCGGCGGCCGAGGGTCACGGCGTCGGGCGCCACGTAGCCGGGGCCGCCCGCACGAGCCGCGCGGTAGTCGTGGCCGTAGTCGGTCTCGCCGACGCCCACGACGGCGATGCGCCCGCTCGCCGAGCGGTCCGGCACCGGGGGCTCGAGGAAGGTGCCGCTCAGGGTGCGGACCTCCGATGCCGAGCCGTCAGGAGCCGGCCGGGTTCGTGGCGACGAGCTTGCCGCACACGAGCTTGCCCCCATGGTACGGGACGAACCCGTTGGCCGTGATCTTCATGTAGTAGCTGCACCCGGTCTTCGGGAACTGCGCGACCGTGCCGAAGTGCCGGAAGCTGACTCCCGGGTTGGGGTAGAGGCCGCCCGCGGTGTAGTGGTCGACCTGACGCAGCCTGGAGATGAACAATTGCCGCGTCGGGTTCCTCCCGGCCAGCTCGAGGCCCTTGATCATCAGGTCGGCCGCCGCCCATCCCTGCGAGATGTTGAGGCTCGGGATCGACCCGCGAAAGGGGGTGTACTTCTTCAGCTGCGCGAGCATGTTCCGGGCACCGGGAGTGGGGTCGGCGTAGTTGACGGCGGTCGTCGTGTAGTCGCCTGCCATCGACGCCATCGCCTTGGGCTGGTCGAGCAGGTTCTGGTCGTACCCCGTGTAGTAGAGCTGCTTGATGCCCGTGAGCCCGGCCTGCTCCAGCGCGTTGCTGAGGGCGATGTCCGTGGACAGCAAGGTCGCTGCCACCAGCCCGTTGCAGTGCGCGGACTTGATGGCGAGCACCGCAGCCGTGAAGTCGACCGCCCCGAACGGCACCGAGTTGTTGACGTAGCACTGGGAGATCCCGAGGGGAGCGCCCGCCTGGAAGGTGGAGCTGTTTGCCTGGATCGCCGATTGGATGGCGAAGGCCACGCCGGCCAGCTTGGTCACGCCGATCGCTCTCAGGAACCGCGCGTTGGTGTCGTAGGTGTAGTACTTCCCGCCGATGGGGGTCGAGCCGATGCCCGTCACGCTGAACATGTTCGTGTTCGGCTGCTGGCCCCACTCGGGGCCGTCGATGGCGGCGCCCGTCACGGGCACGCCCTGCTGGCTGAGGTACTTGGCGGCCCCGAAGGTGAACGAGGTGTCCTCGATGATGCCGAAGGCGCCCTTTTGGACCAGCAGCTGGGCGGCCGTCTGGTTCTCCGAGGGGCTGGACTGGTCGTCCTCGACATCGAGGACCAGGCGGTGGCCGTGGACCCCGCCGGCCGCGTTCTGGGCCGCGATCCGCGCCTGCGCGCCCCACTGGGCGTCGATGAAGGACGACGCGGCGAGGCCGGTCTCCGAGGTGATCAGCCCGATCGTGATCGGCCGACCCGACGCCGCGGCCGCCGCGCCGTCCGGGGCGACACCCCAGCCGGTGGCCAGCAGGCCGACGGCGAACGCCGCCGCGACCGTCGACGCGACCCTTCTTCCCATCCCATTTCCTCCCCTCGGATCGAGACGCCCCCCCGAAGAAGCACGGGTCCCTCGCCGCCATGCCGGGACGGGCGTCGAACCCCCGGCACCGCCCTCGGCTCGGGGTGACACCGTAGCACGTTCGGCTGCCGCAGTAGAACGTCGTTGCATCACCGCGCGAGCCCACGGCCCGGGCGCACGGCTCAGCGGGCCGTGTACCCCCCGTCGATCGGCAGCAGGACGCCGGTGATGTTGCGGGCCCTGTCCGACGCCAGGAAGGCGGCCGCCTCGGCGCAGTCCTCGGGCAGGATCGGCCGGCCAAGGGGGTGCAGCTGCCCGGCCGCCGACACCATCTCGTCGGGCTTTTGCTGGAAGGCCTGCGAAGGGTCGTGGACGCCGAAGTTCGTCGTCGGCATGGCGGCAGGGCAGATCGCGTTGACGCGAATGTCGAAGGGGGCGGCCTCGATGGCGACAGCCCGGGTCATCTGGATCACGCCCCCCTTGGTGGTGCCGTAGACGGTGCCGCCCCACCCCACCATCCCTGCAGCCGAAGCGGTGTTGACGATCGCGCCTGGGGTC
>DATGLW010000093.1:0-41140 GCA_035293965.1 Acidimicrobiales bacterium
GGATGTCGGGTCTGGTGGCACATGGCACCTGCCGTGCCCGACCGTTCGGTACCTGTGGACGCCTCCCCCGATCCGGGCCGGCCCCTGCGGCGCGCCGCACGCCGCGCGCTCGGAGCCGAGGGCGAGGCCCTGGCCGCAGCCTGGTACGAGCGGGCGGGCTACGAGGTGCTCGCCCGGAACTGGCGCTGCGGCGCCGGGGAGATCGACCTCGTCTGCCGGGCCGGGGGCACCCTCGTGGTGTGCGAGGTCAAGACGCGTACGTCCGCCGACCGCGGCACCCCCCTCGAGGCGGTCACCGGCGCCAAGCGCCGGCGGCTGCGGCGCCTGGCAGGAAGCTGGCTCGCCCAGCAGCACGAGCGCTTCGAGGAGGTCCGCTTCGACGTGGCCGCGGTCACCGGGGGTCGCGTCGAGGTGACCTGCGGGGCGTTCTGAGCGAGGCCGGGTGGGGGGCCCAGGGGCAGGGTGCCAGCCTCGCCGTGGTGCTGGCTCGCTGTGGTCCTATAGTCGTCGACGGCGGCGTCGTCCCAGGCCGGCGCCCGACCCGGGGCAGCCGCCACGAGGAGGATCGGTTGCTGAGCGGCGTCCAGGGGATGGTGGGCGACACGGCCCTCGTCACGAGGGAGATCGTGGGCGTCCACCAGCCAGGCAGGGTGCGTGCCCGGGGGGAGGAGTGGCTGGCCGTCCCGCTGGATCCCGCCGCGACCATCCCTGCCGGCACGAGCGTCGTGGTGGCCGACATCGACCGGGGCCTGCTCGTCGTGTACCCCACCGACTGAACACCCCGAGAAGGGAGGCGCCATGATCGCAAGCACCGGCGCCATGGTCGCGATCGCCGTCGTGGCGGCGCTCGCCGCCGTCGTGGTGGTGGCCCTCGTGGTCGCCTCCTCGGTGAAGATCGTCCAGCAGGGGAGCGTCGGGGTGGTGAAGCGCCTCGGCCAGTTCCGCTCGGTCCGCCAGCCGGGCATCTCGTTCCTCGCGCCCTTCGTCGACCGGATGGTCAAGGTCGACATGCGCGAGTTCCCCCAGGTGGGCGACCGCCAGTCGGTGATCACGCGCGACAACGTGTCCCTGCAGGTGAGCGCCACCATCTTCTGCCAGGTGATCGACGTCAAGGCGGCCCTCTTCGAGATCAACGACTTCCAGCTCGCCGTGGACCAGCTGTCGATCACCGCCCTGCGGGCCGTGTTCGGCGAGCTCACGCTGGACCAGTCGCTGTCGGACCGCGAGACGATCAACGCCCGCATGCAGGAGCACATGGCCGATGCCACCATGAAGTGGGGGGTCCGGCTCAACCGGATCGAGATCCTCGACATCACACCCCCGGCCAACATCCTCCAGGCGATGTCCGAGCAGAAAGAGGCCGAACAGCACAAGCGCGCCACCATCCTCACCTCCGAGGGCGAGCAGCAGGCTGCCATCAACACTGCCGAGGGTCGCCGGCAGGCCGCCGTGCTCGAGGCCGAGGGCGCCAAGCAGGCCGCGATCCTCGCCGCCGAGGCCCAGATGCAGGCCCTTCGGCTCCAAGCCGAGGGTGAGAAGCAGGCCCGCCTGCTGCGCGGGCAGGGGGAGGCGGCCGCCCTCGACGCCGTCGACCAGGTGACGATCAACCCCAACACCCTGGCCGTCCTGCAGTTGAGGGCCCTCCAGGACGTGGCCGCCTCGCCCAACGCCAAGGTCGTGGTGCCCTATCCGGCTGCCGGGCTCGTCGGCACCGCGGAGGCGCTCGTCGAGGCGATCAGGGGGGCCGGGACCCCGGGCGGGCCTCGGGCGAACGGCTCGGCCGGCGAGGTGCTCGCCCCGGGCCCCTGAGCCCACGCCGGCTCGCCGGCGTGGGACTCGGCTGGCGCGGCCGTAGGATGGTGGCGTGGCAGTGGACGCGCGCCCTCGTCTGGGGCCTTTCGAGCGCTTGCTCCGCCGGGCCCACCGGCGGCGCCAGCGCGACCGGCGGGCGCTGGCCGTCGGCGCGGCGCTCCCGCCGGCCGATGCCGACCGGCTCGCCGACGCCCTCGAGGGGGTGCTCCTCCAGCGCGAGCCGGTGGCCCGACGGGCCGAGGCGGCCGCCATCCTCGAGGCCTACACCACCCTCAACGCGGAGGGGCGGCGCCGGTTCTTCGAGCGCCTGGCGCAGCAGTTCGCGACCGTGGCCGACGACGTCGACCACGCCCTGGCCGCGATGGCCGGGGCCGGGTCGCCGACCGAGCGGGTCGACGCCGAGCGCCAGCTGCGCCGCGCCCTCACGCCCCGCTACGCCCGCCTCTTCCACGTGTTCACCGGGCTCCCCAACGGAGTGAAGCTGCTGGTCGACCTCCGTGCCGACCTGCTCGCCTGCCGTGGCAGCGACCCGGCGCTGCGGGGGATCGACGACGAGCTGGCGGCGCACCTCTCGACCGTGTTCGACGTCGGGCTGCTCCAGCTGCACCGGATCACCTGGGAGTCGCCGGCAGCCCTGCTCGAGAAGCTCATCGCCTACGAGGCGGTGCACGAGATCCGCTCGTGGGACGAGCTCAAGCACCGGCTCCACGGCTCCCAGCGCTGCTTCGCGTTCCTGCACCCCGCCATGCCCGACGAGCCCCTCGTCTTCGTGGAGGTCGCCCTCACCCACGGCCTGGCGGGTGACATGAGCGCCCTGCTCGGCCCCGGTGACGGCGCGGACGGGGTCGAGGAGCCGGGCTCCGGGGAGGCGTCCGAGGAGGACACGGCCATCTTCTACTCGATCACCTCATGCCAGCCGGGCCTGGCCGGGGTGCAGCTCGGCAACGAGCTCATCAAGCACGTGGTCGAGCAGCTGCGCCGCGACCTGCCGGGCCTGCGGGTGTTCGCCACCCTGTCGCCGATCCCCGGCTTCCGGCGCTGGGCCGACACGCAGCTGGCCGAGGGCAGGCTCACCCCAGGCGAGCTGGCGGCGCTCGGGGGGGAGCCCGGGAAGGTCGCGGCCCGGCTGGCTGCGGGCCGCCTCGAGGAGCTGGGCGAAGGCACGCGCACCGCGCTGATGTCCATGTGCGCCCGGTACCTGACCACCCGACGCAACGGGCGCAGCGCAGACTCGGTCGCGAATTTCCACCTCTCCAACGGGGCGCGGATCGAGCGGCTCCACTGGCGCGCGAACACGGCCCCCTACGAGATCGAGCGCTCCTACGGCATCATGGTCAACTACCGCTACGATCCCGGCTCCATCGCCGCCAACGCGGAGGCGTACCTGCGGGCCGGCCACATCCAGGCCACCAGCCAGGTCCGGGACCTCGTGCGCTGATCGCGTTCTGCCAGGCCAGGCGGTGACGGCGGCATCGGTGCGATCGGTATCGTCGAATCGAGATGGTGGACCACTCGTTCCTGGGGCAGTGCTACCTGCAGCACCTGACCGACGTCGACCTGGCCCTCTTGGCCGGTGCCGGGGCGCCCGAGGGCGTCGTGGGCGGCATTCGTGCCCGACCTGAGCTCGTGGGCGAGCTCCTCGAGCGCCCCGAGGCGGCGGCGGCGGTGTTCGCGCCAGGCGGAGACCGCTGCGACATGCTGCCCGCCTCGCCCTTCTGCGTCTTCGCCGTGGCCGTCCACGCCACGATGGCCGAGCTGGCCGGTGCCACCCACGTGCGCGAGTGGCTCGGCCCGCGTCACCGGGCGCCGGTGTTCGACGTGGCCGGCCTCCGCGAGTTCCTCGCCGATCCCTGGCGGCGGTTGTTCCTGGCCGAGCTGCTGGCCTCCTTCACCCGGGTGGCGAGCGGCAGCGTGGTCGTGCGCACCCGACGCGGGCTGCGCCGCCAGCGGTTCTCGGAGCTCGATCCGGTTCGGCTCGCCGGGCTGCTCGACGTGGTCGCGGACGCCGAGCGCCCCGGCGTCTACCGGCGTCTCGGGGACCTGGCGCTCTTCTTGACCGGCGTGTTCCCCGACCACACCGCGGTGCACGGTTTCTCGCCCGTCGAGGAGGGCAGGCTCCTGCGGGCCGGGCGCCTGCGCCCGGAGCACCAGACCTCGGGGACGGTGTCGGTCCCCGGGTTCGGCGACCCTGGCAGCGTCGAGCTGCTCGAGCGGCTCGGCCGACGCTGGTACCGGCTGGCCTACGAGCTCGTCCCCGCGCCCCTGTCGGCTTCGCTGCGGGTGCTGGGGGAGCTCGACGAGCGCTTCGGCGACGCGCGGCGCATCCTCAACGTGCTCACGGACCGCTACCTTTTCCCGTTCCGATCGCAGTGGTTCGCCCTCGGCGCCTGAGCGCTCGCTCCGGGCGCGCCGGAGCGCAGTGGTTCGCCGTCGGCGCCTGACGCTTCGCCCTCGGCGCCTGAGCGCTGTGCCCCGGGCGCCGGACGGGCGGACGGCGGGCGAGCGCCCCTTGCCCCGGTGCGTCAGGGATCGACGCGACTGGCGCCGTGCAGTCGGCGGAGGTGCGCGGCGAGGCTCTCGAAGCGCGCCGCCGGCACGGGCCGGGGCTCGTGGCCCGTGAGCCGGGCGTGCTCGGCCAGGACCGCCTCCCACACCTGGCGCGGGTTCTCGCCCCGCGAGCTCGCACGAGCCTTCCACGCGCACCGGCGAAGCCGGTGGGCCAGCCACGGGCTCCTCGAGCGCGCCGTGTCGAGCGAGGCGATGATGAGCGGCCACAGCTGCTGGCGCTCGGCGTCGCCGAGCTCGTCGTTGACCCACCTGGCGACGCCGGCGATGACCCGGTGGACGGAACGAGGGTGGTCGGACCATTTCTCGCCCGCCAGCCACGACGCCGCCTCCATGGCGCAGGCCCGGCCGGAGTCGGGCCGGTGGGAGCCCCGGTCCAGGCGCAGGAGCCGGTCGGGCACCTGGAAGTCGGTCACGACCATGTCAGGACCCATGGCGAACCTCCCGTCGAACACGACGACCACCTCTTACCTACGCCATCTCGCGGGTCGTCGTCAATGGGTGCGTCGGGTGCTCACGCCACCGCAGCTCAGGTCTTCATGCACGCGCCCGCACCGCGCGGGAGGCGACGTGGCCGGCCCCGAACCGCGATCGCGAGGTGCGTACGCCGCGGCACACTGGGAAGAGCCAGATTGGCAACGGCGTGAAACGAGCGTGCACGTCCGGACGACGAGGAGGCGGGGCCGACGTGGAGACAAGGCGCAGCTACCCGATCAAGACCTTCGACCCGCTCCTGCGCGACCTCGTGGCCTTCGGCCTCGTGCAGCGCGGCGACGGTGCAGGCGGTGCCTGGCAGCTCTCCGCCGCCGTCCAGCGCCGGCTGGACGAGCTGGCGAACCCGACCGGGGCGCCGGCGCCGGAACGTCTCGTCTACCTCGACCACCGGTGCGCGTCGTGCCGACGGCGCGGTGTCACCCGCCTCTTCGAGGGCGCCTATCTCTGCGACGCCTGCCTGCAGGAGCGGCGGTCCCCGCCGTCCGCCCCGCCCCTGGCAGAGGCGTTGCCGGCGCCGTCGCCCGAGCCTGCGCTCGTGCCTGCACCCCGCCGCTCGCCCTGGCGTCGCCAGGAGAAGGCGGCGGCCGGCGACGGCTCGATCGCCGGCTGATCCGGCCTCGTGGCGCCCTTCGACGAGAGGTCCTGGTCACAGGGATGGCGGGGGGTCCGATGGTAAGTTCCGGCGGGTGGGTGCGGCCGCCTCGGAGGGGGGCACCCCCGAAAGGAACGGCACATGCCCTCGAGGTTGCGACGGATGGGGACGGTCGGAGCCGCCGTGCTCGCGGCGGCCCTCCCGGTTGCCGTGGCAGGGTGTGGCAACGTCACCGCCAGCGTGTCGACCTCTGGCAACCGTGAGGGCGTGTTCTCCGACCGCATCGTGGTGGGCGGCCTGGCCTCCCAGACCGGGCCGCTGCCCGCGGACTTCGCGCCGGTGCTCGTCGGGGCGCAGGTCTACATCGACATGGTCAACGACGAGGGCGGGGTGAACGGCCGGCGGATCGACTTCGCCTACAAGCTCGACGACCAGTCCAGCCCCTCGGTCGACGCCAGCGCAGCCCGTACTCTCGTGGACCAGGACCACGTCTTCGCGGTGGTGGCCGTCGCCACGCCGTCGTTCAGCGGGGCGAGCTACCTGGCGTCGCACAACGTGCCCACGTTCGGCCTCAACGTGAATCCGAACAACCAGTGGCTGGCAGGGCCGTCCCTGTACGGCAACACCGGCTCGTACACGAACTTCAGTGGCCCTCAGGTGCCCGCTGCGTTCCTCGCCGAGCAACGCCACGTCCGGGCGGCCGCCGTGCTCGCCTATAACGTGGCCGCTTCCCAGCAGGGATGCCAGGGCGTGCTGCGGGCCTTCCACCAGTACGGGGTGCCCGTGGCCTTCGAGGACCTGAGCATTCCCGCCCCGGCCTCGGACCTCCATGCCGACGTCAGCCGGATGCAGGCGGCCGGGGTCGACATGGTCGCGTCGTGCATGGACCTCGGCGGCAACGTGCTCCTGGCCCAGACCATGCAGCAGGCAGGCATGAACGGCGCCGTGCAGTACTGGTTGGACGGCTACGACCCGACGGCGCTCCAGCAGTTCGGCTCGGCCATGCAGGGCGTGTACCTGCTCCTCCAGCACGTGCCCTTCGAGGTCGCCCAGCTCGACCCCGGTGCGTACCCCGGCATGGACCGCTTCCTCGCGGCGCTGGCGCGCTACGCGCCCGGCACCAAGCCCTCCGAGGCGGCACTGGCCGGGTGGACGAGCGCCGACCTGTTCGTGACCGGGCTCCGGGCGATCGGGCGCGACGTCACGCGCAGCCGGCTCGTGGCCGCCCTCAACCGGATCCCGAGCTTCACTGCGGATGGCATCTTGGCGCCCGTCGACTGGCAGACTGCGCACCGGCCCGTCACCGGGCCCACGAACTGCACGGCCTTCGTGCAGGTCCAGGGGGACCGCTTCGTGCCCGTGTACGGCACCCCGCCCAGCGTGTTCACGTGCTTCCCGGTGCCGGCGCCATCGAGGCCACCGGTCCAACCGCTGGCCACCTTGCCTCCCGGGGTGCCGCCGCTCCAGCCGGCGACAAGTGCCGCCGGCCAGGCTGCTCGTGGCGGGCCTCCTTGAGCCAGCTGCTCTCGTACGCGATACCGGGGGTCCCCTTCGGGTGCGCGTACGCGCTGATGGCGGTGGGGGTGGTGCTCACCTACAAGGCCTCGGGCGTGTTGAACCTCGCCTTCGGGGCGCAGGCCTACGTGTCGGCGGTCGTGCTCTACGCGGCGGTCCGCGACGGCTGGCCGACGTGGGCCGCCTTCGTCGTGGCCGTCGTCGTGCTCGGGCCGGTCCTCGGGCTCGTCCTCGACCGCCTGCTGTTCCGCCACACCCGCACGGCGCCCCCGCTCGTGAAGCTGGTGCCGGCGCTCGGCCTCATGATCGCCCTGCCGGCGGTCACCGACATGGCCTTCGGCACGGGGCCCCGCCGGGTGCCCCCCTCGGTCCTGCTCGACCCGACGCGCGTGTACTTCCGCCTGGCCGGCACCGCCGTGTCGGGGGAGGAGATCGCGACCACTGTCGTGACGGTGGCGGCGGTGGCCGTCCTGGCCCTCGTCTTCCGTTCCCAGGGCCTCGGTCTGCGCATGCGGGCCGTGGTGGAGAGCCCGCGGATGACCGAGCTCGCCGGCATCCGGGCCGACCGGGTGAGCGCCTTCGCGTGGATGCTCTCCAGCCTCTACGCCGGCCTGGCCGGGGTCCTCCTGGCGCCCATGTACGCGCAGGTCAGCTCCACCGACTTCACGGCCCTGCTGGTCGCCGCCCTGGCCGCGGCCGTGGTCGGGGGGCTCTCGAGCCTCCCGCTCACCTTGGCGGGCGGGATCGGCCTGGGGGTGGCCCAGCAGATCATCGGCGGGTACCTGCCCTCGGGCACCATCTTGTCCTCGGGGCTGCGCCCCGCCTTTCCCTTCGTGGTGCTGGCGGTCCTCCTGGTCACCCGCCGGACCCTCGAGGCCTCGCCGGCGCTCGGCGACCCGCTCGCGTCGTGCGACCCACCGCGTCCCTCGCTGCGGCCGCCGGCCCGCATGACCGAGGTCGCCCTCGGCACGCGGGCCTTCACCGCGTTCCTCGTCTTCATGTTCGTGGTGACCGCGCTCTTGCTCGTGCCGGGCAACTGGCAATTCACCCTCACCCAGGGCCTCGTGTTCGCCGTGGTGTTCCTGTCCATCACCGTGCTCACCGGCATGGCGGGGCAGATCTCGCTCTGCCAGGCCTCCGTCGCCGGCGTCGGCGCCTTCACCGTGGGGCAGCTGGCGGCCCACTTCGGCACGCCGGTGCTGCTCGGCACGCTGGTTGGCGGGGTGGCGGCGGCGATCGTGGGCGCGCTGGTGTCGGTGCCTGCCCTGCGCCTGGGCGGCGGCGCGCTAGCCCTCTTCACCCTGTCCTTCGCGCTCCTCGCCGACAACGTCGTCTTCCCCTACCCGTGGGCGGGGAACGGCGCCAACGGCCTGACGGTGCCTCGCCCGCAGGTCGGCGGGATCAGCTTCGGCACGGACGCCGCGTTCTTCTGGGTCGCGCTCGCGGTGCTCCTGATCGTGGCCGGCGCCGTGTGGCTGCTGCGCGGCGGCACCCTGGGCCAGGAGCTCGGCGCCTTCCGCGGCTCGGAGACGGCTGCCGCCTCGATCGGCATCGACATCGTCCGGCTCCGGGTCATTGCCTTCGCCCTGTCGGCGTGCATCGCCGGCGTCGGCGGCGCCCTGTACGCCTCGCTGCAGCAGACGATCTCGCCGAACGACTTCAACTACCAGTTCTCGCTCGTCTTCGTGGTGGTGGTGGCCGTCGTGGGCATCCACTCGGTGGCCGGCGCGATCGAAGCCGGCCTCGCGTACGCCGTGCTGCAGCAGCTCGTCAGCACGCTGCCCAGCCGCTACACCTCGGTCGTGGCGTTGGTGTTCGGCCTGGCGGCGCTGAGCTACGTGCGGCACCCCGAGGGCGTGGTCCCCTATGCCAAGCGGTGGGTCCTCGACCGGGCAGAGCAACTCGCCCGGTACCTGTCGGGTGGTGGCGAGCGCGAGGCAGGACGCACCGGTGGGAGCGGTCCGGCCGAACGCCTGGCGCCAGGCGCCGGGCAATCGCCGGGCGAGCGGAGGCCGAGGTCGCGCCTGGCTGCGGCGATCGTCTGGCTCGCCGAGCGTCAGCCGCCCGGCGAGCCCGCCGGCAGGTGACGATGGCACTCCTCGAGCTGCGAGGCATCTCGAAGCGCTTCGGCGGCATTGCCGCGCTCGACTCGGTGTCCCTCGACGTCGAGGCCGGCGAGGCGGTGGGGCTCGTCGGCCCCAACGGGGCCGGCAAGACCACGCTGTTCAACTGCGTGCTCGGGTTGCTGCGACCCGACAGCGGCACGATCAGCCTGGCAGGTGTGCGGATCGACACGCTGCCGACGTTCCGCCGCAGCCGCCTGGGGATCGCCCGCACCTTCCAGCGCCTGGAGCTCTTCACCGGCATGACGCCCCGCGAGCACGTGCTGGTCGCGCTCCGGGTCCACGGTGGTGGGCACCGGACCTGGCGCGAGCGGCTCGCCGTGGGACGGCCGAGATCACCGGAGCGCAGGGAGGCCGACCAGCTGCTGTCGATCACCGGGCTCTCCGATGTGGCCGACGTGCCCGTGGAGGCGTTGGGCCTCGCCTACGGCCGTCTGGTCGAGCTGGCCCGCGCCCTGGCCTCCCGGCCCCGCCTGCTCCTGCTCGACGAGCCCTCCTCCGGGCTCGACGAGGCGGAGACGGCCGGCCTCGTCGAGGTGATCGGCCGGGTCCGGGCCGAGCAGGGCACGGCGGTGCTGCTCGTCGAGCACGACCTCGAGATGGTGGCGGCAGTCGTGAGCCGCCTGGTCGTCTTGAACTTCGGCCGCAAGATCGCCGACGGCCCGCTGCTCGAGGTGATGGCCGATCCCGGGGTTCGCCAGGCGTACCTGGGTCGGGCCTACCTGGGGCAGGGACGCTGAGCATGGCGAGCGACCCGGCGCGCTCGCCCGCCGCCTCGGGGCGCCCGCTGCTCGAGGTGTGCCGCGTCGACGCCGCCTACGGTCCCTACCGGGCCCTCTTCGAGGTGTCCTTCGAGGTGGCCGAGGGGACGGCGGTGGCCCTCGTCGGGCCGAACGGCGCCGGGAAGTCGACGGTGGCCAGGGTCGTGTCGGGCCTCGTGCGGCCGACGGCGGGCTCGGTGCGCTTCGCCGGCCGCGACGTCACCCGCTGGCCGGCCTGGCGCATCGCCCGCCTGGGGCTCGCCCACGCGCCCGAGGGACGCTCGGTGTTCGCCACGCTGAGCGTCGAGGAGAACCTCGTCCTGACGTTCCGCCAGGCGGTCGGGCGGCGCGGCCAGGCCGAGGCGCTCTCGCGTGCGTTCGGGGCCTTCCCGCGCCTGGCCGAGCGGCGGCACCAGGCGGCGGGCACCCTGTCGGGAGGCGAGCAGCGCATGCTCACCCTGGCGCGGGTGTTCGCCGTGCCCCAGCGCCTGCTCGTGGTGGACGAGCTCTCCCTCGGCCTCGACCCGGTCGTCCTCGACGAGGTCTTCGCCGCCCTGCGGTCCCTCCGCGACACCGGGACCGCCCTGCTCGTCATCGAGCAGCACGTCGCCCGGGCCCTCGAGCTCGCCCAGTGGGCCGTCGTGCTGGCGCGCGGCCGGGTCGTCCACCAGGGGCCGGCTGCCGAGGCAGGCGAGGTCGTGGCGGCGCTGCTGCCGGCGGCACGTGCCGCGCCGGCTGCTCCAGGGCGGGCCGGCGACGGGCGGGCCGGGCGCGGTGGCGACGCGTGAGGCCGCGCCCGCACCTGGTGGGCCCCGAGCCTCACGGAACGGGGACGCCCGCGGGTCAGCAGCCCGGCGGGGTGCCCGACTTGTTCTCGGTCGTGTACAGGAGCTCGAAGAGGCCGCACACCGTGTTCTTGGCCACGAGCCACCTCCCGCCGACGTACACGGCGTAGCCGGCGGAGTTCGCTTCGAGCGCGCTGCCGTTCGTGGCCACGATGTCGTAGACGACCCTGGCGCACGGCCACGGCTCCAACGCGTTCTGGCACGCCGGGCGGCCGAGGAGGGTCACCTGGTGGACGGCTGCCCCGGCCGCCGCGGCGGCAAGCGGCGAGGCGAGCGCCTCGGCCATGGCCCGGCGAAGGGTCTGGCCGTCTTCGACCACGTCGAGCTTGGCCGTGACGGACTTGTCCGACAGGTTGAAGAGGGTCCGGTAGGCGCGCGGCACTGCGCTCCTCGCGGCGGCAGCCGTGACCGCGGGCGGGCCGGCCCCGCACGCGGCGAGCAGGGCGGCTGGCATGGCAAGGGCGACCGCTGATCGCAGGAGCCGTCTCACGCCACTCGACGGTACCGTGGCGGCGATGCCAGCATGCCGGCGCCTCCCGCCGGTCGCCGCCTCCGCCGGCCCCGCGCGGGGCAGAGCGTGACGAGGCGCGCCGGGCGCCCGGCGCCGCGACGCGACGCGGGGCACCGGTCGGCTCCCCACACTGCGGACCGTGTCATCGAGGCGTGGGGAGAGGACCGCCCCTCGTGCCTGACCGAGGCGGTGCGCGCCCTCGTCGAGGGCTTCGCCGAGGTGCCGAGCGGGGCGCATGGGCGCCGGGTGCCGATCGAGCTGCGCGCGCCGAACGACCCCGAGCTCCTCCTGGCCCTCCTCCAGGAGGTGATCTACGTGGTGGACGCCCTGGGCGAGGTGCCGGTGGCATGCCGCCTCGCAGACCGGGGCGACGCCGTCTGCGGCGATCTCGAGGTGGTGCCGGCTGCCGAGGCCACGCTGGTCGGCCCCGTTCCCAAGGGGGTCTCGCGCAGCGGCCTGGCCATGGCCCGGCACCGAGCGCGATGGCGCTGCCGGGCGGTGGTCGACGTCTGAGGGAATCTCAGCCCGGTCCGTTCGGGGTCGCCGGGTGGCGGGCAGCGAGCTCGGCGTGCACCGTATCGGTGAGGTGGCGGAGCGCCGGGGTGAGCGCGGGGGCGGGCGCCAGGGGATCGACCAGCCGGCGTGCGGCTGCGGGCAACGCCGCCAGGTCGGCCTCGAAGCGGCACCGGGCTGCCGCCAGCAGCTCGGCCGGGCCGTGGGCGGGCCCGGTCCGTTGGCCGCCTCGCATGACCTCTTCGAGCAGCGGCCGCGTGCCGGCCGGGGCCGGCTCGGTCGCCAGGCCCAGGTGGTCGTGCAACTGCTCGCCCCGGAACACCTGCTTGGCCCCGGGATAGCTCGTCTTGGCGGTCGAGAGCTTGGCCACCGGCCGCCCGTCGTACTCGACGACCTTGTAGGCGGTGTCGAGGTAGGGGGCGTCGGCCGACACCCCGAGCCGGGTGCCGATCCCGGCGGCGTCGATCGGTGCGCCGGACGAGACCATGGCGGCCACGTCCTCCTCGTCGAGCCCGCCCGAGGCGAAGATGCGCACCTCGGGGAGCCCCGCCTGGTCGAGCAGGGCGCGAGCCCGGGCGGCCAGGGCGAGGAGGTCGCCGCTGTCGAGGCGGACGCCGGCGGCGCGCTCGAGCCCTCGCTCCTTGATGACGGCGATGGCGTCGGCCACCCCGCCCATTGTGTCGTAGGTGTCGACGAGGAAGGTGGTGCGACCGGGCAGGTCGCATGCGAATGCCGAGAACGCAGCCGCCTGCTCGCTGAACACCTCCACGTAGCTGTGGGCCATCGTCCCCATGGCGGTCAGGCCGTAGCGGCGGGCAGCCTCGACGTTGCTCGTGCCGGCGAAGCCCACCATGCACGCGGCGCGGGCGGCCGCCATGCCCGCTTCCACCCCATGGGTGCGGCGGAAGCCGAACTCCACGAGCTCGATCCGCCCCTCGGCGGCCAGCACGCACCGTGCTGCCTTCGAGGCCAGCGCCGTCTGGAAGCTGACCTGGTTGAGCAGGTAGGTCTCCACCAGCTGGGCCTCGGGGAGGGGCGCCGTCACCTCGAGGAGGGGCTCCTCGGCGAAGACCAGCCGGCCCTCGGGCACTGCCCGCACCTGACCGGTGAAGCGCAGCCGCGAGAACGCGTCGAGAGCGTCGTCGTCGAACCCGAGACGGGCCAGGTGGCGGAGCTCGGCGTCGTCGAAGCGGAGCTCCTGGAGGTAGGCGAGGCAGTCGGCGAGCCCGGCCGCCACCAAGAAGCCGCGCCGTGGTGGGAGCCGGCGCACGAACAGGCTGAACGTGGCTGGTGCCACCATGCCCCGCCGCAGGTAGCTCGCGACCATGTTGAGCTCGTAGAGGTCGGTGAGCAGCGGCGAGCCGGCCCGTGGTGCCTCGTGACCCCAGCCTGGCTGTTCGGACGGATGGGACCCCGTCATCGATCCCGATGCTCTCCCTCGGCGACACCCGCCGGAAGGGTCGAAGGGAACGACGACGGCGAGTGCCGCTCGAGCATGTCACGCGCCGGGAGGGTGAGCGGCGCGAGCTCTGTGGAGCCGACCAGGTCCGTGAACACGAAGCTCGCGACGACGAGTGGGCTCACGGTGCGGCATTCCCCTGACGCTCGGTTCCTGCATGATACCGGGGCCGTGGCTCGATCGGCCGATGGCGGCAGCGCACGGCGGGGTGCGGTACCGTCGGCCACGTGGTCGCTGCGGTCGGTGGCAGGTGATGGCCGCCCCCTTCGACGGACAGACGGCGCTCGTGGTGGTCGACGTCCAGAACGACTTCGTGGACCCCTCCGGCTCCCTCGTCGTGCCCGGAGCGGCGGCGGCCATCCCGGCGGTCAACCGGGAGGTGGAACGGGCCGCTGCGGCGGGCGCGCTCGTCGTCTACACCCGTGACCGCCACCCCGCCCACACCCCCCACTTCGCCCAGGACGGTGGCACCTGGCCCGTCCACTGCGTGCAGGGCACCTGGGGCGCCGAGCTCCACCCGGGCCTGGTCGTCGTGCCGTCGGCACGGGTCGTCGACAAGGGCACCGGCGGCGAGGACGGGTACTCGGCGTTCAGCCAGCGGTGGCCCGCCGGCGGCGAGCGCGCGTCCACCGGGCTCGAGGAGATGCTGCGCCAGGCGGGGGTGCGGCGCGTGGTCGTGATCGGCTTCGCCACCGACTACTGCGTGAAGGAGACGGTGCTCGACGCGTTGGGGCTGGGCTTCGAGGTGACGGTGGTGCGCGACGCCGTCCGGGCGGTCGACCTCGCGCCAGGCGACGGCGAGCGGGCCCTCGACGAGCTGCGCCGCGCCGGGTGCCAGCTCGCCTGATCCTGAACCGGCCGGAGGGTGCAAGCGGCCCATCGGCGCCCACGGCGCAGCACCGGTAGCGTGGGCGGCATGGTGGACATCGGCCGGTTGGGCGTGTGGACCTTCGCGCTGCGCTCGCTGTCGGGTGGCGAGCTGGCCGACGCGGTGGGCGTGCTGGAGGGAGCCGGCTACGGCGCGCTGTGGTTCCCGGGGGGGTCGCCGGCGGGGGCGGCCGCGCACGCCCGCGGCGTGCTCGGCTGCTCGAGCCGCCTCGCGGTGGCCACCGGCATCGTGAGCATCTGGGCCGGCGATCCTCCGGAGATCGCCGCGGCAGCACGGGAGCTGGACCGTGAGCACCCGGGGCGCTTCCTGCTCGGCCTCGGGGCGAGCCATCCCGAGCTCGTCGACCGCGACGTGCCGGGCCGCTACGCCCATCCCGTCGACGCCGTGGCCCGGTTCCTCGACGCCCTCGACGCCGAGGACCCCGGTGCCGACGCACGTGCGCGCGTGCTCGCGGCGCTCGGGCCGAGGATGCTCCGCCTCGCCGGGCAGCGGACCGCTGGCGCTCACCCGTACTTCGTGCCCGTCGAGCACACGGCCTTCGCTCGCGAGGTGCTCGGGCCCGGTGCCCTGCTGGCGCCCGAGCAGGCCGTCGTCCTCGAGCCGGACCCGACGCAGGCCCGCGCGGTGGCCCGCCAGCACATGCAGGTGTACCTCGGGCTGCGCAACTACACCGCCAACCTGCGCCGGTTCGGTTTCACCGACGACGACCTGGCCGCTGGGGGCAGCGACCGCCTGGTCGACGCCGTGGTCGCCTGGGGGCCGCTCGAGCGGGTCGCCGAGCGAGTGCGGTCGCACTTCGACGCGGGAGCGGACCACGTCTGCCTGCAGGTCCTGACGGCCACCCAGGGCGCGCTGCCCCTCGCCGAATGGCGAGAGCTGGCAGGGGCCCTCGCCTGACACAGCGCTCCCGTAGGGTGGGCGAGCTGCCTCGAGGCGTCGGCACCATGCCTGCCCTACCGACAGGCCACTGACCCTCCAATCGCCCGTGCGGGCCCTCTGCCCGCGTGCTCGTGGAGCGTCCTGTGATCGCTGTCGTCTCGTCTGCGACCGTCGTCGGTGCGGTGGGCCACCCGGTGTCGGTCGAGGTCCATGTCTCGAACGGCCTGCCGGGGTTCACGGTGGTCGGGCTGCCTGACGCCGCCGTCCGCGAGGCGCGCGACCGGGTTCGGGCGGCCATCCTGTCGAGCGGCCTGCCCTGGCCACTGCGCCGGGTGACCGTCAACCTCGCCCCCTCCGGCTTGCGCAAGGGAGGGGCCGGCCTCGACCTGCCGATCGCCGTGGGGCTTCTCCTTGCATCGGGCGCCCTGCCTACGCCCGTCGCCGGCAACGTGTCGTTCGTGGGGGAGCTCGGGCTCGACGGGTCCGTGCGCCACGTGCCAGCCGTGATCGCCCTGGCGGACGCGGCCACCGGCCGCCGCCTCGTCGTGCCCGAGCCCGACGCAGCCGAGGCGGCGGCCGTGTTCGGCGGCCCGGTGGCAGGGGTCGGCTCGCTGCGCCAGGTGGCCGATGTCCTTGCCGGATCGGCGCCGTGGCCCACCTCGCGTGGGAAGCGCCCCGGCAGCGGCGCGTCCGCCAGGGGGCGCCGCGCCGGCCGTGGCACCGCCGGGGTGCCCGACCATCCCGGGGCGCCGGAAGTCGCCGAGGTCCCCGACCTCGCCGACGTGCGCGGCCAGCGGCTCGGTCGTCGGGCGCTCGAGGTCGCGGCGGCCGGGGGCCACCACCTGCTGATGGTCGGCCCGCCGGGCTCGGGCAAGACGATGCTCGCGGCCCGTTTGCCGTCCCTGCTCCCCAGTCTGACCGCCGAGCAGGCCCTCGAGGTCAGCCGGGTCCACTCGGCAGCCGGCGTGCCTCTGCCGGGCGACGTCTTGATCCGGCGCCCGCCCCTGCGCGCCCCGCACCACGGCGCGTCCGCTGTCTCGCTCGTCGGCGGCGGCACGGCGTCGATGCGGCCCGGTGAGATCAGCCTGGCCAACCACGGCGTGCTCTTCCTCGACGAGATGGGTGAGTTCCCCGCCGCCGTGCTCGACGCGCTCCGCCAGCCGATGGAGGACGGAGTCGTGCGGGTCAGCAGGGCCCGCTCGACCGTCACCTTCCCGGCGAGGTTCCTCCTGGTGGGGGCCATGAACCCCTGCCCGTGCGGGGACGGGATGCGGCCCGGGGCCTGCCGTTGCTCCGACACCCAGCGGTCCCGCTACCTCCGACGCCTGTCGGCACCGCTCCTCGACAGGTTCGACCTGGCGGTCCCCCTCCAGGTCCCCGAGGCCAGCGAGCTGCTGGCTCCAGCTGATGGGGAACCGAGTGCGGCGGTCGCCGGGCGGGTCGCGGCCGCCAGGGAGCTTGCCGCGGCACGAGGCGCCGAGTGCAATGCCTCGCTGTCGGCGGCCGCACTCGCCGACGCCGCACCGCTCAGCCCCGGGGCGCGCGCCCTGCTCGAGCGGCGGCTGAGAGCCGGCTCGCTCAGCGCCCGCGGGCTCGAGCGCGTCCGCCGGGTGGCCAGGACCGTCGCCGACCTCGACCGTTCGGTCCTCGTGACCGAGGCGCACGTTGCCGAGGCGCTCTCGCTGCGGGCAGGCCGCGAGGCGCTCCTTCCAGGCTGTGGGCTGTGACCGGCGTGGCCCCGTCGCTGCCTGAGCCTGCCTTCGCCGCTGCGCTCGCCGCGCTGCCGAAGATGGGGCCGGCGCACCTGCGCCGGTTGCTGCAAGGCGGCACCCCCTCCGAAGCGTGGGCCCACGTCCGCCGTGGCCATCCGCTCGACGAGGACGGTCGTTGGCGCCGGGCATCCGAGGCCGTCGACCCGACAGAGCTGTGGTCGGCACATCGGCGGCTCGGCATCGGGGTGCACCTACGGGGCGAGCCGCCATACCCCGCCGCGCTCGCCCGCGACGACGAGGCACCGGCGGTCCTCTTCAGCCTGGGCGATCCCGACGTGGTCGACCGCTTCCCGCGAGTCGGCATCGTCGGCACCCGGAGTGCCACCCGCTACGGCCTGGGCGTGGCGGTCCAGCTTGGCTCCGAGCTCGCTGCGGCCGGGGTCGCCGTGGTGTCGGGCCTGGCCCTCGGCGTGGACGGAGCGGCGCACGAAGGGGCCTGCGCAGCGTTCGAGGAGAACGGCGCCCCGCCGGTCGCGGTGGTAGCCGGCGGCCTCGACCGCCCCTACCCGGCTCGCAACGCCCGGCTGTGGGCTCGGGTGGCCGCCGCCGGCGTGGTCCTCTCGGAGTCCACAGCCGGCACCCGGCCCGAGCAGTGGCGCTTTCCCCTCCGCAACCGGATCATGGCCGCGCTGTCGGAGGTCCTCGTCGTGGTCGAATGCCACGAGCGAGGTGGCTCGTTGCACACGGTGCATGCCGCGGAGCGCCGGGGCATCGCCGTCGGAGCGGTGCCGGGGTCGGTGCGCAGCCCCGCCTCGTCGGGGACGAACGGCCTCGTGGCAACCGGCTGCTTCCCGGTGCGCGACACGACCGACGTGCTGGTGGCCCTCGGCTTGGCTCGGGCCGGCCGGGGCATTCGCCGGCGGGCAGGTGTCAGGCGTCGCGGGTCTCCTCGTCGTGACGATGCCGGGGGCGGTCCGATCGCGCCCGGCGCACGTGGTGTCGTGGCGCCTACGCACAGAGGGGATCTCGCGTCAAGTGATGTCCCCCCGGCCGGCAAGGGCGGCTCAGGCGATGCCCAGGGCCCGGTGGCCTCCGTGCTGGCTGCCCTCGGCTACGAGCCGTGCCCGATCGAGGCGCTCCTCGGGGCGACCGGCCTGTCCCTGTCGGAAGCCAGCGCAGTGCTGGAGGAGCTCGCAGCCGCCGGCGTCGTCCGGGGCCGGGCAGGGTGGTGGGAGCGTGCCTGAGCGTCCGGTGGGAATCCGGTGGTGCGACGCCGCCCAGGCTACGGTGAACCGATCGTGGCCGCATTCCCCTTGCTCGGGCTCGAGCTGCCGGCCCCCTCCCGTCTCGAGGCACGACCCGGCCGTGCTGCTGATCGGATCACCGGGTGGTCGCATGCGGTGGCGGCAGCGGAGCGCAGCGGGTTCGACGCCGTCTGGCTCACCGGCGCGCCCCGACCGGCCGCGACCGCCGACCCGTGCACCTTGGCCGGCGGGCTGGCTGCGGACACCTCCACCATCGTCCTCGGCGTGGTGGCGACCGTGCCGGGCGGGCGTCATCCGGCCATCCTCGCCCGCGACCTGGCCGCACTCGACCTGGTGTCCGGTGGCCGGGCCGCGGTCGCCCTTGCGGTGCGCGACCGGACGCCAGCCGCAGGTCTCGTCGCGGGTGCGGGCTTGCCGGCACCCGGCGCCGCACCCGCCGCACGCGGGGCACGGCGCCGGCTCGCCGCGGAGGCAGACGGGCTCGCGCTGCTGGGCCAGGCGGCGGCAATCGTCACGGCGCTGCTCGCCGGCTCCGTGCCGCCGGCGCCGTCGAGCGGCGCTCGCTTCCCTTGGCCGGGTGCCGCCTTGCGCCCTGCACCGCGGCAACCGGCAGGACCGCCCGTCGTGGCGTTCCTCGGCGCTGGTGCCCTCGCCGAGGCTGGTGCCCTCGCCGAGGCTGGTCCACTCGCCGAGGCTGGTCCGGCCCTCGAGGCCGTGGTCCGTCACGTGGGCGCGGTGAGCCTCGAGGGTGCCCCCGCTGACGTCGCGATGGCCGGCGAGCGGTTCCGCCGCCTGCATCCCGTGGGGCCGGGCACCTCGGTGCCGTTGCTGTGGCGAGGCGCGCTGCCGGGCTCTGCCGAGGAGGCAACGAGCCTGCTGGCGGGCTTGGCCGCCGCCGGTCTCGCCGGCGTGGTCTGTCGCCTGCCGATGGAGGCGGTGCCTCGCCCCGATGCGGTGCGGCGGGCCGGCGCCATGGTGCGGGCGGCCTTCGGGGGTGCGTGACGAGCAGACGCTGGCGCGTGGGGCGCCGGCAGGTCCAACGGGTACGGTCGGGTCGTGCTGGTCGGCGCGCACGTGCGGGCAGGCGCCGACCTGCTGGGAGCGCTGTCGAGGGGTGAGCTGATCGGCGCCGACGTGGTGCAGGTCTTCACCGCCAGCCCGCGAGCGTGGCGTGCCACCCGGTACTCGCCTGCGGTCCTGGCCGCCTACCGACAGGCCCAGGCGGCGCACCCGCGCGTGCAGGCGACCTTCTGCCATGCCAGCTACCTCGTCAACCTGGCCACGGACGACCCCGACCTGCTGGCTCGCTCCCGTGCCAGCCTGACGGCCAATCTCGCCATCGCCCGGGCGATGGGCTCCTCGGGAGTCGTGCTGCACGTGGGCAGCCACAAGGGGGCCGGGCTGGCGGCATGCCTTCCCCGCATCGTCGACGCCCTCGCCGAGGCGCTGGCCACCGCCGTGCCACCCGAGCCGGGCTCCTCGTCGTGCCCCGTGCTGCTCGAGAACGCGGCCGGCGCCGGGGGAACCGTGGGCCGGACCTTCGAGGAGCTCGCCCAGATCCTCGCCGCCGCCCCGGCCGGCGCGGACCTCGGCGTGTGCCTCGACACCCAGCACCTGTGGGCGTCGGGCATCGGCTTTGCCACGCCGGAGGAGGCGGACCGCCTGGTCGAGCGCTTCGACAAAGTGGTCGGGCTCGATCGGCTCTGCTGCCTGCACCTGAACGACTCGAAGGTTCCCTTCGGGGCGGGCCGCGACCGTCACGAGAACGTGGGGGCAGGCACGATCGGCGAGGCCGCCCTCGGCGCGCTCCTCGGCCACCCTGCGCTGGCAGGCCTGCCCGTCATCCTCGAGGTGCCTGGTGCTGGAGCCGGGCCGCGCGCCGAGGACGTCGCCGCGGCGCGCCGGGTGATCGCCAACGGGGCGGCGGCGCGCGCCAGGTCGCGGGGAGCGGTGCAAGGCGGCCGGCCGCCCCGTCGTTTGCACCCGGCCAGCGCCACGTCCCATGCTGGGCCGGCGGAGAAGGAGAGAACGTGAGCAGCACCCGCATCGAGACCGACAGCATGGGGGAGGTCGAGGTTCCGGCCGACCGGTACTGGGGAGCCCAGACGGCCCGGTCGCTCCACCATTTCGACATCGGTGACGACACGATGCCGGTCCCCCTCATCCGCGCCATCGGCGTGCTGAAGGAGGCCTCGGCCAGGGTCAACGAGGCGCTCGGCAAGCTCGACGCGCACCGGGCGGAGCTCATCGCCACCGCCGCCCGGGAGGTGGCCGAGGGAAAGTGGGACGACCAGTTCCCGCTCCGCATCTGGCAGACGGGCAGCGGGACCCAGACCAACATGAACGCCAACGAGGTCATCGCCAACCGTGCCATCGAGCTCGACGGGGGCGTGCTGGGGTCCAAGTCGCCGGTGCACCCCAACGACCACGTCAACATGTCGCAATCGTCGAACGACACCTTCCCGACGGCCATGCACATCGCCGCCGTCACCGAGGTGTCCGAGCGCCTCCTTCCCGAGCTCGGCGCCCTGCGCGACGCGCTGGCAGCCAAGGCGCAGGCGTTCGCCGGGATCACCAAGATCGGCCGGACGCACCTGATGGACGCGGTGCCCCTCACGCTCGGCCAGGAATTCTCCGGCTACGTCGCCCAGCTGGACGCAGCGATCGGTGGCGTGCGGGCCAGCCTGAGGGGCCTCTACGAGCTGGCCGCCGGCGGCACCGCAGTGGGGACAGGGCTCAATACGCACCCGGAGTTCGGCGAGCGCGTGGCAGCGGCCATCGCCGAGCTGACCGGCCACCCCTTCGTGTCGGCGCCCAACAAGTTCGCCGCCCTCGCCGCCCACGACGCGCTCGTTGCCGCCAGCGGAGCCCTGCGGACGGCGGCCGTGTCGCTGGTCAAGATCGCCGACGACATCCGCTGGCTCGGCTCGGGCCCCCGCAGCGGCCTCGGGGAGCTGGTGCTGCCGGCCAACGAGCCGGGCTCGTCCATCATGCCGGGCAAGGTGAACCCCACCCAGTGCGAGGCCATGATCATGGTGGGGATCCAGGTGATGGGCAACGACACCGCGATCGCCATCGCCGGGTCGCGCGGCAACCTCGAGCTCAACGTCTGCAAACCGGTCATCATCTACAACTTCTTGCACTCGGTGCGGCTCCTTGCCGACGCCTGCCGCACCTTCCGGATGTTCTGTGTCGAAGGGTTGGAGCCCGACACCGAGCGCATTGGCCGCCACCTGCAGGATTCCCTCATGCTGGTGACCGCCCTCAACCCCCTCATCGGCTACGACAGGGCGGCCGAGGTGGCGAAGAAGGCGCATCGCGAACGCATCACCTTGCGCGAGGCGGCGGTTGGGCTCGGGTACCTCACGGGCGCGCAGTTCGACGAGGCGGTACGCCCTGAGGAGATGACCCACCCGTGACGGTTGGCCGGTGCCTTCACAGGGGTTCGGCGTGCCCGAGGTGCTGAGCGAGGCCGACGTCGACGCGGCACTCGCGGCGCGAAGCCTCGACTGGGAGCGACAGGGCGGCCAGCTCGTGAAGGTGGTGCGCCGTCGGGACTTCGCCGGGGCGCTGGCCTTCGTCAACGCCATCGGCGTGGTGGCCGAGGCGGCGAACCATCATCCCGACATCGACATCCGCTGGGACACGGTCACCTTGTACCTGTCCACCCACTCGGCAGGCGGCATCACGGCTGCCGACCTCGACCTCGCGGCTGCCATCGACCGGCTTGGGGGCTCCGACACCTGAGGCGCCCAGGGCCGGCGGGCTCCCGGGCCTCGCGGCCTGCTTGCGCGCGCTGCGAACGCCAACCCCGGCCTCAGGCCACCGGCAGGTCACCGGCGCGGCCGCCAAGCCCGGCGTCAGGCCACCGGCGCGGCCGCCAAGCCCGGCCTCAGGCCACCGGCGCGGCCGCCAAGCCCGGCCTCAGGCCACCGGCAGGTCCCAGAGCGGGAACCAGCGCGACAGGTCCTGCTCGAGAGGAAGGTCGGCACCGAAGACCGCCCGCACGTGCAGCTCGAGCTCGCTGTCGCGGTGCTCCTTGCCATCGGGGGCAAAGGGGTAGAAGGTGCCTCGCTTGTAGAGGTACACGACGTACAGGGGGCGGGCTCCCTGCTCGGCCGAGGGGCCGGGCACGAAGCCGAACACCGAGCACAGCAGCTGGGGGCCCCAGCCGTTGTCGGTCAGGGTGGCGTTGACGAGGTGCACCCGGCTGACGAGGTCCTCGAGGGAGGGGTCGTCGAGGAGCAGCCAGCGGTAGCCGAAGGAGTCCTCGGCCAACGTGAGCTGACCGGCGAGGGAGCCGCTCGCTCGGGCGGGCGCCAGCGCCCCCCCGCTGCCGGTTGCCCTGGCGCCCGCAGCATCGGTGCCCGCTGCGCCGCCGGCCGGAGCTGCGTCAGCCGGGGCTGTGTCGGCCGGGGCTGTGTCGGCCGGGGCTGCGTCAGCCGGGGCTGCGTCAGCCGGGGTTGCGCCGGACGGGGTGGCGCCGGCCGGGGCTGTGTCGTCGAGCTGGAGGAGCTCGGCGATCTCCTGCTGGACGTCGGTGACCGATCGGCCAGCAGGCGGCTTCCAGCAGACCCCGGCATGACCGGAAGGCACGAGGCCGGTGCCCGATTCCAGGGTGACCGCTGCCGAGGGGAGCGCGAAGAGCGCGTCGAGGTTGGCGCGAACCGGCTTGGTGCGCCCGAGGATCGTGTCGAGGAGGCCCACGGAGGAGGCCCCGGATCAGCGGGCCTGGCCCATCTCGGCTTCGAGCTGGGCGAGCTGGGCCAGACGTCGCTCGAGGGATGGATGGGTGGAAAAGAGCGACGACAGTGTGAGGCCCGACCCGGCCTCGTTCCCGTCGTTCCGGGGCCTGGCCACGGCCGGGGTGAAGAAGAACGCGTTGAAGGGCTCGGCCTTGCGCAGGTCGCGGGTCGGGATGCGGCCCATGTCGCCCGTCACCTTGATCAGTGCGGCCGCAAGCACCGACGGGCGCCCGATGAGGATGGCCCCCGAGCGGTCCGCGGCCAGCTCGCGGTAGCGCGACAGCGCCATGGTGAGCAGGAAGCTGATGGCGTAGACGACGATCGACACCAGCATGACCATCATCTCGACCAGCACGAGCTGCGAGGCGTTCTGGTTGTTGCGGTTGCCCCCGCCGCCGAACAGCCCGGCGTAGAACATGACCCTCGTGATGAGACCGGCCAGCACTCCGAGCCCGCTGGCGATGGTCATGACGGCCACGTCGCGATGGGCGACGTGGGACAGCTCGTGGGCCAGGACCGCCTCGACCTCCGGCTCGTCCAGGCGGCGCATGAGGCCGGTGGTGGCGCACACGACGGCAGCCTTCGGGCTCCGGCCGGTGGCGAACGCGTTGGGCACGTCGGTCTCCGCGATGGCGACCCTGGGCTTGGGCATGTCGGCCAGCGCGCACAGCCGGTCGACCACGCCGTGGAGCTCGGGCGCCTCCTCGCGCGACACCTCACGCCCGTGCATGCCCCAGAGGGCGAGCTTGTCCGAGAACCAGTACTGGAGGAACAGCAGCACTGCGGCGATCACGATGACGACGGTGATGCTCTTCAGGATCGCCCACAGGATGGCGATGAAGGCGCCGTAGAGGATGACGAGGAGCAGTCCGGTCACGAACATGCGCGTCGTGAGCCCCCGGTCGGCGGGGATGTTGCGGGCCCTGGGCATCACGCGCTCCTTCCGGTGCTGTCCCCCGCGTCCTTCGTGCCGTCGTCGGGCCCGGCGCCCGCCTGCGCCCCGGCACCCCCGGCCTGGGAGGCCGTGCCCCCGGCGCTCTCGGCACCTCCGGTCGGGGAGGCCGTGGCCCCGGCGCTCTCGGCCTGGGAGGCCGTTGCCCCGGCGCTCCCGGTGCCGTTGCCGGCGGCCCCGGCGGCCCCGGCGGCCCCGGCGGACCCGGCGGACCCTTCGTCGACCACGTCGGCGTCAGCGGGCTCGCGGTCGCCGGACTCGAGAGCGCCGGCCGGGCCCGACGTCCCGAGCTCGACCTTGAGGGCGGCCAGCTCGCGGTCCACCTGGGAGGTGCTCGACATGCGGTCGAGCTGGGCCTGGATGTCGTCGACCGGGTGGGTGAGGTCGGTGAGGGCTCCCGACTCCAGCAGCTCGTCGATGGCCCCGGCCCGCGCCTGCATGCTGGCGATCTTGTCCTGCGCCCGCTCGATGGTGCTGCCGGCGTCGCCCATGGAGCGGGAGATCCCGCTGACCGCCTCGCCGACCTTGGTCTGGGCCTCGGCGGCGGTGTAGCTCGCCTTGAGGGTCTCCTTGCGGGTGCGGAACTGCTCGATCTGGGCCTGGAGGCGCTGGGAGGTGACGACGAGCTTCTCCTCCTGCTCGACCACCTGGTCGTGCTGGGTCTTCAGCTCCGCCAGCTGCTCGCCGAGCGCCGCCCGCCGGGAGAGGGCCTCACGTGCCAGGTCCTCGTTTCCCTGGCCCAGTGCCGCCTTGGCCTGCTCCTGGAGCTTGTCCGCCTGCTTCTGCAGCTGGCCCGCCTGCAGCTCGATCCGCTTGCGGGCTGTCGCCACGTCGGCCACGCTGCGGCGAACCTTCTGGAGGCTCTCGAGCTGGCGCTCGTAGGAGAGGTCGAGCGTCTCGCGCGGGTCCTCGGCGCGATCGAGCACCTTGTTCGCCTTGGCCTGGAAGATGTTGGCCATCCGCCTGAACACGCCTGGCACAGGTCTGCCCTCCTCGACGGGTCCCCCGTCGCACCGAGCATAAAGCGCAGCGGGTCGTCGCGGGGTCCACCTCGACCTGGGCGCTACCCTGGCCCCGGTGCCGGAGCGACCCTGCTTGCTGACCGTCCATGCGCACCCCGACGACGAGTCCTCGAAGGGGGCAGGATCGATTGCCCGCTACCACGCCCTCGGGGCACGCACGGTGCTCGTGTGCTGCACGGGGGGCGAGGAGGGCGACGTGCTCAACCCGGCCATGGACACCCCGGCCGTGCGCGAGATCCTGCCCGTCATCAGGCGCCAGGAGCTGGCTGCCGCCGCCGCCGTCATCGGCTACGACGACGTGGTGCTGCTCGGCTACCGCGACTCGGGGATGCCCGGCGCCGACGCGAACCGCCACCCCGACTCGTTCGCCATGGCGCCACTCGACGAGGCGGTCGGGCGCCTCGTCGGGGTGCTGCGACGGGTCCGCCCGCAGGTCGTCGTGACGTACCCCGCGGAGCAGCGGGGGTACCCGCACCCCGATCACCTGAAGGTCCACGAGGTGACGGTGGCCGCCTTCGAGGCGGCGGGCGACCCCTCGCGCTACCCGTCTGCCGGATCGCCCTACGCGCCGCAGAAGCTGTACTACAGCGCCTGGTCGTGGCGGCGCATGCAGGCCGTGCACGCAAAGTTCCTCGAGCTCGGGCTGGCATCCCCCTTCGACGAGGCCCGCCTCGCCGAGATGGCCGAGGGCGACCACCCGGTCACCACCAGCATCGACGTCACCGGGTTCCAGGGCGTGCGTCGCCGGGCCCTGCGGGCCCACGCCACCCAGGTCGACCCCTCGTCTGCCCTGTGGTTCGGGCTCCCCCCCGAGGTCGAGCACGCCGTCCACCCCTACGAGGACTACTTCCTCGCCCGCAGCCTGGTCGGCCCCCTCGAGGGGCCCGAGGACGACCTCTTCGCCGGGGTGGGGGTGGCGTGGCCCGCCGGGCAGGTAGCCCCGCCGGTGCCCGCCGTGCCCGAGTGGTGGCGGGCAGAGGCGCCCGGGCGCATCGCCCCGCTCAGCGACCGTCGCGCACCACGTCGCGCAGGGCTCGGTACCCGATGAGGACTACGCCCGCGGCTTCGACCGCCTGGCGCAGGGTGCCGTCCTCGCACACCAAGCGGTAGTCGTCGACCCGGGCCTGCCAGTCGCGGGCCAGCGACCGCAGCTCGGGCGTGTCGACTGCCGGCCGCACGACGAGCTCGGTGACGCCGGGGCGCAGCGCCCCGAGGTGCTTTTCGATCAGCTGCCGGCTGCCGACCTGGGGGGAGTAGAGCAGGTCGTCGGTGAAGACCACGCCGGCCTCCTCGGCCACCCTGCGAGCCGGAAAGCCGAGGAACGTCTCGGAGCCGGGGCCCAGCATCCGGAGCGGCAGCCGGAAGTCGACTGCCAGGTCGAGGTAGACGTCGAAGAACTCCGGGCGCAGCTGCAGCGCTGCCAGGTGCACGTCGAGATGGCTCACGTCGAAGCCCCACAGGATCGCCCGCTCGATCTGGGCCCGGCACTCGCGGCGCACCTCGTCGAGGTCGGCGTGGTCCCAGACGTCGCGCAGGGTACGCGGGAAGCCCCCGTCCCCACCGAAGAGGGACGGGGCATGGGTGATCGGGCCCCAGCGGTACAGCTCGTGCTCGGCGTTGACGGTCAGGTGGACCCCGACGTCCTCGCCGCGGTAGCGGGCTGCCGCCTCGCGCGACCAGGGGCAGGGCACCATCAAGGTGGCGCTGGTCGCCAGGCCTGTACGAAGGCACTCGAACACGCCCACGTTTGCCGCATGGCAGAAGCCG
The DNA here is from genome assembly GCA_035293965.1 of Acidimicrobiales bacterium. Classification (GTDB taxonomy): domain Bacteria; phylum Actinomycetota; class Acidimicrobiia; order Acidimicrobiales; family RAAP-2; genus DATGLW01. The sequence continues at coordinate 26,423 of DATGLW010000093.1, forward strand.
AGCTCGTCGGCGTTGACGATGAGGAGCTTGGCGTCCGGCGGGTATCCCAGGCGTTCGACCAGGGCGGTCACGACACGACCGTAGCGCCGGTGGCGAAGGAGCTGTGCGGGCCCGACGTCCGGCTCCTTGGCGGGCCAGGCTGCTCGGCGGCCGGTCGTCAGTGCCCGCTGCCCCCGAGGCGGGCCGCGAGCTGCTCGTTCTGGTCGGCCACCTGGTCGGCGAGCTCGCGCTGGTGCGCCGCCAGGCTCGCGGTCAGCGCGGGGTCGCCCAGGGCGAGGATGCGGACCGCCAGGAGCCCGGCGTTCGCGGCGCCGTTCACGGCCACCGTCGCCACGGGCACGCCGCGAGGCATCTGGACGATGGAGAGCAGCGAGTCGAGCCCGTCGAGACGGGCGAGCGCGACCGGCACGCCGATGACCGGCAGCGTGGTGGCCGCGGCCAGCATCCCGGGGAGGTGGGCGGCGCCGCCGGCGCCGGCGACGATCACCCGGAGGCCCCGGTCAGCGGCCGTCCTGGCGTACTCGAGCATCGCGTCGGGCGTCCGGTGGGCCGACACCACGCGGACTTCGTGGGCGACGCCGAAACGTCGCAGCACGGCCACTGCGTCGTCGAGGACCTGGAAGTCCGACGAGCTCCCCATCACCACGCCGACGAGGGCGCCGCCGCCGCCGGACCCAGAAGGGCTGGCTCGCCCGGCGCTCACCGCAGCGTCCCCACCAGCGCCAGGCGGTCGGGCACGGGCGTACCCAGCGCGGCGGCAGCTGCCCACGCACGCGCCCGGACATCAGCCGGGTCGTCGCCGCAGACCGTCACGTGGCCGAGCTTTCGCCCCGGGCGGGGCACCTTGCCGTACAGGTGGACGTGGGCACCCTGGATCGCCAGCGCCGCCGCGAGGTGCCGGGCCGGTTCCGAGGGCGGGTCGGCACCGAGCACGTTGACGCTGGCGATGGCGGCCGCCACGGGCGACGTGTCGCCGAGGGGCAGGTCGAGCACCGCACGGACGTGGTTCTCGAACTGGGAGGTGACCGACCCTTCGATGGTCCAGTGGCCCGAGTTGTGCGGCCGCGCCGCCAGCTCGTTGACGAGGAGACGGTCGCCCGCCAGGAAGAGCTCAACCGCCAGCACGCCCGCCAGCTCGCAGCGACCGGCGACCTCCCGGGCAAGCTCCCCGGCCCGGTCCACGACGGCCTGGGGCAATCGCCCGGGCACCAGCACCTCCCTGCACATGCCGTCGACCTGGGCCGTCTCCACGGCCGGCCAAGAAGCTGTCTGCCCCCCCGGGCGGCGGGCCACCAGCACCGCCAGCTCGGCGTCGATGGCCACGGACTCCTCCACGAGCAGCGGTGTGCCGCTCGCCGCGGCCGCGGCGCAGACCCGTGCCGCCTCCTCGGCGTCGTGGACTGGCCAGACGCCCTTGCCGTCGTAGCCGCCCCGAGCCGCCTTCAGGACCACCGGCCAGCCGTGGTCGGCTGCAAAGGAGGCCACCTCGCGGGTCAGTGCGGCCGGTGTGCCGGGGGTGGCGCGACCTGGGGTCCCGGCAGCGCTCAGGAGCGCGAACGCCGGCACCGGCAGCCCGGCCGCGGCGAGCCCAAGCCGCATGCGCCCCTTGTCGACCGCCATGTCGAGCGTGCGCGTGCCCGGCCGGACCACCCGACCCCGCTGCTCGAGGTCCGCCAGCAGGCGGAGGTCGACGTGCTCGTGGTCGAAGGTGATCACCTCGCATCGCGCAGCCAGCGCGTCGAGGTCGGCCGCGACCTTTGGCGAGCCGATCACGAGGTCCGGGGCGATGGCCGCCGCGGCGTCGTCGGGACCCTGAGCCAGGACCGCCACCCCGAGCCCGAGGGCGCTCGCAGCCTCGCAGGTCATGCGGGCCAGCTGGCCTGCCCCGACGATGCCGACCGGCAGCCGTGCCGTCATGTCGGCGCAGCCGGCCGTCGCCGGCCGTCGCCGGCCCCGGTCCCAGCGACGGCGAGGAGCACCCGGGCGCCTGCGCCCAGCGCAGCCCCGAGGACCGCGCCGCCGACGACGTCGGAGGCATGGTGCGCCTGAAGGTGCACGCGGCTCGCCGCAACGGCGGCGGCCAGGCCGACGAACGAGGCCAGTTCGACGGGGCCGTCGGCCAGCGCGACGGCCGTGCACCACGCCGCCAGGGTGTGGCCGCTCGGGAAGCTGCTCGACGTCGGGCTGCGCACGCCGAGGGGACCTCCCGTGGGAAGGCGGTTGCCAGGCGCCGGGCGCTGGCGGCCGACCAGCGCCTTGGCGGCCGCGTTGACGCCGTAGGAGCTGACTCCCGACAAGGCCAGCGCCAGGATCGTTCGCCGGCGCCCTCGCCTGCTCGTGAGGCACTTGGCGGCGGCGATGAGGACCCAGACGTACCCGTAGTCGCCGAGATTGGACAGGACGATCGCCGCGGTGTCGACCGCCCGGCGGCCACGGAAGCGGTCGAAGGCGCCATCGACGGCCGCGTCGAACGCCGCCACGGGGCCGCTGGGGGTGGCCGGTACGGCACCGTTGCCCGCCCCTCCATCGAGGGACGCGAGCAGGGCGTCGGGGTGGAGGGGCTCGCCGGCCGAATCCGCAGCGCGACGCGCCGGCGCACGGCGCGCCGTCGTCTGGGTGACCAGGGCCGTCATGGCGCGACCGAACCGGGAAGCTCTCCGCCGAACGCCGGGCACAAGGACTTGAAGTTACAGGATTGGCACAGCGGCGAGGGTCGGGGCTGGAAGTCGTCGTGCCGGCAGGCCCGTTCGATCGCCGCCCAGATGGCGGCCGCCCGCCGCTGCTGGCCGTCCACCGACTGCGCGCTCGGCGTCGCGGCGATGGTGAGGGGCTCGCGCAGGTGGAGCAGCCGAACCTCAACCGGGGTCCGCCCGAGCGCGTGGCGGCACAGAAGGGCATAGAGGTGCACGCCTGATAGCCGGCCCTGCTCGAAGCGGGCCGGCGGCGCGCGGCCGGTCTTGTAGTCGACCACCACGAGCTGCCCATCTTCGGTGAGGTCGAGGCGGTCGATGATGCCCCGAAGGCGGATCGGGCCGAGGCCGACCTCGAGCCCGAGCTCCACACCGACGGCGTGGACGGTGTCGGGGTCCTCGAGGAGGAAGTAGTTCTCGACCAGCCGTGCCGCGTCGGCGAGGAAGCACCCGGTTTCCTCGTCGGACATGGCGAGCTCGGCCATCTCTGGCGCGGCCGCCAGCTCCTCCCACGCCGCGTGCAGCTCGTCGAGCGCGGCTTGCACCGTGCGCTGCCCGGCCGGGCGGTTCCAGATGAGCCCTTCGAGGGCTGCGTGGACGAGCGTGCCCTTGACCGCGTGGGGGGAAGGGGGCTCGGGGAGCCGGTCGATGGCCGAGTACCGGAAGGCGAGCGGGCAGCTCGTGAACGAGGTGACCTTGGAAGGGGTCAGGGACTGGGGCGGTGCCAGCGGCATCGGCCACAGGTTAGGGCCCAGGTGTGACGGACCCGGGGACCGGGTCGAGGCCCGCACAATTGCCCTGCAACCGGTGAGCAACCGTCGGGCAACCCACCGTCGGTACAGTCACGCGGCTCCCGGGCGGCAGGCCGCCACCTGGTGCGGCGCTGCGACGAGGACTCGATGACCAACGCACAACTCGCCAGGAACCAGGCGGTGGCGGTGGCGGCCGCAGTGGTGGGTGCCGTCGCGGTGCTCGGGGTCCTCGAGGGCTTCGGGCTCCTGGCCGGGGGCGAGGCGGCCACGCTGGCGGTGGGTGCCGTCTTTCTCGGTGCCATGGTCGTCGCCACACGACCTTCCCGCTCTACCTGGCGCTGGCCGTGGCTGGCCCTCGCAGTGGCGCTCGGGCTGCTGCTCTGCGCCGGGCTCGCCAGGGCCCACCTGCACACCGTCGGCAACCTGACTGCGTCGCGCTCGCTCGTCCCCGACGCGATGGGTGTCCCCGGCAGCCTCCTGGCGGCCGTGGCCGTCACCTTGGTGACGCGCGGTCGGGCACCGCGCGACCGGGTCGACGTCGACATGGTCCTCGACGCCCTCATCTTCGCCCTGGCCTCGCTGGCGGTCGTGTGGGCCTTCGTCGTCGACCCCATCTTGGCCAGACACCACGCGCCGGGAGCGGTGCGGGTGGTCGTCGTCTGCTCCCCGGTCGTCGACCTGTTCATGGTGGCCATGACCGGCCGCCTGCTCTTCGACCGCGCCACCAGGCGGGCGTGGTCCGGACGCCTGCTGGCAGCGGCAGTGGTCGCGCTCTTCGCACGCGACGCCGCGCTCGCTGCGAGCGACCTCGGGCTCGTGAGCATGGACTGGCCGTTGTTCGATGCGCTGTCGGCGACGGCCGTCGCGCTCTTCGGCGGCGCGGCCCTGCACCCCTCTGCCCGGCTCCTCGAGCTGCGACGGCTGAACGGGGGCGCACGGCCCCTGTTCCCCACGCCCGCACGCCTATTCCTCGTGACCCTGGCCCTGATCGTCCCCACGCTCGTGGTGGTCCTCAGCCCGGCGCGAGGTGGTGATCGCCTGGCGGTCACCGGCGTGGCCGTCGTGACGGCAGCCGTCACCACCTGGCGGGTGTTCCGTGCCCTGCGCAGCAGCGCCAGCTCGGAGGCGAAGCTCGCGCACCAGGCCACCCACGACGAGCTGACGGGGTTGCCCAACCGGGTCCTCGTCGAGCAGTGGGTGTCGGGCATGCTCGACGAGCCGGGCCTGAGCCGCGCCGGGCTGGCGGTGGTCTTCCTCGACATCGATCGGTTCAAGCTGGTGAACGACACCTTCGGGCACGCCAACGGCGACGTGCTCCTCGGCCAGGTGGCCCGCCGCATCGGCGAGGTCGTCGGTCCGCGGGACATCGTCGCCCGCATCGGCGGCGACGAGTTCGTGATCGTGCTCGAGAACGTCGCCGGGACCGAGCAGGCTCGTCAACGCGCCGAGCGGATCCGCCGATCGTTCGACGACGCCTTCTTCCTCGGCCAGTCGGAGGTCTTCGTGACCGCCAGCCTCGGCGTGTCCCTGTCGGAGCACCCCGAGCCGGTGATCGACGCGGAGACGCTCATCCGCGACGCCGACACGGCCATGTACCAGGCGAAGGAGGCCGGGCGCGACACCGTGTCCATCTTCGACGCCTCGATGCGCGAGCGGATCGCGGACCGTCTGTCGCTCGAGCACGACCTGCGCCTGGCCGTCGAGCGCGAGGAGTTCCGGCTCGTCTACCAGCCCATCATCTCGCTGGCCGGGAGGGAGCGGCGCGTGATCGGCCTCGAGGCGCTGCTCCGATGGGAGGGGCCTGCCCGCGGGCTCGTCCCTCCGGGGATGTTCATCGGCATCGCCGAGGACAGCGGCCTCATCGTGGAGATCGGCGACTGGGTGATCCACGAGGCGTGCCGCCAGCTCGCCAGCTGGCGCCAGGAGCCCGACCTCCACGACCTGTTCGTGTCCGTCAACGTGTCGGCGCTGCAGCTGAAGAAGGCCGCGCTGTTGCCGAGGATCAGGGGGGCGCTGGCCCAGAGCCGGCTGTCGACCGAGGCGCTGTGCATCGAGCTCACCGAGTCGTTGCTGATGGAGAGCCCTGCAGACGGCACCGCCCTGCTCACCCGGCTGAAGGAGCTCGGCGTGCGCCTCGCGCTCGACGACTTCGGCACGGGGTACTCGTCGCTTGCCTACCTCAGGCAGTTCCCGGTCGACTACGTCAAGGTCGACCAGTCCTTCACGGTCGGGCTGGCACGGCAGGACCCGTCGGACGAGACGCTGGTGGCCGCCATCGTCTCCATGGCGCGCGCCTTGGGCGCGGCGACGATCGCCGAGGGCGTGGAGGAGCCCCGCCAGGAGGATCGGCTGCGCGCCATCGGTGCCGACTGCGCCCAGGGCTTCTACTACTCGCGCCCGGTGCCCGCTGAGCGGGTGGTCGAGACCATCCGGTCGCTTGCGCCTCGCCGCGGGTTGCGCCTCGTCAGCGGAGATGCAGCCGGAGGTCGGCGAGGGCGCTGACCTCGCGCACGAGGGCGGCAGCTGCCGCCCAGTCGGGGGGTCGGACGACGGGCTCCAGCCCGCGGCCGAGGGCCATCACGCCGTGCAGCACGGGGTCGCGCGTCGCCAGGCGAGCGTGCCAGTCAGCGAGATCTGCCCACACCGGAAGGCAGGCCGGCGAGCCGAGGTAGGGCCGGGCGGCGATGCCGGCGAACAGCGTGAAGGGCCGCTGGAACTTCCACTGGAGCATGCGCAACGTGGACACGTCGAAGACGGCCAGGGCGCGGGCCAGGCCGCCGCTCGCTCCCAGGACCGATGCCGCCTGCAGGAGGGCCATGGTGATGGTCCCCTGCAGGGCGGGGGAGCGGCGGTAGTCGGCTGCGACAGCCACGGTCGCGATGTCGAAGGTGCGCGCCGGGTCGTGCACGAGCCCGGATCCGCCGAACAGCGACGCGCTCGACACACCCCACACGGCCTCGGCGGCGCGAAGTGCCCGCAGCCCCCTCGCAGAGGGCAGGATGAGGCGCAGCATGCCGGCGGGCTGGAGGCGCCGCTGGTCGACGACGCAGGCCAGAACCGTCGCATGGTCGTACGGCGCGAGCGCTCGCCGCTGCCACTCGAGCGCGTCCGCCGATGCCTCGCCCAGCACCTGGCGCTCCAGCGCGAGCGCCAACGCGGCGTGACGGTCGTCGGCCCGCCATGCGTGCAGCACCATGGGCGCGTCGCTCGACGCGTCGACGAGCTCGGCCGCCAGGGCTTGCAGCTCACCCGGACCCGGCCCGCCATACGGTGCGGCACCATGTCGCAACCGCGCCAGCGGCCGGCCGCGACGACCCGTCACGCGGCGCTTCTTTCCACGGCGGTCACCGTAGCCGCACCCGGTCGTGCTGTGTCGATCAGTCGTCGATCTCGTCGATCGGTCGTCGGTCGGGCCTCAGGATTGGCTCAGCGATCTCGCAGGTGGTCGCGCCGACCGCGGTCCCCGATCGGGCGTGGCGCTCCCACTAGATTGGAAGCCGGTGCTGGCACACGCCCTGGTCGAGCTCGGGATCGTCTGGGGCGTGGCCGTGTGCGTGGTGCTCGTGTCGGGGCTCGTCACAGGAGTGGCCCTCTCGCGCCGTGCGTCGCAGGCGCATCGCCCCCGGCGCCGGCACCGGTCGCCTGGGACCCGGCGGCTGCTGCCGGGCGGCAACCTCTACTGCCGGCTGCACCGCCGGCCGCTCGCCGTGGCCGTGCCCCACCGTTCGCGCCGCCTGCGCTGAGGCGGGCCCGTGGCTACTCGGTGAGGCGAGCGACGTCGGCTGCCTCGTCCGGCGTGAGCCGCCATGCGGCCGACGCGGCGTTCGCGCGCACCTGGTCGGGCTTGGTCGCCCCGGCGATGACCGAGGCGACCACCGGCTGGGCGATCAGCCACGCGGTCGCCAGCTCCAGCACGGTGTGCCCCCGCGCCTCGGCCCATTCGGTGAGGGACCCTACGACGTCGAAGTTGCGCTCCGAGAGCATGCCCGAGGCTCGATCGCCCCAGCGTGCCAGGCGCGTCCCCTCGGGCGGTGCCTCGCCCCGGCGGTACTTGCCAGTCAGCATGCCGCTCGCAAGCGGGAAATAGGGCAGGTAGGCGAGGCCGAGGCGGCGGCACTCGGGGAGGACTTCCTGCTCGTCGCGGCGGTCGAGGAGGCTGTACGCGTTCTGCAGGCTCACGAACCTGGGCGCGCCGCCAGCCACCGCACCCTCGGCTTCGCGCAGCTGGCTGGCCGAGAAGTTCGAGCAGCCGATCTCACGGACCTTGCCCTCTGCCACGAGCTCGCCGAGCGCGGCCAGCGTGTCGCCGATCGGGGTGTCCGGATCGGGCCGGTGAAGCTGGTAGAGATCGATCCAGTCCGTCCCCAGCATCCGCAGGCTGCGCTCCGCCGCCTGCCGGACGTACTCGGGGCGCGCCCCGCCCTGGGTCTCCTTGCCGACCGGGCTCCCGAACTTGGTGGCGATGACGACCCGGTCGCGCCGCTTGCCGAGGGCGCGCCCGAGCCGCTCCTCGCTCGCGCCATAGGAGTCCGCGGTGTCGAAGAAGTTGACCCCGGCGTCGAGCGCCGCGTCCACGACTGGCGCAACGTCCTCTTCGGCCATCCCGTAGCCGAAATTGTTCGTGCCGAGGCCCACCACCGTCACCTCGAGCGATCCGATCTTCCTCGTGTCCATGACCCAGGTCTACCACGGGCGTTGGGGGTCCGGCGCCCGCGAGGTCGTTCGGGCGAGGGCCCCGCCTGTGCCCAACGAGAGCCGCTCGCGCGGGGCTCTCGTCAGCCGGTCGGGGAGGTCGACGCCGGTCGTTCCGGTCCCCACGCGCGCCCGTCCCACCAGCGGAAGCCCGACGGGGTACCAGCCGGGTCGGGGTACCAGCCGGGCGGTGCCGCCGCCGGCACGGCCTGGACGGCTGGGGGCGCCGCGCGCCCCGAGCGCCGGAGCAGGACCAGGCCGCCCACGCCGGCACCCAGGGCGAGGGCCAGGGTGAAGAGGCCCACGAGCATGCGGCTGTTGGCCGCCGACTGGCACTCGCCGATGAACGCGAGCCAGTCGAGGTGGGCGGCCGTACCAGCGCTGGCCGGCGGTGGAGGGCCGGCGCCGATCGACACCGGGTCGAAGAAGGCGGCTGCCGCCGACTCCGAGGAGGTACCGGGCCCGCAGGTTCCGCCGGCGGCGGGTGCGGGCAGGCTGGTGAGCACGGCGCTCAAGGCGATGGCGATGCCCATCACGCCGAGGAAGACGAGGACCGCTCCGGCCAAGCGCCGCGTGCTTGTCGTGGGCAATGCCTGCTCCCTTCCCGTCCGCTCCGTCGTCACCGTGAGCCGTGCCCGGCCCTGGCGTCGCGGATGGTAGACGGCCCGCGCCCACGCCGGGACGCGCGCGGCACGCCAGACGGCTCGGGTGGCGGCGGCCGGTAGGATCCACGGAGCGGCCGGCCTGGCAGTGAGGGGCAGCGGGCCGGACAGCGCGCGTGGCCGGTGCACGAGGCGTGGCTGTGATGGGGCAGCGCGCGTGGCGGCGGGGCTGCATGCCTGGGCAGCATGCCCACGGGGGGCCGAGAGGGGCCGCGAGGAGGGAGCGTGTCCAGTCAGGCGAAGCGGCGCCCCGGGGCTCGGGGCCTCCGGGGGATGCTCGAGACCCTCCGGTCGGTCGTTGCCTTCGAGCGGCTCGAGCTCGACCCCGTGGCGCGGCGCCTCCGGAGGGCGGCGTCGGTCCACGATCTGCGCGCCGCCGCCGCGCGCAGGCTCCCGGGCGGTGTGTTCGACTACGTCGACGGTGCGGCAGAGGACGAACGCACGCTGGCCGCCAACACCGAGGCCTTCGCCCGGCGGACGTTCCGGCCCCGGGTCCTACGCGACGTCGGTGCGGTCGATCCGTCGACCACGCTGCTCGGGCGCAGCCATCCGTTGCCGCTCGTGCTGGCTCCGACCGGCTTCACCAGGATGGTGCACCCCGAAGGTGAGCTCGCGGTAGCCCGCGCTGCCGCCCGGGCCGGGCTGCCCTACACCCTGTCGACCCTGTCGACCCGCTCGCTCGAGGAAGTGGCCGAGGCCGGCAGTGGCGAGCGGTGGTTCCAGGTGTACGTCTGGCGCGACCGCGCCCTCGTGGCGGACCTGGTCGAGCGCGCCCGAGCTGCCGGCTACGGGGCTCTCGTCTTGACTGTGGACAACCCCGTGCTCGGCCGCCGCGAGCGCGACGTCCGGCGCGGCTTCACACTGCCGCCGAAGCTCGGGGTGCGCACCCTGCTCGAGGGGGCAGTGCGCCCGGCCTGGACGTGGGCGTTCGCCCGGTCGGAGCCCATCACGTTCGCCAACGTCCGCGGCCGCGAGGTTGGTGACGGCACGACGGCAGTCGTGCTGGCCGACTACATCAGCGCGCAGTTCGACCCGGGCGTGACCTGGGAGGACCTCGAGTGGCTCCGGTCGATCTGGCCTGGTCCGCTCGTGGTCAAGGGTGTCCAGACCCTCGAGGACGCCAGGCTGGCCGCCGATGCCGGTGTCCAGGCGATCGCCCTCTCCAACCACGGCGGCCGCCAGCTCGACTCCGCCCCGGCACCGCTCGACCTCGTCGCGCCCGTCTCCGACGCACTCGGTGATCGCGTCGAGATCCTCTGCGACGGCGGCGTCCGCCGGGGGAGCGACGTGGTCAAGGCCCTCGCACTGGGGGCGCGGGCGTGCATGATCGGTCGTGCCTACCTGTACGGGTTGGCGGTCGGGGGCGAGCGCGGCGTCGCGCACGTGCTCGACCTGCTGGGCTCCGACGTGCGCCGCACAATGGCCCTTGTCGGCGCGCGCACCGTGGCTGACATCACCGAGGACCTGGTCGCCGGCTGAACCGGCCGGCGAGAGCGGCCTGGTCCCGTGCCGCCCGCGCTGCCCGGTGCGCGACGCCCTCCGGGCAGGCCACCTCCGCCGAGGCGGTCGTCAGGAGCGCGGGTCGCGCCACGGCAGGCCGGGTCTGGTGCGCCGTCGCTCGCCCGGCACCAGGTGCGCCCGGGCTCGGTGCGCCCGGCGCACGAGCAGAGCTGCCAGCGCAAGGAGCCAGACCGGGAACCACAGGACCTGGCCACCGGCGCCCGGGCCGGCGACGCCCATGACCGAAAGGGCAACCAGCAGCACCAGCACGACCGAGCCGGCAAGAGCGAGGGCGGCGGCCATGATGCTCACGACGACCGCGCCGGCCCACGAAACGGGGGAGGCGGTGGGGGCCGGCGCCGGCAGGTCTTCGAGGAGCGCCGCGAGCTCGCGCCTGGTGCGGGCACGCAGTGCGCGGTCCACCCGCTCGTCGAGCTCGGCCAAGTCGAGCCGGCCTGCCTTCATGTGGTCGCCGAGCTCCTCGACCACCGCCTCACGCTCGGCATCCGACGCCCTGAGGTCGAGGTCGCTGCGGCGCCGCGACGGGTACCCGAGGGCGACGGGGGTGGGGAGAGAGCACCAGCTCGCGCGGCCAGGGCGCCACCAGAGCGTCTCTCCGGCACGGTTCGTGTCGTCGGGCCTCGTCACCATCCACCTCGCTCACCGTGGTCCGGAGGCCGCCTCGGCGGCGGCCGTGCCCCGGGGGCCCAGGAGGCGGCTGCCCACCTCGGTCCCCATAGCTCATACCACTCGCGGCCCCTCGTGATGCGGGCACCCAAAGGGGGGGTGTGGCGCGCCATGAGGGAGGTGCGCGGCCCCTTCGTGAGCGGGCACCGTCCGCCGCCCGGTGTGGCCGACCCCGTTGCGGCCTGCTGGCGATCCCGCCTATCGTCGGTGCCGCGGCGAGCTGCCGCCGCTCCTGCCTGGAGACCAGTGCTGCCCTTCGGCCCCTTCCGACGCCGCCCCGCACCAGCGGGCGGCACACCCTCACCCGCCGACGTCCACGCCGTCGTAGGCGCTCTTGCCGGCGGCACGCCCGGCACGCCCGGTAGCCTGGCTGGAGCGGCGCCCGGGGCCCCGGCCACCGGTGAAGGGACCGGCGGTGAAGGGACCGGCGCGGTGGTCGCACCCCTCGACGGCTCGGTCACGCGAACCCTCACGACGAGCGACGGCGTCGGGCTGGCTGCGGCGTGGTGGCCGGCCGAGGGACCGAGCAGGGCGGTCGTCGTGCTCGTCCACGGGCTGGCGGCCACGAGGGATCATCCCCACATCCGGGCTCTGGCCCGGCGGCTGCGGTCCCGAGGCTTCGAGGTGGTCGCCTACGACTCCCGCGGCCACGGGGCGTCGGAAGGAGTGTGCACGCTCGGCGACCTCGAGCGCCTCGACGTCGCGGCCGCGGTCGAGTGGGCGCGCCAGCGCCAACGGCCGGTGGTCCTCGTCGGCGCGTCGATGGGCGGCATCGCCGTCCTGCGCTACGCGGTCTGCGACTACGAGCTGGCAGGGGCGGTCGTCGTGTCGAGCCCGGCCGAATGGCGGATGTCGCTGCGGCCCCGGACCCTCCTCGCGGCCGGCGTGGTGCGCACCCGGCCCGGTCGGTGGCTGGCGGCTCGGCGGATGGGGGTGCGCATCGGCCCCACGTGGACCTCGGCTGAGCCGCCCCGCTCCCTGGCCGACCGGGTGACGTGCCCCCTCGCCGTCGTGCACGGCTGCCGCGACCTGCTCGTGCCGGCCAGCAACTACCTCGACCTGCCGATGAGGGCGGGCTTTCGCCGCCACGTCGCCTTGGTCCGCGACATGGGCCATGCCTACGACCCTGTGGGTCACGACTCGGTGTGCGCCGCCGTGGAGTGGACGCTCGAGCAGAACGTCGCATCGAGCGCTGCTCCCAGCGCCTGACTCCTCTCGGGGTCCTTGCGGCCGGGCCGGTTCTTGGCGCCCGGAAGAGCCGTTGCGCCCGGAAGAGCCGTTGCGCCCGTGAATCAGTCCCAGGCCAGCATGAGGTCCTTCACGTGGCGAAGCCCAGGTGGGTACTCGAGCACCTCGTGCCCCTCCTTCAGGCGGTAGTCGGGGATGCGCCGGTGCCACTCGCGAAGGGCGATCCTGAGCTCGCGCCGGGCGAGGTGCGAGCCGAGGCAGCGGTGGACGCCGCCGCCGAAGGCGATGTGGGGGTTGACCTCGCGGTCGAAGCGGACCTCGAACGGCTCGGTGACACCTGCCGGGTCGACGTTGGCGGCGCCATAGCTCACCATCACCGCCGTTCCCTTCGGCACCGTCGCCCCGGTGGGCAGCACGACGTCCTCGGTCGCCACCCGCGGGACCCCGCCGGGGACGGGGCTCTCCCAACGGAGGAGCTCCTCGACAGCGGCCGGGATCAGCGCCGGGTCCTCCACGATCTGGCGCCGGTGGTCCGGATGGGTGGCCAAGAAGGCGAAGAAGCACGTCAGCGAGTCGCTGACCGTGTCGAGGCCGGCAATGAGGAAAAGGTAGGCGATGTCGAGGATGTCCTCGGTCGAGAGCTTGTCGCCCCCCACGTCGGCGTGGAGGAAGCGGGTGATGATGTCGTCGGCGGGCTCGGCTCGGCGCCGTTCGACGAGGTCGCCGAAGTACCGGTAGATCTCCTGGCCGGTGGCCTGCATCACCGCCGCGCGGGCGGCGAAGTCGGTGCTGGCCGCCGGGTCCATCTTCTCGGGGTGCAGGATCCCGTCGCGGAGGCGCAGGAACATGCGGAGCTGGTCCTCGGGCAGCCCAAGGAGCCCGAGGAACACCGACGAGGGGAGCAGCTCGGCGAACTCCTCGGTGAAGTTGCACTCACCGTGCTCGATGAAGGCGTCGATGAAGGCGTTGGTGCGCCGTGTGATGTCCTCCTCCTGCTCGTCCATGCGCTTGGGCGCGAACAGGGGGTCGAGGAGCTTGCGGTACTTGGAGTGGTTCGGGGGGTCGACGTTCAGCGGGATGAGGGGCCGGACGTTGCCCAGGTTCATCTCGACTCGCGAGGAGAACAGCTGGTGGTTGCGGAGGATGAACTCGGTGTCGGCGCGGGCGAAGCTGAGCCCCACTCCCTCGACCGGGCAGAGGTAGCCGCCGCTCTCGATGAGGTTGCGGTAGTTCTCCTGGGGTGCCGACAGGTCGAGGAGGGCCTGCATGCCGACCTGGTTGTAGACGGTTGCGTCCGCACCTGTGGCGTCTCGTGCCGCGTCGTCCATCCGACCTCCCTGTAGTGGAACGTGAGGAATCTAGCCGGAACGATGTGCCCTGTTGCCCCGGGCGCCTCGTTCCGTTCCATGGGCGTGGCGTGACCTCTTCGGGGACCTGCTGCGGACCGCGACGGCCTGCGGCGGGCGGAGGCAGTGCCGGCAACTCCGTGAAGGAGATCCGGTGCGTGACGAGGCGGCCGCTCGGCGGGTCAACCGAGGTGCTCGGCGAAGAAGGACAGCAGCCGGGGCCAGGCGTCGGCTGCTGCCTGCTCGTGGAAGCTGGGCGAGCCGTCGCGCATGAACCCGTGCCCGGCGTCGGGGTAGACGATCGTCTCCTTGTGGTGAGCCTGGACGGCTTCGATGTCCGCGGCGGGGATGTACTCGTCGCTGCCGCCAAAGAAGAGGAGGGTGGGGATGTTGGGCTCGCCGAGGTCCTGCGCGATGCCACCGCCGTAGAAGCCGACGGCCGCGTCGAAGCCGTTGCCTGACACGGAGCACCGCCACGTCCAGCGGCCACCGAAGCAGAAGCCAGTCACACCTACCTTCTGGGCGCCCTCCCTGCGGAGCAGGGCCGCCATCGAATCGAGGTCGTCCTGAGTGCGCTGCCGCTCGAGGGAGCCGATGAGGGTGCCGAAGTCCGCCGCCTCGGGTCCGCCGGCCCGGAAGAAGAGGTCGGGCGCCGCCACCCGGTAGCCCTCGCGGGCCAAGCGCTCGCAGAATCGGAGCAGCTGCGCCGAGATGCCGCCGCCCTCGTGGACGACGACGACGCCGCCACGGCTGCCACCGACGGGCCCGGCCGTGAAGTAGGGGAGCGAGATGTCGGTCACGGCGCCATTGTGGCAGGTCGTTGGCACAGCGACGAGGCCGGGGCCTACGCTGGCTCCACTATGGGCATCCTCGAGGGAAAATCGGTCATCATCACTGGCGCCGGGCACGGCGTGGGCCGCGGGTACGCGCTCGACATGGCCGCAGCGGGCGCCAATGTGCTCGTGAACGATCTCGGTGGCGCACCGTCGGGCGAGGGGTCCGATACCCGGGCGGCCGACGCGGTGGTCGAGGCCATCACGAGCCGCGGGGGGCGCGCCGTCGCCAACTATGCCGACGTGTCCGATTTCGGGGCCGCAAAGGAGATGGTAGAGCAGGCCGTCGACACCTTCGGCGGGCTCGACGTGCTGGTCCTCAACGCGGGCATCCTGCGCGACCGGATGATCTTCAACATGGACGAAGC
>DATGLW010000094.1:0-3885 GCA_035293965.1 Acidimicrobiales bacterium
CACGAGCTCGTAGGGCGGCAGCTTGTAGACGGCGTTGACGCCGTGGAGGAACACGACCCGTCCGTAGCGGTCGCGAAGGTAGGGGCCGCCCGGGGCGCGCAGGTAGCCCGACAGCAGGCTGCCGGGGGGCACGGCGGGCGACCGCTCGCCCCCGGCGCGCGCCGCACGAGCGGGGCTGAACTGGTGCACCGTCAACCCGGTCGGCGGAGCCGGCCCGGCGCAGCCGGCGAGCCCCAGGGCCGACGCGGCGGCAAGCGCCAGGGCCGCCGCACGCGCCCGCTGCGCCCGGCGGTGGCCGGCGGCCGCTCGGGCGCCGGCGAGAAGCGTCGATCCCTTCAGCACGGTGCGCGGCACGGCAACGTTGACTAGCCGACCCGACCGTGCGCCGGGGATCACCCCTGGTGCGGCCAGTGCCGGCGGTGCCTGGACAGGGCCCGCGCGCCGGCGTCCTCCCCAAGCCGTCCGGCGGGCGGCCCGTGCGGCGGGCTGACCACGCGCCCGGGCGGCCGGTGGGTAGGGTGCAGGAATGGCCGACCAGGCGCAGTTCGCGGAGCTCGCCATGGAGTACATGCCGGCGCTCTACTCGGCGGCGCTGCGTATGACGCGCAACGTCGCCGATGCCGAAGACCTCGTACAGGAGACCTACCTCAAGGCCTACCGCTCGTTCGGGACCTTCACCGAGGGCACCAACCTCAAAGCTTGGCTGTACCGGATCCTCACGAACACCTACATCAACATCTACCGGGCGGCCAGGCGCCGGCCCGAGGTGACCGACGTCGAGGACGTCGAGGACCTCTACCTCTACCGGCGGCTGGCCGAGGACAACGGCGGCGCGCTGAGCCGGAGCGCCGAGGACGAGGCGCTCGAGCGGTTCACCGACGAGGACGTGAAGGCTGCCCTGGAGTCGCTGCCCGACGCGTTCAGGATCGCCGTGCTGCTCGCCGACGTGGAAGGCTTCTCCTACCGCGAGATCGCGGAGATCACCGACGTGCCGATCGGCACGGTCATGAGCCGGATCCACCGGGGAAGAAGGGCCCTCCAGAAGGCGTTGCACCGACTGGCACAGGACCGGGGGCTCGTGGCGAGCGTCCCGGCCGGCGACTGAGGGAGATCGCGGGCGTGTCCGACGGCATGGTGTCGGCTGGCGGGTGTGCCGCCGGCGAGGAGGGCTCCCGTGGTCCGGGCATCGATTGCGACGAGGCCGTCCATCAGCTGTACCACTACCTCGACGGCGAGCTGACCGAAGAGCGCCGCCGGCAGATCGCCTTCCACCTCGACCTCTGCGAGCCGTGCTCGGCGGCGGCAGGCTTCGAGGTCGAGCTGCGCCAGGTGATCGCCAACCGGTGCCGCGACCGGGTTCCCGACTCGCTCATCCGCCGGATCGCCGAGGCCCTCGAGGCCGAGCGACGACGCGCCGGCGAGGCGACCTGACCCGTGAGCGAGCACGCCGACCAGCTCGGTGACCGGGTCGACGGTGCCGCGTCGAGCCTCGTCGACTGGCAGCTCGCCGAGCGGGTCGCGGTACAGGTCGCAGGCCGGAGCCCGGGCCCGCCCGGCTACCGGGCGCACGAGCTCGAGAAGGACTTCGCCGAGCTGACGTCCCTCGCCGAGGACCTGGTAGCCGAGGCGACCGGCCTTCGGTCGTCGGCAGGCGCGGCACGTGCCCGGGTCACCGACCGCGCCGGCTGGGTGCGAGCCAACGTCGCGTCGGTCCAACGGCTGCTCACGCCCACGTTGGCGAAGATCGAGCGCCGCAAGGCCGAGCAGGGGTCCTCGCTGCCCTTCTCGCTCCCGCGCCCGATGGCCGGGGTCGGCCGCTCGGCCAGCGGCCTGCAGCTCGGGCTCCTCCTGGCCTGGGTCTCGACGCGCGTGCTGGGGCAGTATGACCTGCTCCTCACCGACGATCACGCCGATGACCAGGACCTCGTCTACTACGTGGGCCCCAACGTGGTCTCTCTCGAGACCCGCTACGGCTTTCCCCCCCGCCAATTCCGGTTGTGGCTGGCGATGCACGAGGTGACCCATCGGTGCCAGTTCACGGCCGTGCCGTGGCTGCGCGACCACTTCCTCACCCTCGTCGATCGCGGGCTTGAGCCGGTTGCGGCCGATCCTCGGCGGCTCGCCGAAGCCCTCCGCAGGGCGCTGGGCGAGCTCCGGTCGCGCCGGAGCCCTGTTCCCGAGCACGGGATCGTCGGTCTGGTGGCGACCCCCGAGCAGCTGGAGGCCATCGAGGCCATCCAGGCGTTGATGAGCCTGCTCGAAGGGCACGGCGACGTCACCATGGACCGTGCCGGGGCGTCGCAGGTTCCCGGCGCCCGGCGGTTCGCCCAGGTGCTGCGCGAGCGGCGGCAGCAGGTCTGGGGACCGGCCCGCTTCTTGCAGCGCCTACTCGGGATCGAGGCGAAGATGCGCCAGTACGCCGAGGGCGAGCACTTCGTGACCTTCGTCGAGGCGGCGGGCGGCACCGGGCTGCTCCAGCGGGTCTGGCAGGGGCCCGCCATGCTGCCGTCCCTGACCGAGATCAGGGATCCCGCGGCGTGGGTCGCCCGCGTCGGGGGTGCCGCCGCCGCCAGCGCCTGATGTCCTGCCGGCCGGACCCCGGTGCCGACCGCACGGTCGCCGGGCTGGTGGAGCGGTGCCACTTCCCACCCCCCGGCAGCCCGCTCACGTGCGCCGTGTCGGGCGGCGCCGACTCTCTCGCCTTGCTCGCGCTGGCCGTTGCGGCCGGTTGCGAGGTGACGGCAGTCCATGTCGACCACGGGATCCGGCCGGGGTCCGACGGCGAGGCTGACGTGGTGGCTCGTGCCGCCCGGCAGCTCGGTGCCGCGTTCCGTGCCGAGCGAGTGACCGTGGCGGCCGGCCCCAACCTCGAGGCTCGAGCCCGGTCGGCTCGCTTCGCCGTGCTGCCGGCCGACGTGGCGACGGGGCACACGATGGACGACCAGGCCGAGACCGTGCTGTGCAACCTGCTCCGAGGAGCCGGGCTCGACGGGCTGTCCGCCATGGCGCCGGGCCCTCGGCACCCCCTGCTCGACATCCGGCGGGCCGACGCGCGCTCGGTGTGCACGCACCTCGGACTGTCCTGGGTGGAGGACCCCACCAACGCCGATCCCCGCCACCTTCGGAACCGGGTGCGCCACGAGCTCCTGCCTCTGTGCGCCGAGCTGGCGGGCCGCGACCCGGTGCCCATCCTGGCCCGCAGCGCCACGATCGTGCGCGACGAGGCCCAGCTCCTCGAGCTGCTCGCGGCGGACCGGGTGCCAGACCCGGCCGACGCCCGCCGGCTGGCGTCGGCCCCGTTGCCACTGGCCAGGCGGGCGGTCCGGCGCTGGCTGCGCAGCGCCGGCGACCTGGAGGCGTCTTGCTACCCACCGTCGTGGGCGGAGGTCGAGCGGGTCCTGGCCGTGGCCAGGCTCGCTTCCCGCGGGACCGAGCTGGCGGGCGGGCGGCGCGTCGACCGCCGTCGGGGCCGCCTCGAGGTGCGGCGACCCGGGGCCCATCCTGGGGGCGAGGGGCGCTCCGGTAAGGTCTCGCAGGTGACGACGACGCAGCGGGCGGCCCCGGCCGCTCCTCCCTGGGCGCTGCCGGGTGTCGGTGCGCAGGTGGTGAGCTCGGCCGCGCTCGCCCGGCGGGTGGCGGAGCTCGGGTCGCTGATCACCGCCGACTACGCCGGCGAGGCGCCGCTGCTCGTCGGCGTGCTGAAGGGCGCGATGGTGTTCATGAGCGACCTCTGCCGGGCCATCGACCTGCCGGTCGACATCGACTTCATGGCCGTGTCCTCCTACGGCAGCTCGACGCGGACCTCCGGGGTGGTCCGGATCGTCAAGGACCTCGACGCCGAGCTGGCCGGCCGGCACGTGCTGGTCGTGGAGGACATCATCGACA
>DATGLW010000095.1:0-27142 GCA_035293965.1 Acidimicrobiales bacterium
GGCGGCCCTCAGGCGCCGATGCCGTAGAGGGCCATCGCGCTCTCGCTCGTGATGGCCCGCTTCTCGGCGTCGGTCAGGTTGGCCAGGGCCTCGTCCAGCTCCTCGGTCACCCCGGGGAACTTGGCGTCGGGGTGGGGGTAGTCCGAGGCCCAGATGATCCGGTCGGCCCCGCACAGAGGCGAGCGGGCGGTCACCTCGAGCATCGACTCGTCGGGGTCGAAGCTGATCCAGCACTGGCGGCGGAAGTACTCCGAGGGCAGCATCTTGAGCCAGGGCACGTCCCAGGAGAACTTCTTCGCGTGGTGGTCGAGGCGCTCGAGCCACGGCACGAGCCAGCCGCCGTTGGCCTCCAAGAAGATGAACTTGGCCCCGGGGAACCGCTCGCACACCCCGCCCGAGGTGATGTAGCAGATCGAGGCCATCACGTCGGTGGGGTTGGCGATGGCCTGGGTGAAGTAGATGTTGGGGAGGAAGGTCCTCGAGCCGGCCTCGGCAGCCTGGCGCTCCATCTCCTCGAGCGACACGTAGCGGCGCCCGTCGGCCTCGCGGGGCCGGGCGAGCTTCATCCCGAGGCAGGCCCCGGGCAGGTCGGGGGCGAGGAAGGGGTGGAAGGCGACGGGCAGGCCGGTCTCCTCGGCGGCCGCCCAGATCGGGTCGTAGACGGGGTCGTCGAAGGGCCGCCAGTCGACGGCCGGGTTCGGCCGCATGAAGACCGACACCATCCCGGGCAAGGTGGCCACCCGACGGAGCTCCTCGGCCACCACGGCCACGTCGTCCTCGTGGTGCATGGGCGGCAGCGCCCCCGCACCGAACAGCCGGCCCTGCCCCTCCTTGAGGTGCTCGGCGCACCAGTCGTTGTAGGCCCGGGCCTGGGCGGCGCCGAAGGCGACGTCTCGATGGGACTGGAGGCCGAGCAGGAACGTCGGGTACAGCACGGACAGCTCGATGCCGTCCTTGTCGAGGTCGGCCAGCCGCAGCGAGGCGGTCCATCCCGACGGGCGGGTCTTGGTGTAGGGGATCTCGTGCTTGCGGACCCGCTCCACCTCCTCGTCGCTGAACCCGGCCGTGCCGGCCAGGCCCGTCGCCACCCTGCGCTCGCCGTCGAAGACGATCCACTCGGTACCGTCGGCGTCGGTCTCGACGTGGAAGATCCGGTCCCTGTAGCGAGCCGGCGCGAACTCCACGAGCGCCGTCGGCGGCTCGAGGATGTGGCCGTCGGAGTCGATGTACCGCAGCGGCGCCGCCACCTCGGACGCCGTCTTCGTCGCGTCGGTCGCCGTCATCGCTGTCCCCTCCCCTGCTCGGGCGCCCTCGTTCGGCTGCCCCTGCGCACCATCATGCCAGCGACGTCCGCTGGCCGGGCGGCGCTAGCGCGCCTCCAAGGTGACCGAGTCGACGTCGGCACGGCTGGCCAGGATGGTGGCGACCATCTCCGCCGTGTCCTCGGTCGTGACCGTTGCCCCGGTCATGTAGCCCTGCTCGATGTGCCGGGCGGTCCAGGCGAGGGCCGTGCCGGCGTCCACGGTCATCCCCGCGTTCACAGGGTCGTCCTCGGCGCGGACGCCCTCGACCGGGCCCAGTGCCAGCCGGGTGAACCCGATGCCCGGCTCGTCCGCCCGCCAGGCCGCAACCAGCTTGTCGAGCGCAGCCTTCGACACGATGTAGACGCCGAGCCCCGTCCACGGCGGGGTGGAGGAGGCCGACACGCTCGACAGGTAGATGGCCCGGCCGGCCGCCGCCCGGAGGTGGGGAACGGCGAACTTGGTGACGAGCGCAGCCCCCACCACGTTGGTCCGCAATGCCGCCTCCCAGGTCGCGGCGTCGATGTCGGCGAGCTTGCCGAACTGGATGATCGCCGGGCTGTAGACCAGCCCGTCAAGGCCGCCCAGGCGCTCGACCGCACCGGCGACGAGCGCCTCGCACGACCCCTCGTCGCAGACGTCGCACGAAAGGCCGATCGCCCCCCCGCCCGCAGCTGCCGCCAGGCGCTCGACCACGTCCTTGCGGCGCGCGGCGAAGACCACCCGGGCCCCGCGGGCGACCAGGTTCTCCGCGATCCCGCGGCCCACGCCGCTCGACGCACCGACGACCACCACGCGCTTGGCCCGCAACCGATCGGTGTCCACCGTCCCCCCTTCGCTCGGCCTCGTCGCCGCAGCCTACCCA
The DNA here is from genome assembly GCA_035293965.1 of Acidimicrobiales bacterium. Classification (GTDB taxonomy): domain Bacteria; phylum Actinomycetota; class Acidimicrobiia; order Acidimicrobiales; family RAAP-2; genus DATGLW01. The sequence continues at coordinate 2,167 of DATGLW010000095.1, forward strand.
CGCCACCCCTGGGGCGGCATGCTCGCGGGGACCACGGCGAAGCGTCGCTGGGCCAAGACGGGCATGCCCGCGCGCACCTCTGCCACCTCGGCTGCCGCCAGGTCGGCGACGAGCACGCCCGCCGCCGGGCCCTCGGTGCCGGCGCCCAGGCGGGCCACCACGGCCCCGGCCGGGCCGACGACCATGCTGCGCCCGGTGTACGAAGGCGCAGGCTGGCCCGCCGCCAGCACGTACAGGGTGTTCTCGATCGCCCGGGCCCGCAGGAGCACCTCCCACTGCGCCGCCTTGCCCGGTCCCGCCACCCAGGCGGCCGGGACCGCCAGGGCCGTGGCGCCGGCAGCGGCGGCGAGGCGGGCGACCTCGGGGAACCGGAGGTCGTAGCAGGTGACGAGGCCGACGACGAGGTCCCCGGCCCCGAACACGGGCACGCCGTCGGCGGGGTCGCCGGGCGCCACGCGGTCGGACTCGCACCAGCCGAGGGCGTCGTAGAGATGGAGCTTGCGGTAGCGGGCCACCAGGCCGCCCGGGCCGACCGCCACCACGGTGTTGTGGACGCGCTCGTCATGCCCGCGCGCCTCGAACATGCCCGCCACCACCGTCAGCCGGTGGGCGTGGGCCAGGTGGGCGAGCCCCGCCACGAAGGGTCCGTCGAGCGGCTCGGCCACCGCGGCGAGGTCGGTCCCCGGGCGCCCGTATCCGTGCATGGCCACCTCTGGCGCCACGACCAGCTCGGCGCCCTGGTCCGCCGCCGCGGCGACCGCTCCGGCCAGGCGGGCCAGGTTGGCAGCCTTGTCGCCGCCCGAGCGCACCTGCACCACGGCGGCCCGCACCAGCCCAGGGTACCGCTCCTCGTCCGCGGCGCGGCCGTGGGTCGCGCCCTCTGGCGGCCGTTTGCGCCGGGGCGGCGCCTGGCCCGGTCCTGGCGGGCCCCGCATCGGACCACGGTGCGACACCGGGTGCGCCCGACGTGACAGACTGCGTCTCGCCACAGGCCCGTCACCCGGCGGGCACGCCCCGAGCCACTGCGGAGACAGCCCGACGTGTTGGTGTTCACGTTCCCCGGCCAGGGGTCGCAGCGACCCGGCATGGGGCGTCCCTGGATCGACCATCCGTCGTGGGAGCTCGTGGCCGAGGCGTCGGCGGCCAGCGGCCGCGACCTCGCGCGGCTGCTCCTCGAGGCGACGATGGAGGAGCTGACCGCCACCGCCAACGCCCAGCTGGCCACGTTCGTCCAGAGCCTGGTGGTGCTCGACGCCGTCGAGCGCCTCGGGCTGTCGCCCGCGGCCTGCGCCGGCCACAGCCTCGGGGAGTACACGGCCCTCGTGGCCGCAGGGGCCCTGTCGGTGGAGGACGGCGTCCGCCTGGTCACCACGCGCGGCGAGGCCATGGGTCGCGCGGCGGAGGACGCGCCCGGCACCATGGCGGCGCTCATCGGCATCGCCGACGACGACGCCGACGTGGCGTGCCGGCGGGCAGAGGGCGAGGTCTGGGTGGCCAACTACAACGCGCCCGGCCAGGTCGTCGTGGCCGGCACCGCCGAGGCCGTGGCCGCGTGCTCCGCCGTCGCCCGCGAGCTCGGGGCGCGCAAGGCCCTGCCCCTGCCGGTGTCGGGGGCGTTCCACACGCCCCTCATGCAGGCGGCACGTCCCTCGCTGCGCAAGTCGCTCGGCGACGCCGCGTTCAACGACCCCGAGGTGCCGGTGGTCGCCAACGTCGACGCGCGAGCCCACGGGCAGGCCGGCGACTGGCCGGGGCTCCTGTCGGCGCAGCTGTGCAGCCCTGTCCGCTGGCGCCAGAGCCTCCAGACCCTCGCCGACCTCGGCGCCTCGATCCTCGTGGAGGTGGGACCCGGCGGCGTCCTGACCGGGCTCGCCCGGCGCGCCCTGCCCGGCCTCGCCGCGGTGTCGGTCGCCACGCCCGGTGACCTCGACACGCTGCTCGACGCCGTGGCGTCGCCCGAGGTGCTGGCCAGGGTGCCGGGGCACCCCGGGGAGCACCTCTACATGTCGGAGCGGGTGGTGGTCAGCCCGGCGACCGGGGTGTTCAGCCCCGATCCCACCGTACGGGCGCCCGGCGCGGGGCTCTTCCCCGGCACCGCCGGGGAAGACGACGGCGACGAGCCGTCCTGGATCGCCGTCGGCGACCTGGTCGGCACCGTCGGGGCGGCAGAGGTGCGCACGCCCTTCGCCGGCCGGGTCGTCCGCTGGCTCGCCGCGCCCGGCGAGCGGGTGCAGCTCGGCCAGCCGGTCATCTGGCTGCGCCTGCAGGAGCCCGAGGGTTGACGCCGTCCGACGACGGCCCGGTGGTGCTCGTGACCGGCGGCTCGCGGGGCATCGGGGCCGCCTGCGTCCGGTGGTTCCTGGCCCACGCCTACCGGGTGGCGGCCACCTACCGGGCAGCGCCCCCGCCGGCGCCTCCCCCGGAGGCCGGGCCCGACACCTACCTGCCCCTCCGCTGCGACGTGACGGACCCCGCCGACGTCGACCGCTGCTTCTCCGAGGTAGAAGAGCGTTGGGGGCCGGTCGAGGTGCTCGTGGCCAACGCCGGGATCACGAAGGACATGCTGGTCCTGCGCATGGACGAGGCGTCCTGGCACGAGGTGCTCGATACCAACCTGACGGGCTCGTTCCTCGTCGCCAAGCGCGCCCTGTCGAAGATGCTGCGGCTCCACCGGGGCCGCATCGTGCTCATGTCCTCGGCCGGCGCGTTCATCGGGCTGCCCGGCCAGGCCAACTACGCGGCGTCCAAGGCCGGGCTCGTGGGCATGGCTCGCGCCATGGCACGCGAGGTCGCGAGCAGGGGCATCACGGTCAACGTGGTCGCACCGGGGGTGGTGGCGACCGACATGGTCGCCGCCCTCGGCGAGGCGCGTGTGGACGAGCTCACGGCCATGGTGCCCCTCGGGCGGGCGGCCACTGCCGACGACGTGGCCGAGGCCGTCGGGTTCCTGGCGTCGCCGGGAGCGGGCTACCTCACCGGCGTGGTACTGCCGGTGGACGGCGGGCTCGGGATGGGACTCTGAGCCACCCGGGGGCTCGCGGTTCGCAGTACCCTCTGGCAACGAGCGCCGGGTCGGAGCAGTGGCGCCGACGCGGAGGCTCGCCAGACCAGCACAACGGAGGAACAGCCCAGGTGGACAGCGACGAAGCGTTCGAGAAGTTCCGGGAGAGCGCGGTGGAGGTCCTGCAGGTGCCCGCCGAGAAGGTGACCCGCGACGCTCGCCTCGCCGAGGACCTCGACGCCGACAGCCTCGACCTCGTCGAGCTCGTGATGGCGCTCGAGGAGTCCTTCGACATCACCGTCGAGGAGAGCGAGCTCGAGGACATCGAGACCGTGGGCCAGGCCTTCGACCTGATCTACAGCAAGCTCTGATGCTGCTCGGCCAGGGCCCGCAGGGTCCGGTCCGGGGGCGGCGGGTGGCCGTCACGGGGCTGGGTGCCGTCACCTGCTGCGGCGTGGGCGTGGCCGCCCTCTGGGAGGGCCTGGTGCACCCTCGCCCGATGGGCGAGCGGCGCGTGCCCGACTTCGACCCCACTGCCTGGTTCGGGCCCAAGGAGGTCCGCCAGGTGGACCGCTTCGCGCAGCTGAGCGTGGCCGCTGCCGACATGGCCCTCGCCGACGCCGGCGACCTCCACGCCGACCCCGACCGGGCGGGGGTCATCTTCGCCACCGGGGTCGGCGGCTTCGAGACCCTGGCCGAGCAGGTGATCGTCTGCCACGAGCGGGGCCCCCGCCGGGTGTCGCCGCGGCTCGTGCCGATGATGATGGCCAACGCCGGCGCCGCCAACATCTCCATGCGGGCCGGATGGCACGGCCCCAGCGAGACGGTGGTGACGGCCTGCGCCGCCGGCAGCCACGCCCTGGCGGCGGCGGCCCGCCTGGTCGCCTCCGGCCGCTGCGACGTCGCCATCGGCGGTGGTGCCGAGGCCTCGATGCACGAGGTGGCCATCGCGGCCTTCACCAACATGACCGCCCTGTCGACGAGCGGCATCTCGCGGCCCTTCGACGCCCGCCGCGACGGCTTCGTGATGTCGGAGGGAGCGGCGGCCCTGGTGCTCGAGGACTGGGACCGCGCCATCGCCCGCGGGGCACCCGTCTACGCCGAGGTGCGCGGCACGGCGAGCACCTCCGACGCCCACCACATCACGGCCCCACTGCCCGACGGGTCCGGGGCCGTGCTGTGCATGGAGCTCGCCCTGGCCGACGCCGAGCTCGCCCCGGGCGACGTGGCCCACATCAACGCCCACGGCACCTCCACCCCGCTCAACGACCTGGCCGAGGCCCGGGCCATCGCGAAGGTGTTCGGCGAGCCCGGGCCGCCGGTCACCTCGACCAAGGGAGTGACCGGGCACGGGCTGGCGGCCGCCGGCGCCATCGAGGCCCTCGCGTCGGTGCTGTCGATCCACCACCGCCTGATCCCGCCCACTGCCGGGTACGAGGAGCCCGATCCCGACATCCGCCTCGACGTCGTCCACGGCGAGGCGCGCCCCTGGGAGCCCGGCCCCGTCCTGTCGAACTCCTTCGGGTTCGGCGGGCACAACGGGTGCCTGGTGCTGGCCCCGCCCGCCTGAGGGGCCTCGCGCCGGCGCCCGGCTCAGTGCCCGGGCGCTGCCACGTCGTCGAGCGCCTGGCGGAGCTCCCCGACGAACCGGAGAGCGGCGTCGGCCCCACCTCCCTCGAGGAGCCGCCTGACGAGGGCGGAGCCCACCACCACGCCGTCGGCCACCCGGCACGCCTCGGCCGCCTGGGCGGGTGTCGACACGCCGACGCCGGCGCACACGGGAAGGTCGGTGGCGTCGCGGACGCGCCCCACCACCGCTGCCACGTCGGCACCCAGGTCGGCTCGCTCGCCGGTCACCCCCATCCGGGCCACCGCGTAGACGAAGCCGCGGCAGCGGGCGCAGATGGCGGCCACCCGGGCCGGCGGGGTCGAGGGGGCCACCAGCAGCACCGTCTCGACGCCTGCCTCGTCGGCAGCCGACGCCCAGGGCCCGAGCTCCTCGAGCGGCAGGTCGGCCAGGATGGCACCGGCCACGCCTGCCGCAGCCAGGCTGCGGGCCATGCGGCGGTGGCCGGCCCGGAAGACCAGGTTGTAGTAGGTCATCACGACCAGCGGCACCCCGAGATCCGCGCCGGCAAGCGCGTCGACCACCCCCTGGGGTGTGGTGCCCGCTGCGAGCGCCGCCGTGCCCGCCTGCTGGATGACCGGCCCGTCCATCACCGGGTCCGAGAAGGGGATCCCGACCTCGAGCGCGTCTGCCCCGGCCTCGGCCGCCGCGTGGAGGACCTCCACCCAGCCAGGCACCATGCCGGCCATCACGTAGGGCACGAGCAGCTTGGCGCCTCGGTCGCGCCGGGCGCGCAGGGCCCGCTCGAGGGTGCCCGGCGAGCTCTCGCCCGGCCCTCGCACGAGCGTGGCGGTCACCGGGTGGCGTCCTTCCCCCACAGCTCGCGGACCTGGGCGACGTCCTTGTCGCCCCGCCCCGACAGGGTCACGAGCACGGTCGCCCCCTCGGGGACGTCGTGCCCGGCCTCGCGCACGACCCACGCCAGGGCGTGGGCCGACTCGAGGGCGGGGATGATCCCCTCGGTTCGCGCGAGGAGCCCGAAGGCCTCCAGCACCTCGCCGTCGTCCGCCTGGGCGTAGGAGGCCCGGCCCACCGCGGCCAGGTAGGCGTGCTCGGGGCCCACGCCCGGGTAGTCGAGCCCGGCGGAGATCGAGTGCGCCTCGAGGATCTGCCCCGCCTCGTCCTGGAGCAGGCGCGATCGCATGCCGTGGAGGATCCCCGGGATGCCCGATCCGAGCGCCGCACCGCCGGCCGCCTCCACCCCCACGAGGCGCGCCCCGGTGTCGACGAAGCCGGCGAACGTGCCCGCCGCGTTCGAGCCGCCGCCCACGCAGGCAACCACCACGTCGGGATCGGCGCCGCCGAGCATGGCGCGGCACTGCTCGCGAGCCTCGTCGCCGACGACCCGCTGCAGCTGGCGGACCATGTAGGGGAACGGGTGGGGCCCCATGACCGAACCCAGGCAGTAGTGGGTGGTCGCCACGCTGGCGACCCAGTCGCGCAGGGCCTCGTTGACCGCGTCCTTCAGCGTGCGGCTCCCCGAGCGCACCGGGCGGACCTCGGCGCCGAGCAGCTCCATGCGGAACACGTTGAGAGCCTGGCGCGCCGTGTCGAGCTCACCCATGTAGACGACGCACTCCAGGTCGAAGAGGGCGGCCGCGGTCGCCGCGGCCACGCCGTGCTGGCCCGCCCCGGTCTCGGCCACGAGGCGGCGCTTGCCCATCCGCCTGGTGAGCAGGGCCTGGCCGACCACGTTGTTGAGCTTGTGCGAGCCCGTGTGGGCGAGGTCCTCGCGCTTGAGCAGCACCCGCACCCCCAGGTGCTCGGACAGGCGCCGGCACTCGGTGACCGGCGTCGGGCGCCCGCCGTAGTCGCGCAGCACCGCGTCGAGCTCCGCGCGGTAGGCGGGGTCGGCCCAGGCCCCGGCGAAAGCCGCCTCGAGCTCGAGGCAGGCTGGCACCAGCGACTCGGGCACGAACCGACCCCCGAACTCGCCGAACCGGCCGTCGGGGCTCGGGGTGCCCATGAAAGGACCGGGCGGGGTCCTCACGCTTCCATCCAGTCGTAGGGGCGGTCGCTGCCAGGGGCCCCGTCGCCCGGTCCCTCCCCGGCAGTGCGGGAGCCGAGCGCCCGAGCCGCCTCGCGAGCGGCCGCCACGAAGTCGCGGACCTTGTGGGGGTCCTTTCGGCCCGGCTCGGACTCCACGCCGCTTGCGACGTCCACCCCGTAGGGATGGAGGTGCGCCACCGCCTGGGCCACGTTGTCGGGGTCGAGCCCGCCCGACACGATGAGGCGCGACACGTCCGCCACCCCCTCGGCCAGGCGCCAGTCGAACACCTCGCCGGAGCCGGGGTTGGGGCCGTCGACGAGGAGGTAGTCCGCCCCGAACTCGCCGAATCGCCCGATGGCGGGGTGGCCGGCGGGGAAGGCCTTGATCGAGCGGGCCACGCGCTGGCGGATCCAGCGGCAGGCCTCCGCCGGCTCGTGGCCGTGCAGCTGGACGGCTCCGAGCCCGGTCCGGTTGGCGATGTCGACCACCCGTGCCGGTGACTCGTCGCGGAACACGCCCACGGTCAGGACCTCGTGGGGCAGGCGCTTGACGATGTCGCCGACCACGGTCGGCGACACCTGCCGGGGGGAGGGGGCGAGGATGAACCCCACGGCGTTGGCGCCCAGCCCGACGACCAGCAGGGCGTCGGCCTCCGAGGTGACGCCGCAGATCTTGACGAAGACCTCGCTCACCGACGCGTCCCCGCCCCCACCCGGCGCCCCACCGGGTGCCCCCCCATCGAGCGCACCGCCTGGGCGCGGTCGGCAGCGCACACCAGCGCCTCGCCCACCAGCACGGCCTGGTAGCCGGCCTCGGCCAGGCGCGCCGCGTCGGACGGGTCGCGGATGCCCGATTCGGCCACCGCAACCACGCCGGCCGGCATGGTGGCCGCCAGGCGCAGCGCGCGCTGGGGGTCCACCTCGAAGGTGCGCAGGTCGCGTTGGTTCACCCCGACGAGGGTCGCGCCTGCCTCGAGGGCACGGTCGAGCTCCGCCTCGTCGTGGACCTCGACCAGGGCGTCGAGCCCAAGGTGCCCGGCGAGGGACAGGAAGGAGGCCAGCTCGTCGCCGTCGAGGGCGGCCACGATCAACAGGACGGCGTCGGCACCCATCAGCCGGGCGTCGCACACGTCGGCAGCGGCAACGGTGAAGTCCTTGCGCAGCACGGGGAGCCCGGAGGCTGCTTTGGCTGCCGCCAGGTCCTCGGCAGATCCGCCGAACCAACGGTCATCGGTCAGCACCGACAGGCAGGCGGCGCCGCCGCGGGCGTAGGCGGCGGCCACCTCGGCCGGGTCGAGGCCGGGCGCCAGGTCGCCTCTCGAGGGCGAGCGGCGCTTCACCTCGGCGATCACTGCCATGCCGGTCGCCGCCCGAGCTGCCAGCGCCGCTGCGAAGCCCGGTCCGCGAGGCGCGGCGACCGCCGCTTCGACCAACGCGTCGACGTCGCGGTCGTCGGCTGCCGCCGCCTTGCGGTGCGCCGCCACGATGTCGGCGAGGTAGGTGGGCACGAGAGCCCAGCGTAGCGGCGCTCCACCCTGGGCCTGGTGTGCCCGGACGGCGGGCGAACGGGCGGGAGCCGCCCGCGCCGAGGCGCGCCGTGGCAGGCTGGCGCCCGTGAGCGCCCAGCCCGGCTCGGTGGTCGTGATCGAGGACGACCCTCACATCAGTGACCTGGTCGCCCTCTACCTGCGCCGCGACGGGTTCCAGGTCGCGCAGGCCGCCGACGGCGCGGCGGGCCTCGAGCTCGCCCGCCGCGAGCGACCCCGCCTGGTGGTCGTCGACGTCGGCCTCCCCGGGGACCTCGACGGATTCGAGGTGTGCCGCCGGTTGCGCAAGGAGGGCGACGTGCCGGTGGTGATGCTGACGGCCCGCGACGACGAGGTGGACCGGATCCTCGGGCTCGAGCTCGGGGCGGACGACTACGTCACGAAGCCCTTCTCGCCCCGCGAGCTCGTGGCCCGCGTCCACGCCATCCTCCGCCGGGCCGCAGGCGCCGCCGGTTCCGGGCCACCGGGGGCGCTGCAGGTGGGCGAGGTCGAGATCGACGTCGGCCGCCGCGAGGCGAGGCTGCCGTCGGGCCCGGTGGCCCTCACCACGCGGGAGTTCGACCTGCTCGCGTACCTCGCCGCCAACCGGGGGCTCGCCCTGTCGCGCCGTCAGCTGCTCGAGGGCGTCTGGGGTGCCGGCTGGTACGGCGACCCCCGGACCGTCGACGTGCACGTCCGCCAGCTCCGCAAGAAGCTGGGCCCCGCCCTCCCGCTGGCCACGGTCTGGGGCGTCGGCTACCGGCTCGGGTGAAGCGAGCGCCGTGCGCGCCCGGCTCACCACCGCCATCGTGCTCCTGGTGCTGGGTACGCTCGTGCTCACCACCGCCGGGGGCCTCTACCTCATCCGGGGCGCGGCCCGCGACACGGCCGAGCGCCAGCTCGCAGACCAGGCCACGGCCCTGGCGGCGCAGCCGAGGCTCCCGGTGGCCGTGCGGGACCTGCGAAGCCGCCGGCTCATCCAGCTGGTCGGCCAGTACGGGACGTTGAGCATCGCCGGCCTCTCCCCGGCGGGCGCCTTCGACCGGCCGCTCCCCGTCGACGTGAGCGGGAGTGGCGCCGTCCACCAGCTGCTGGCGGGCCGCCCCGTGTCGGGCGGGTCGACCCACCTCGTGTACGTCCTCGTCCCCCTGGCGCTCACGGCTGCCCAGAAGGCCGTGGTCGTGCCCCCCGTCGCCCCTCAGGACGAAGCCGTCCTGGTCACGACGCGCCATGTGGCGCTCCCGGCGTCGGGCTTGGCGTACTTCGCCCTGGTCGGCCTGGCCGTCCTGGCCGTCGCCGCCGGCGTCGCCTCGTGGCTGGCGCACCGCTTCGCCCGTCCGTTGCGCACGGCGGCCGCCGTCACCGAGCGCATCGCCGGCGGCGACCTGCGCGCGCGCATGCAGGTGGCCCCCGACACCCTCCCCGAGGCGGCGTCGCTGGCGGCCGCGATCAATGTCATGGGCGAGAGCCTCGAGGCCGCGCGCCACCAGCAGCGCCAGTTCCTCCTGTCGGTCTCCCACGAGCTGCGGACACCCCTCACCTCGATCGTCGGTTACGCCGACGCGCTCGCCGAGGGCGCCACCGACGACGTGGCAGGCGCCACGGCGGTGATCGGCGCCGAGGCCCGGCGGCTCGAGCGCCTCGTGCAGGACCTCTTGGACCTGGCCCGCCTCGACGCACGGCGCTTCTCCCTCCACCCCGAGCCCCTCGACGTGAGCGAGCTCGTGGCTCGGACGGTCGACAACCTGGCGCCCACGGCGCAGGCGGCCTCGCTGGACCTCCGTGCCGACACCGAGGGGGCCGCCTGGGCCATGGCCGATCCGGACCGGCTGGTCCAGCTGCTGTCCAACCTGGTCGAGAACGCCTGCCGCTATGCCCGCCACGCGGTGGTCGCCGGCGCCCGCGCCGAGGGCCCGACCGTGTGGCTCTGGGTGGCCGACGACGGGCCCGGCATCGCGCCCGGCGACCTGCCCCGGGTCTTCGAGCCGCACTTCTCGTCGGACTCGGCCCCGGGCACCCCCGCGGGCTCCGCCCCCCGGCGGGCCCGGCCGGGGCTGGGCACGGGGCTCGGGCTGGCGATCGTCGCGGAGCTGGCGGCCGCCATGGGCGGCGGGGTGCGGGCCGAGTCGCCGACCGGCCCCGACGGCGGTGCCCGCCTGGTCGTGTGGCTCCCCGCAGCCCCTCCGCGAGGACCAGGGGCTCAGACGAGCGGCAGCGGCCGGAGCACGGCGGGGATCCGGGCCCTCGAGCCGCCGAGCGCGAGCTCGGCCGGCCCCGGCGCCGCCAGCGAGCGGTGGGCGTAGGCGAGGCCGGCCACCGCCCCCACACCCGGGCACCAGGCGGCGGTCGTCACCATGCCGAGCTGCTTGTCGGCACCTGGCGCCCGCAGCTCTGCGCCGGCAAGCTCGTCTGGCTCCAGGGAGGGCGGCACCGGGTCGGGCACCACCGCGCACAGCCGGCGGGCCACCCGGCTCCCCCGGGCGTCGAGCCGGGCCACGAGCTCCTGGCCGGTGTAGCAGCCCTTGGTGAAGCTGACGCAGCGTTCGACGAGGCCTGCCTCGGCCGCGATCGTCCGGTGGTCGAGCTCGGCCCCCATGACCGGCACCCCTGACTCCACCCGGCAGGCGTCCCAGGCCTCGCGGCTGCAACGAACGGCGCCCTCGGGCACCTGCAGGCCTGCCGGCGGGCCGAGGAGGTCGACCCCGCCAAAGCCGTTCCAGTCGACGCCCAGCTCGAGCACGACCCCACCGGCCTCCCCTCCCCCCGACGGCTCCGGCACCGCCGGACCCGTCGGGCCGGGTCGCCCGACGCCCGCCCCGCGCAGAGCGAGGCACGACCAGTCGAGCAGCTCGATGTCGACCCGGGTCCGCAGGCGGAACCGCACGAGGCGGGCCACGACCTGCTCGCCGAAGCCACCGTCGGTGTCGACCACCGCCTCCTCCGGGGCGGTCCTCGTCACCCGGACCAGGGCGTCGAGCTTGCCGTCGGGGGCGAGCAGCAAGGCATCCGCGTGGCTCCCCACGGGCAGCGCGGCAACGTCCTGGCTGCACTGGCCCTGGAGGTAGCCGATGGCATCGGGCCCGCGGACCACGACCGCGTCACGGTCCAAGAAGTAGGCGCCGACGCCGTGGCGGAGTGCCCGGTACTCCGCTTCGAGCTGCTGGCGGGCGGCCGTCACGGAACCGCCCCTGCCCGACCGGTCTGCCCGGCCGGCACCGGCCCCGCGGGTGCCGCCGCGGAACCTGGCGCGGGTGCCGCCACGGAACCTGGCGCGGGTGCCGCCGCGGAACCTGGCGCGGGTGCCGCCGGCCCAGGCGCGCGCCCTGCCGCCATGGCCCGTGCGGCGGCGATCGCCGCCAGCAGCGCCGCCGCCTTGTGAGCGCACTCCTGGTCCTCGGCGCCCGGATCGCTGTCGGCCACGATGCCCGCACCGGCCTGCACCGACGCGTGGCCGTCGGGGCCGACCACCATGGTGCGGATGGCGATGGCGGTGTCGAGGTTCCCCGAGAAGTCGAAGTAGCCGACCACCCCGCCGTAGATGCCCCGCTTGGTCGGCTCGAGTTCGTCGATGATCTCCATGGCCCGGACCTTCGGTGCGCCAGAGAGCGTACCGGCGGGCAGCGTGGCCCGGAGCACGTCGACTGGGCCCTTGCCCTCCGACAGGCGCCCCGACACCTGGGACGTCAGGTGCATGACGTGGCTGTAGCGCTCGACGGTCATGAGCTCGTCGACCTTCTCGGTGCCGAAGGCCACCACGCGGCCGACGTCGTTGCGAGCCAGGTCGACCAGCATCACGTGCTCTGCCAGCTCCTTGGGGTCCTCGACCAGCTCCGCGGCCAGCAGGCGGTCGTGCTCGTCGGTGCGCCCCCGAGGTCGCGAGCCGGCGATGGGGCGCGAGGTCACCACCCCGTCGCGCAGGCGGACCATCGGCTCGGGCGACGAGCCACAGACGGTCACCTCCGGGAAGCGCAGGAAGTACAGGTAGGGGCTCGGGTTGAGGAGCCGCAGCGCCCGGTAGACGTCGAAGGGGTCCACGCCGAGGTCGACGTCGAAGCGCTGGGAGAGCACCACCTGGAACACGTCACCTGCGGTCACGTGCTCTTTGGCCGCCTCCACCGCGCGGCGGAACGCCGCCTTGGACATGGACCGCCGTGCCCTCGCCGGCGCGAGCCCGGGCACCGGTGTGCCCACCGGTGCCGCGGCCAGGGGCCGGAAGCAGTCGGCCGCCAGCTCGGCCAGGCGCTCGCCCGCCCCGGTGTAGAGGTCGGCCACGGTTCGGGGGCCTGCCCCCTCGGGCACCACGACGTTGTCGACCAGCACCACCCGCTGGCGCCAGTGGTCGAAGGCGGCGAGCTGGCCGATCACGGCCAGGCAGGCGTCGGGAAAGCCGAGATCGTCTGCGGGCGGCGCCGGCAGCCGCTCGACCTCACGCACCACGTCGTAGCCAAGGTAGCCGACCACGCCGCCGTGCAGCGGCGGCAGGTCCGCCAGGACCGGCGAGCGGTAGCGGCCCAGGATCTCCTCGAGCGCAGCGAGCACCCCGCGGCCTGCCCCGGTGGGCAACGCCAGCCGGCCCTCGGCCGACACCTCGCGGCCACGCGCCGTGAGCGTGGCGAGGGCGGCCCGGCCGACGAAGGAGTAACGGCCCCAGCGCTCGCCGCCCTCGACCGACTCGAGGAGGAACCCGGGCCCCTCCCCGACCACGTGCAGGAACGCCGCCACCGGCGTGACGGTGTCGGCCACCACCTCGCACCACACGGGCACGATGGGGTGCGAGGCCGCGAGGGCGCCGAACTCCTGGGGGTCGGGGCGCAGCCGGAGGCCGGGGCCGACCACCGGGCCGCCCGGCGGTGCCGCGCCGTTCACCAGCGCCCTCCGGCGGCGCCAGGCTGCGGCTGGGCGGCGCTCACCGGCCGGCGTTCGGAACCGGCGCCGTGCCAGGCGGCGCCGGGCGGTCTCGACGTCGCCTGCCGGGTCCTCGGCCGAGAGTGCGGAAGAAGCACGACCACTGGCCGGTGTGGCACGCCCCGCGCCCGTGCTGGTCCACGAGCACGACGAGGGCGTCGCCGTCGCAGTCGAGCAGGACCTCGCGGACGAACTGGCGGTCGCCCGACGTCTCGCCCTTCTGCCAGTACTCCTGGCGGCTCCGGCTCCAGAACCAGGTCCTGCCTGTGGCAAGGGTCCGCCGCAGCGCTTCTGCGTCCATGTAGGCGACGGTCAGGACCTCGCCGCCCGCAGCGTCCTGCACCACCGCCGGCACGAGCCCGTCGGGCCCGAAACGGACCTCTCCGAGGAGCGAGGCGTCCCCCTCGAGAGGGGTGCCGGGCTCGGAGGACCCGGGCGCCGGGTCGTCGCCGGGCCGGCCCGGCACGGCCTCCGACGGGCCCCCTTGCTCCCGGGCGGTCGGGCCGAGGGTGCTCACAGGTAGCGGGTGCTCACAGGTACAGGCCGGTGCCGCTGTCCATCCGCTCCGACGCCACGGCGTGGATGTCGCGCTCGCGCAAGATGACGTACTCCTCGCCGTGGACTTCGACCTCGAAGCGGTCCTCGGGATTGAACAGAACCTTGTCGCCCACTTTCACCGCCCGGACGTGGGGACCCACTGCCACCGCCTCCGCCCAGGTCAGCCGGCGCGAGACCTGGGCCGTGGCCGGGATGAGGATGCCGGCCCGCGAGCGCCGCTCGCCCTCGGCCTGGGACACCTGCACCAGCACACGGTCGAAGAGCACGGTGATGGGCTGCTTGGGGACGGAGCCTGCCGGCTCGTTCGATGCCACACCCGCACGGTACCGCATTCACCGACCGCTCCTGCCGGGCAGCCCTGTCAGCCCCCGGGCTGGCCCTCGAGGCGCACCGTCACGCCCCGCGCCGCCATGTGGGCCTTCGCCTCGGCGATCGTCGCCTCACGCCGGTGGAAGATCGAGGCAGCCAGCACGGCGTCGGCACCCCCGACGAGGGCGCCCTCCACCAGGTGGTCGAGCGTGCCCACGCCGCCGGAGGCGACCACCGGCACGTCGACGGCGTCGACCACCGCCCGGGTGAGCCGCAGGTCGAACCCGTCGCGGGTGCCGTCGCGGTCCATCGAGGTGAGGAGGATCTCCCCCGCCCCGAGCTCGGCGCACCTGGCCGCCCATGCCACGGCGTCGAGCCCGGTCGGGCGCCGCCCCCCGTGGGTGTGCACGTCCCAGCCGCCACCGGCCCGGGCTCGGGCGTCGATGGCCACGACCACGCACTGGGCGCCGAACTCGGACGCCAGCTCGGCTATCAGCTCGGGGTGCTCCACGGCGGCGGTGTTGACCGCGACCTTGTCGGCACCGGCCCGGAGCAGCCGGCGCCCGTCTTCGGCGGTGCGGACACCGCCGCCGACGGTGAAGGGGATGAACACCTGCTCTGCGGTGCGGGCAGCCACCGACACGATGGTGTCGCGTCCTTCGGCAGACGCCGTGATGTCGAGGAAGGTGAGCTCGTCGGCGCCTTCCTCGTCGTAGCGCGAAGCCAGCTCCACCGGGTCGCCCGCATCCACCAGGTCCACGAAGCGGACCCCCTTGACCACCCGGCCAGCCGCCACGTCGAGGCAGGGGATCACGCGCACGGTGCGCACGCCGCCACCACCTCCTCGACGCTGACCCGGCCCTCGACGAGGGCCTTGCCCACCACCACGCCGGCGAGGGCTCGCCCCGCCGTCGGCGAGCGCAGGCTGCACAAGCTCGTCACGTCCGCCGCTGAACCGACGCCGCCCGAGGCAACCACAGGGTGCTCGGTGGCGTCGAGGACCTCCGCCAGCCCGGCCAGGTCCGGGCCCCCGAGGGTGCCGTCGCGCTCGATCGCGGTGACGACCACCGCCCCGAGCGGGGCACCGGCGAGCTCCGCCAGCACCTCGCCCACGCTGCGGCCCGACGAGGCAGTCCACCCGCGCACCGCCGCCTCCAGGCGGCCGGCGGACCGGCGGTAGTCGAGGCCGACCGCGACGCGCCCGGGGAACAGCTCGGCCATCCGGACCGCCCCGGCCGGGTCGGCCAGCGCAGCGGTACCGAGCACCACCCGGGCGACCCCCGCCTCGAGCAGCGAGGCCACGTCGCCGACGGTCCGCACCCCGCCTCCGGTCTGCACGGGCACACCGCACGACCGGGCGATGGCCACCACGGTGCTGCGGTGCACCGGCACCCCGTCGCGGGCCGCGTCGAGATCGACCACGTGGAGCCACGGGGCGCCGGCGAGGGCGAAGGAACGTGCGAGCGCGAGCGGGTCACCGTAGGCCTGCTGGCGCTCGAAGTCGCCCTGCACGAGGCGCACCGCCTGGCCCCCTCGCAGGTCGATGGCGGCGAGCAGCTCCATCACCGGTTCCTCACCGGTCGGTCACGGGGCGCCGCAGGGCACGCGGCACGTCGCTACGAAGTTGGCCAGCGCGCCCAGGCCGGCCCGCCCGGACTTCTCGGGGTGGAACTGGGTCCCGAACACGCGGCCCCGCTCGGCTGCCGCAGCGACCGGGCCGCCGTAGTCGCACACCGCCACCGTCTCCTCTCCCACCTCGGGCGCGAAGGAGTGCACGAAGTACACCCACGGCTCGGGCCCGAGCCCTTCGAGGAGAGTGGAGCCGGCGCCGAGCCGCACCAGGCGGTTCCACTGCATCTGGGGCCGCTTGACGCCCTCGGGAAGGCGCCGGACGGTGCCGGGGAAGAGCCCGAGCCCGTCGGTGCCGGGGCTCTCCTCGGACGCCTCGTAGAGGAGCTGGAACCCGACGCAGATCCCGAGGAACGGCACGTCCGAGCCGATCGCCCGGCGGACGGCCCCGTCGAGCCCGCTGCGGCGCAGCGCCTCGGCGCAGGCGGCGAAGGCCCCCACGCCCGGCAGCACGACGCCGGCCGCATCGGCCACCTCCGCGGGGTCGCGCACCAGGCGGGCCGGCGCACCGAGGTGCTGGAGCGCCTTCTCCGCCGAGCGGAGGTTCCCGATGCCGTAGTCGAGGACGGCGATGAACGGCCGGGGGGCACCTGAGCCGGGGCGCAGGCTCGCCACCCCGCCGCCCCGCTCGCTCGCGGCGCCAGCGGGCTCGGTCACAGGGTCCCCTTGGTCGAGGGCACGCCGCCGCCCTCGACGCGAACGGCGTCGCGCAGCGCCCGGGCGACACCCTTGAAGACCGCTTCGACCACGTGGTGGGTGTTGCGGCCGTCGCGCTTTCGCACGTGCAGGGTGAGACCGGCGGCGTGCACGACGGCCCGCCAGAACTCCTCGGCCAGCTGCGGATCGAAGGGGGGCGCGCCGAGGCCCGGCGTGTCCGGGGCGAACGCCACCTCGTAGACGAGGAACGCCCGGCCCGACAGGTCGAGGGCCACCTCGACCAGCGCCTCGTCGAGCGGCAAGAGGACGGAGGCGAAGCGGCGCACGCCGGCCTTGTCGCCCAGGGCCTCGGCCAGGCAGGTGCCGAGCACGATGCCCACGTCCTCCACGGTGTGGTGCGCGTCGACCTGGAGGTCCCCTTCCGCCTGCACCCGCAGGTCGAAGCCCCCGTGGCGGCCGAGCTGCTCGAGCATGTGGTCGAAGAAGGGCAGGCCGGTGACGGCCTCGACGTCGCCGGTGCCGTCGAGGTCGAGGGACACCGCCACCGAGGTCTCCTTCGTGCGCCGGCGGCGGGCGGCGCGGCGCGTGCCGGCCGCCCGGTCGCCGCCGGGCGCCGGGGCGCCGGCCGGGTCGCCGCTCGTCACCGCAGGCACCCCGCCAGGGCCTCGAGGAACCGGTCGTTCTCCTCGGGCGTGCCCACCGTCACCCGGAGGCAGCCCTCGAGGCCTTCGCGCGACGACACGTCGCGCACCAGGACCGAGCGCTCCAGGAGGCCCCGCCACACCTCGCCGGCGGGCACCCCGAGCGGCCGGAACAGCACGAAGTTGGCGTCCGAGGGCCACTGGTGGACGGCCAGCTCCCCCAGGGCCGCCTGCAGGCGCGCCCGCTCGGCCGCGATCGCCGCTGCCCGCGACTCCATCTCGGCGTGGAAGCCGAGGGCGAGCTGGCCCGCCAGCTGGGTGGGCACCGACAGGTGGTAGGGCAGCGCCACCTCCTCGCAGGCCGCCACCACCTCGGGATCGGCGACGAGGTACCCGAGGCGTACGGCCGCCATCGACCAGGTCTTGGAGAACGTGCGCACGACCACGAGGCGCCGCGCAGCCTCCGCCGGCAGCTCCCCGCCGGGGCGACGGAGCTCGAGGGCGGACCTCGGCGCGAACTGGCCGTAGGCCTCGTCGACCACCACCAGGCCCGGTGCCCGGCAGGCCAGGTCCGCGATCAGCGACGCCGGCTCGGCCCGGCCGTCGGGGTTGTTGGGCGAGCACAAGAAGGCCACGGTCGGCGCCGCCTCCTCCACCAGGCGTGCCGCGTGGTCCGGCTCGACGCGGAAGTCGCCGTCTCGGCGCCCGGCCACCACCTCGGTGCCCGTCAGGCGGCCGATGTGGGAGTGCAGCGCGTAGGTGGGTTCGAACACGAGCGCCCGGCGGCCCGGGCCCCCGTAGGCGAGGAGGAGGCACTGGAGCGCCTCGTTGGAGCCGTTGGCGCAGAAGATCTCCTCCATCCCCACGCCGTGGTGCTCGGCCAGGGCGCGGCGCAGGCGGGTGGCGCGGCGGTCGGGGTAGCGGTGGAAGTCGACGAGCGCCAGCTCGCGGGCCAGCGCCTGGCGGAACGCGTCGGGCGGCGGGTAGGGGGACTCGTTGGTGTTGAGCCGGACCTCGCAGGCCGCCTGCGGCGAGTGGTAGCCGGCCCCGAGCTGCAGGTCGGGGCGCACGGGCGGCAGGGCGCCCGTGACCGAGCCCTCCGCGGGCGTCACCGGTCCGCTGGTCGTCACAGCCGGGCCCGGATCGACTCGGCGTGGGCGGGGAGGCCCTCCGCCTCCGCCAGGGTCACGACGTGGGGTCCGAGGGCAGCGAGGGCCCGCGGGTCGACCGCCACCGCGTGCAGGCGGTGCCGGAAGTCCTCCACCCCGAGGGCCGAGGCGAAGCGGGCGGTGCGGTCGGTCGGCAGGACGTGGTTCGGGCCTGCCAGGTAGTCACCGAAGCTCGCCGGCGACCCAAGCCCGAGGAAGACCGCCCCGGCCGCCTCGACGAGGGGCAGCAGGTCGGCCGCCTCTGGCACGAGCAGCTCGAGGTGCTCGGGAGCGATCACGTTCGCGACGGCCACTGCGGCCTCCGGCCCGTCGACGAGGCAGGCGTAGCCCCCCTTGGCCAGGGTGGCTCGCAGGTCGGCCTCCCTCGGCGAGGCGGCCACCAGAGCGGCCACCTCGTCGGCCACCTCGCGAGCCGTGGCCTCCGACCAGGTCACCAGCCAGGCCAGGCCGTCGGGCCCGTGCTCTGCCTGCACCACGAGGTCGATCGCCGCCAGGCGGGCCGGCGTGCCCGGACCCGCCACGACCACCACCTCGGAGGGCCCGGCGAAGGCCGACGCCACCCCGACGGCCCCCGCCACCTGGCGCTTGGCCTCGGCCACGTACAGGTTCCCGGGGCCGACGACCACGTCGACGCGGCGGACGGACTCCGTGCCGTAGGCGAGGGCGGCGATCGCCTGGGCACCGCCGATCCGGTAGACCTCGTCCACGCCGGCCAGGGCTGCGGCCGCGAGCACGGCGTCGGCCACCCGGCCGTCGGGACCGGGCGGCGCGCACAGCGCCACCTCCCTCACCCCGGCCACGGCGGCGGGCGTCGCGCACATGAGCACCGTCGACGGGTAGCGCGCCCGGCCACCCGGGGCGTAGCAACCGGCGCGCGCGACGGGGCGGACGAGCTCGCGGACCTCGACGCCGTCCGAGCAGAAGGTGCCGGCCGGCTCGTCGCGGGCGGTGTGGGCGTGGTAGGCGCGGATCCGCTCGTGGGCCACCCCGAGCGCCTCCCTGAGGGCCGCCGGCACGCGCGACGGGGCGCTGGCGACCTCCTCGGGCGGCACGCGCAGCTCGGTCACCGCCACCCCGTCGAAGCGTTCCGTCAGCTCCCGCAGCGCGTCGTCCCCCCGCCGGCGGACGTCCCCGATCACTGCGGCCACCGCCTCGCGCACGTCGGCGCCCGCTGCCGCCGGGCGCGGCACGACCGCGTCGAACGGGCCTCGATGGCCGCGCAGGTCGAGTCGGGCGAGCGCCATGGGACACCGATGCTACCTGGGGCGATTCCACGGCTCTCGCCGCGCCGGCCCTCCGGCGGGCGCCGATCGGCCATCATGCGGGGATGGCCGCCCATGCCGAGCTGTCGTCGCTCGCCTCGTCGCTCGAGGAGCTGAGCCGCCGGCTCACCTCTCTGGCCGACGGCGCCCAGCGTGACGGGAACGAGGAGCTGGCGACCGAGCTCTACGGAGTCGAGCGGGCGCTCCAGGGAGCGCTGCGCCTGCTGCGTCGAGCCGCGGGCACCTGAGCACCCCGACCGGGTCCTCACACGGCGTGCAGGACGAGCTCGTGGCCGAGGAGCACGGCCGCCGTGCGGAGCGCGTTCTGGCGCGAGCCGACCACGGCGCCGTTGCGGCGGTCGGCGGCCTCGGCCACCGCGACCGCGGCGAGGTCTGCCGTGTCGGCCCGTGCCGCCAGGTCGCCCGCTCGCCGGGCTCCCTCCGCGGTCAGGGCCTCCACCTCGGTGCCGGCGAGCAGCGCCTGGAGCCGGTCGGCGCGCGCTTCGGTCCGGAACCCCTCGAAGACGACGGGGGCCGGCACCACGGGCACGATCCCCTCGGCGAGCGCTGCCCGGTGCAGCGCCCAGACCACCCGGTCCCCCCGGGCTGCAGCGCGCAGGGCACCGACGCCGTACACGAGCCCCGCGCGCGCCCGGGCCGCCATCAGCGCCGCCGGACCCGCGAGGCCATGCCCGTCACGCCCGACAGGAGCCGGGCGAGGAGCGCCTCGCCAGCGGCGATCTCCTCGGCCGTGAGCGCGCCCGCCTCCGCCTCCCACTGCGCCACGCCCCGCAGCCCCTGGCGGATCCGCAGCTGGCGCTCGGCGGCCGTGGAGAGCCAAGCGCTGAAGGAGACCCCGTCCTCGCGTGCCGCGGCCTCCACCGCCCTCGCCACCTCGTCCGCGAGCGACACCGACCGCTTCGTGACCACGACCCTACGGTAGCACCCAAAGTGTTACCCCGTGGTCGCCGCGGCACGCAGCAGCGGCGTCTCGCGCCGGACCGGGCAACGGGATCGCATGCCCCGGCCGGCACCTCCTGTCCCACGCGACCTGCCCCGGGCGCGCCGACGACTCCTGGACGACTCCTGGGCCACGCAGAGCCGGATCGGCCGCGGGGCATCCCGTCCCCAGGCGCGCCGACGGCGCCCCTCAGGGCGCCGTCGGAACGAGCGGCTCGGGCGGCGGATCCCGAAGACCGCTCTCATCGGAACCAGGTGGCGGGAACCGGTTCCGATACCAAGTGTAGCGGAACCGTGCGGATCATGCTCGCCCGGGTAGCCGTTCTTTTCGTTGCCGTCTCCCCGCGGCCACGGTGCCCGCCGGCCCGGCGGGCGCCCGCCGCTCGGCCGCTGCGCCCGGTGCGCCTGCTGCCTGGCGCGCCGCCCGGAGGGAGGTGGGCGCCGTCGGGCACACGTCCGCGAGCAGGCACTCGGCACAACGCGGGGAACGGGCAAGGCACACCGCACGACCGTGCAGGATGAGCCGCAGGCTCAGGGCACCACGGGCCGCTGCCGGCACCAGGGCATCGAGGTCGCGCTCGACCTGGGCAGGATCGGTGGCCTCGGTCAGGCCGAGCCGCCGGCTGAGCCGCCCCACGTGGGTGTCGACAGGCAGCCCGGGCAGGTCGAAGGCGACCGAGCGGACCACGTTGGCCGTCTTGCGTCCGACGCCGGCCAACGTGACGAGGTCCTCCAGGGCGGTGGGGACCTCCCCCCCGAAACGCTCGACCAGGCCCGCTGCCATGGACACGAGGCTCCGGGCCTTTGCCCGGAAGAAGCCGGTGGGCCGGATGATGGCCTCCACGTCGGCCGGGTCGGCGACCGCCAGGGACGCCGCGTCGGGGTAGGCGGCGAAGAGGGCCGGGGTCACCGAGTTCACACGGGCGTCGGTCGTCTGGGCCGACAGGATGGTGGCCACCAGCAGCTCGAAGGGGTTGCGGTGCGCCAGCGCGCACAGCTCGGTGGGGGTGCCCGGGTAGGCCTCCGCCAGCCGGGCGGCCACCACTCTCGCCCTGCCGGCGCGGCTCCGGGGGACGGTCACGACCGGAGGGTAGCGTGACGCCCGATGGGCGACCTGTCCGTACGCGTCGTGGGCCGCGAGGAGGCACGCCGCGACCGCGGCCTCGCCGAGCTGCTCGCCTCGGCCACCAGGGCCGGCGGCGAGCACGCCTTGAGCGAGCACAAGCGCGTGGAGCTCTTCGGCGCCGGCCGCCACGAGCTGGTCGCCCTGCTGGCGTCCGAGGGGTCCTCGCTCGTCGGCTACGCGCAGCTCGGCGCGGTGCGCGACGGGTGGGGGCTCGAGGTGGTGACGGACCCCGCCGGACGGCACGGCGAGGCGCTCTTCACCGCGCTCGTCCGCGAGGCGCTCGCCCAGGGGGCTCGCCGCGGGGGTGGAACGGTGCGGCTCTGGCGGTCGAGCCCGACCGCGGCCGAGGACCGCGCCGTCCGGCAGCTCGGCGGCCGCCCCGAGCGCGACCTGCTCCAGATGCGGGTGCCGCTGCCCCTCGACGACGAGGTCCGCGCCCGGTCGGCTGCGGTGGCGGTCCGCCCCTTCCGCCCGGGGGTCGACGACCGGTCCTGGCTCGAGGTGAACAACCGGGCCTTCGCCGACCATCCCGAGCAGGGCGCGTGGGACGCCGCCACCCTCGCCGCCCGTCAGGCCGAGCCGTGGTTCGATCCCGCCGGCTTCCTCGTCCTCGAAGAGGGGGGCGAGCTCGTCGGTTCGTGCTGGACCAAGGTCCATCGCGACACGGAGCCGCCCATGGGCGAGATCTACGTCATCTCGGTGGACCCTGCCCATCAGGGGCGGGGGCTCGGGCGCGCCCTGACCGTCGCCGGCCTCGACTGGCTGGCCTCGGCGGGCTTGCGCACCGGCATGCTGTTCGTCGACGGAGCCAACGCGGCTGCCGTGTCGCTCTACCGCTCCCTCGGTTTCGACGTCCACCACGTCGACCGGTCCTACGTGTTCGGTGGTGGCGGCGATCCCGCGCCGGCCGGGCGAGCCCCGTCGGCCCCCTGACCTGGCTCGGCACCCAGGGAGCGGAGCCGAGGCCTTCGGGCGCGTACCCGTCAGTGGACGCCGACGCCCACGGCCACCCCGATGCCCCAGGTGACCGACGCCGCCACGGCGGAGATGAGCAGCTGCCGCACGGCCGAGCGCACCCGCGACCGGCCGGTGAAGACGGCCAGCAGCGCACCCACCGCCACGGCGGCGACGGTGCCGATGCCGACCGAGGCCAGGATGGCGACCGTGCCGCTCGCCACGAGCCACGGCACCAGGGGCAGCAGGGCGCCGAGAGCGAAGGAGACGAAGGAGGCGGCGGCGGCCTGGGGCGGCGAACCGAGGGCATCCGGGCTGATGCCGAGCTCCTCGCGGGCGTGAGTGGCCAGTGCCAGGTCCGGGTCCTGCATCACCTCGTGGGCGAGCCCCCGGGCGAGGGCGGGATCGATCCCGCGCCGGACGTAGATCCCGGTGAGCTCGTGGACCTCCCCCTCGGGGCGCTCGTGGAGGGCCTGCCGTTCGACGTCGAGCTCGCGCTGGACGAGCTCGCGCTGGGCCTGCATCGACACGTACTCGCCAGCCGCCATGGAGAAGGCACCCGCCAGGAGGCCCGCCAGGCCGGCGAGGCGCACGAAGCCACCCGTGGGATGGCCGCCGGCCACGCCCAGGATGAGCGACACGTTGGTCACCAACCCGTCGCTGATCCCGAACACGCCCGCCCGCACCCCGCCCCGGTCGACCCGGCGGTGGTGGTGGTCGGCGTCGCGCGCCGGCAAGTGCCGGAGCCGCTCCGGACCGGTTCTCCGCCGGGCCACCCCGCCGCGCCTCGCACCGCCCGCCGTGGACCGCCTCTGCCCCGCAGCGAGCGGGGGTGCATCGCTCCGCCGGTCCGAAGGTCCTCGCTCCACGTGTCCGAGCGTAGTGACGCCCGCTCGACCTCGGGCACTGCCACAATTGCACGGTGGCCGAGCGCAAGTGGATAGACCAGTCCCAACCCCAGACCCTGCAGTCCGCGGTCCTGTTCTGCTACCTGAACGCAGCCCTGGCCGTGCTGTACCTCGTCGCCTTCGGGGCGGCGCCGTCGCTCGTGCTCGTGCTCATGGCGGCGGCCGGCTTCGGCATCGCCAACGAGCGCCGCCTCGCGTACCACGCCGGTGTGGTCCTGGCCGTGCTGTACCTGGTCGGCCAGCTGGCCGCCCTGGTGTTCCTGCACAGCTTCGGCGTGCTCCTCAACGTGGCGTTCGCCGCCATCCTGGTGGCGCTCCTCCTCCACCCGATGAGCCGCCACTACCAGCGCATCTGGTTCCACTGACCGCCCGCTAACGTTGCCGGTGACCGGGGCCCTGTTCCCCGAGCGGCCACCGTCGAGGCGAGGAGTCGATGTCCCCCACCGTCGCCAGCGCCTGCGCCCTCGAGGCGCGGCGCGCCAGCTGAGGCAAGGACCGTGCACGCGCCGCGATCCGGGCCTGGCGCGGCCGCTCCGACCGAGCTGCCCACCGGCGCCGCCAAGACCGCAGCCGTGCGCGCCATGTTCGACCGCATCGCCCCCCGATACGACCTGGTCAACCGCGTCATGACCTTCGGCCTCGACACCAGCTGGCGGCGGGCGGCGGTGGCGTCGCTGCGGCTCGCGCCCGGAGCGGTGGTCCTCGACCTCGCGTGCGGCACCGGCGACCTCGGGCGCCTTGCACGCCGGCGCGGCTACCGCACGATCGGCGTGGACCTGAGCTGGGGCATGCTCGCCAACCACCGCGGCGCTCAGCCGGTCGTCCAGGCGGATGCCGCCCGCCTGCCCCTCCTCGACGGCAGCGTCGACGGCGTGGTGTGCGGCTACGCGCTGCGCAACCTGGCCGACCTGCCGGCGTGCCTCGCCGAGGTGGCCCGGGTCACCCGGCCGGGTGGCCGCGTCGCCCTGCTCGAGGTGGCGACGCCCACCGGCGCGCTGCTCCGGGCCGGCCACCGCTGGTGGTTCGGCACCGTGGTGCCCGTCCTCGGTTCCCTGCTCTCCGACGCCAACGCCTACCGGTACCTCCCCCGCTCGGTTGCCTACCTGCCCGGCGAGGCAGAGCTGCGCCGCCTGCTCAACGCCGCCGGCTTCTCCACCGTGGCGAGGCGACTTCTCCACCGGGGCCTGAGCCAGCTCCTGACGGCCACCCGGTCGGGCCTCGCGCCCGGCTCGGCGCGCGTCGCAGCGTGACCGGCAGGGTGGCAGCCGGCCCCGACTCGCTGCGGGCGGTGTCGGTCCCGCTCCCGCCGGGACTGCCCATCGATCCGCTGGCCGTCGCCGGACCCGACGGTGTTGCCTTCTGCTCCCCCTGGCTCGTCCTGACGGGTCGGGGCGTCGCCGCGGAGCTGGCGCTGCCCGCCGGGCTCGACTCCCCAGCGGACCTGCGGGCCGCCGGCGCCCGCCTGGCCGACATCCCCTGCGCGGACCGGGTCGGACGGCCCGGCTCAGGCGTGGTGGCCCAGACGGCGCTGCCGTTCCGCCGGGGCGCGCCAGGCCGCCTGGTCCTCCCCCGGCTCACCTACGGCCGCGACGAGCGGGGCCACGAGTGGGTCACCCTCGTCACCGGGCCCGGCGAGCCCGCGGGCGCCCTCGACCCGGCCCGGCTCCGCCACGAGCTGTCCTCGGCCGGCCCGGCGCCGGGCCCCGTCGACGATGACCTGACCCCGACGGCGCCGGCCGTACGCGCCGAGGCCCC
>DATGLW010000096.1:0-53243 GCA_035293965.1 Acidimicrobiales bacterium
GCCACCCCGGGGGCGGCGCTTCGGCTCCCGGCTCGGGCGGTCCTGAGGGTCCGGCAGCGCCTGGAGCTCCGTGGGGGACCGCGATCGCCGGGTACGGAGAGGTGTCGTGGGCGCTGCCCGCAGTGGCCAGCGGAAGGGGTCCTGTCGGGTCACGGCCACCGGGGTCGCCGCCCGCTCCGTGGCTGTCACCGGCGCTGGCCGGCGCCGGTCCGGCACCGGGGTCGTCGCCCGCGCCGTGGCTCTCACCGGCGCTGGCCGGCGCCGGTCCGGCACCGGGGTCGTCGCCCGCGCCGTGAGGACCGCCAGGGGCGGTGAGGTCGGAGTCGCGTTCGTCGTCGGCGTTCATCGTCGTCTGCCATCCATGACATGGACCGTCGTTGCCGGTCCCAGTGAAGCGTGGCCACATAAGAAGGACGTCAATGCGGCCTATGGAAGCGGTAATTCGAGCCGGACCCCGCCCTCTTTACGAATCCATTAGGTCGACCGGCTTGACTGCCTCGCATGGCGAACGGCGACGTCGCGCACGTGGCGTCGATGGAGGGCGAGCCGACCGAGCAGCTCGACCTCCACGGCCCGACCCGTGTGCACCGGGGGCGCGGGATCCGCGGCAGGGCAACCGTGATCGGGGTGCTGACGGTGCTGGCAGCGGCGGCCGGCATCGGCATCTGGCTGGGCACCGGCTCGTCCTCCACGCCCGCCGTCGAGGTCACCACCCAGGTGGTCACCGTCACCACCGGCACCATGCAGCGGACTGTCGCCGCGTCGGGGACCCTCGAGCCTGCTCAGCAGGCAGACGTCGACTTCGCCGTGGGGGGTCAGGTGACGGCGGTCGACGTCACCACCGGCCAGACGGTCACGGCAGGCCAGACCCTCGCCACGCTCGACCCCTCGGCACTGCAGGCACGGGTCGACGCAGCGCAGGCGTCGCTCACTGCGGCCGAGGCGAAGCTGTCGAGCGACGAGGCCGCTGGCGCCGTGGCCAGCCAGGTCGACTCCGACCAGGCTGCTGTCGTGTCCGCTCAGAGCGCGCTCGCCTCGGCACAGACCGACCTGTCGGACGCCACATTGGTGTCGCCGATCGCCGGCACCGTGGCCTCGGTTTCCCTGAGCGTCGGCCAGGAGGTGTCGGGCAGCTCGCCGGGTGGTTCGTCGGCCGCGAGCGGATCGGGCTCGTCATCGGCATCCTCGGGCTCGTCGGGCTCGTCAGCTCAGGTCGTGGTGGTCTCGACCGGCAGCTACGTGGTGAGCACCAGCGTCGACGACACCGAGGTCGGGCTCGTGAAGCCGGGCGAGCAGGCGGTGATCACCCCGACCGGCTCGACCGCACCGGTTTACGGGCTCGTCTCCTCGGTGGGGCTGATCGCCTCGAACAGCTCGGGGGTGGCCACCTTCCCGGTCGAGATCACCGTGACCGGATCGCCCGCCGGGCTGTACGCGGGCGCCACCGCCGAGGTGTCGATCGTGGTCCAGCAGATCGCCGACGCCGTCGAGGTGCCGACGGCGGCAGTCTCCTACTCGCCGGGCGGGGCGGCGACGGTGACCGTGGTCGAGGGCGGGCGGCAGGTGGCTCGGCCGGTCACGACCGGCGTCAGTGCCAATGGCCAGACGCAGATCACGAGCGGGCTCACCCCTGGGGAGAAGGTCCTCGAGCGGGTCGTGAGCTTCAACGGCGTCGTGGCGAGCGGCGGTCGCAGCCTCTTCGGCGGACGGGGCTTCGCCCGCGGGGGCTTCCTTGGCGGAGGCTTGGGCGGCGGTGCCCGGTTCGGGGGCGGAGGCTTGGGCGGCGGAGGATTCGGAGGGGGCGCCGGTGGCTGACCGGGCGCCGGTCATCGATCTCAGGGACGTCACCAAGGTGTACCGCAGCGGCGCGCTCGCGGTGGCCGCCCTCCGGGGCATCACCCTGCGGGTCGACGCAGGTGAGTACGTGGCGGTCATGGGCCCGTCGGGGTCGGGCAAGTCCACGCTCATGCACATCCTGGGCTGCCTCGAGGTGCCGACGTCGGGCACGTACGTGCTCGACGGGCAGGACGTGAGCACCATGGACGAGACCGAGCTCGCCTCGGTCCGCTGCCACCGCATCGGTTTCGTGTTCCAGCAGTTCAACCTGCTGCCCTCCCTGACCGCGCTGCGAAACGTCGAGCTCCCCCTGGC
Organism: Acidimicrobiales bacterium; assembly: GCA_035293965.1. GTDB lineage: Bacteria > Actinomycetota > Acidimicrobiia > Acidimicrobiales > RAAP-2 > DATGLW01. Next base: position 2,152 of record DATGLW010000096.1, read on the forward strand.
CTACGCGGGGGTCGGCCGTGCCGAACGTCGCGGCCGGGCCCTCGAGGCCCTCGGGCGGGTGGGTCTCGCCGACCGGGTCCAGCACCGTCCCGGCGAGCTGTCGGGAGGCCAGCAGCAGCGGGTGGCGATCGCTCGCGCCCTCGTCAACGACCCGTCGCTGATCCTGGCGGACGAGCCGACAGGGGCCCTCGACTCGGCATCGGCCGCCGAGATCATCGGCCTGCTCGACGAGCTGCACGCGGCAGGCCGCACGCTCGTGCTGATCACCCACGATCCCGACGTGGCCCGCTCAGCCGGCCGATCGGTACGGCTCCTCGACGGGCTGATCCTCGCCGAGACGGAGCCGGTGCCGTGACGTGGCTCGAGACGCTGCGCACTAGCCTGGACGCCATCCGCACCCGCCGGCTCCGGTCCGGCCTGACCGTCCTCGGCATCATGATCGGCATCGCGGCGGTGATCCTGACCGTCGGGCTGGGTCAGGGTGCGCAGAACCAGGTGAGCGCGGAGATCAACGCGCTCGGCACCAACCTCCTCACCGTGTCGCCTGGCAGCGCCACGACGGCCTCGGGAATCCGCAGCGGGTTCGGCTCGGCTTCCACGTTGACCGAGTCCGACGCGGCCGCGCTCGCCTCCCGGACCGTGGCTCCCGACGTGGCCGACGTCGCGCCTGTGGTGACGTCCTCGGGCACGCTCACCGACACGCTCAACTCCAACAACTGGACGACGGCGGTCGACGGCACCACGCCCTCGTGGGCGGCCGTGCGGGACCGGACTGTCGCACAGGGCCGTTTCCTCGACCGCCAGGACGTCACGGACCACGCGGCCGTCGCCGTTCTCGGGCCCGACACGGCCTCGGAACTGTTCCGGGGCTTCGACCCGGTGGGCCAGAGCGTCGACGTGAACGGTGTGCCCATGACGGTCGTCGGCGTGCTCGATTCGGTGGGTTCCACCTCGTCGTCCACCGCGTCGAGCCAGGACGACCTGGTGATCGTGCCCATCAGCACGGCCGTGCAGCGCCTGTTCGGCCCGAGCTCGCTCAGCTCCATCCTGGTCAAGTCGACCTCGGGCGGCACCCTGTCGGCCGCGTACCAGGAGGTCGACGACGAGCTGCTCGCGCTGCACAAGATCACCAACCCCGCCGATGCGGACTTCACGATCGCGTCCGAGGCGTCGCTCGTGTCGACCGCCACGTCGGTCGATCGCACCCTCACCGTGCTGCTCGGCGGGATCGCCGGCATCTCGCTGCTCGTGGGGGGGATCGGGGTCATGAACATCATGCTCGTGTCGGTCACCGAGCGGGTCCGAGAGATCGGCCTGCGCAAGGCACTGGGCGCGACCCCGGCGCTCGTCCGGCGCCAGTTCCTCGTGGAGGCGTCCGTGCTGGGCCTTTCGGGCGGTGGGCTCGGCACCCTCCTCGCCCTCCTCGGTGCCGGGCTGCTGCCGCACGCCATCGGCTACCCGATCGCGCTGTCGCCCCTGGCCGTGGTCGGCGCGTTGGCCATCGCCATCGCCATCGGGCTCGTCTTCGGCGTCTACCCCGCGTCGCGGGCGGCCCGCCTCGCACCGATCGACGCGTTGCGAACCGAGTAACGGAGGGAGTGAGGAGTAGGAGTGCGCGGCTGATGAACCAGCTGGTGAACGACAGCTCCCGACGCCACCGCGACCGCGACTGCGGCTTGCATCGGACCCGGTCGTGGATGGTTGCCGGCGCCGCCACGTCGCTGGCTGCGGGCGCTGCCTTCTTCGTACCGGGCCTTACCGGCGCGGCGACGAGCTCGCCGAGCGCCGGCCCGGCCACCCCGAGCGCGTTCTCCCGCGCCGCAGGAACGGTCGCCGCGGTCTTGGGCTCGGCGATGGAGGTGCAGAACCCTCAGACTGGGCAGGTCACGGTGAGCTGGACGCCCTCCACTGCCTTCTCCGAGGTCGTCGACGTGGCCGCGACTGCCGTGGCCCCCGGTGACTGCGTGACGGTGAGCGGTTCCACGTCCAAAGGCCGAATCCAGGCCCGGTCGGTGTCGATCGCCAAGGCGAACGGAGGTCGCTGCACCGCGTTCGGGGCCCTGCCTCCCAGGGCGCCAGCGGGCCCGGCGAGCGGCACCTTCTCCCTGCCGAGCGGTGCGCGTCGCTTCCCGCCCGGAGCGTTCCGCTCGCCGGGTGGACCCTCGAGCTCCCGGGGCGTCGCGAGCCTGCGGGGGGCATTCGCCAGCGGCACCGTGCTCTCGGTGAGCCAGACGAGCATGGTGCTCCGTGGCGTGTCCTCGGCCAGCCTGCAACGCCGCGCCCGGACGGCGAGCACGGCGGCTCGCTCGAAGAGCAGGGCAAAGGGCAAGGGCACCCGGCCCTCGCTGCCATCGTCGGCGAAGGTCACCGTCGCACTGGGCCCGTCGACCACCTACAGCGAAGTGCAGCCTGCCTCGCCCGGTGCTCTCGCTGTCGGTGACTGCGTGTCGGCGGCCGGCACGGCCGACAGCACCGGTGCCATAACGGCGGCCACCATCAGGATCACGTCGTCCGGCGGTCGCAGCTGCAGCATCGTGGCATTCTTCCGCCAGGGTCCGGCAAGTGGCTGACCTCCGTGCCGGGTTGCTGCGCCGTCACCCGAGGGTCCTCGTGTCGTGCGGGCTGGCCGCGGCTGGGCTGGCGACCGCCCTCGCCGTGCTCGCCGCTGCGTCGCCGGGCGCGAGCGGCTACCGCGTCGCGCTGGCGGCGACGGCCACGGTGCGGGCGACCCTGGCCGTGCCGGGCACCGTCGAACCGTTGCGGCAGGCCGTGGCCGCCTTCCAGGTGAGCGGCACGGTTGCCGCGGTCGATGTCACGGTTGGGCAGCGGGTGGACGCGGGGGAGACGCTCGCCTCCCTCGCCACGTCCCCGCTCGACGAGGCCGTGTCGAGCGCCCAGCTCGCGCTGGCAGGCGCCGAGGCAAAGCTCTCGGAGGACGAGGCGGCGCAGGCTTCCGCCACGTCCGCTGCCACCCCCTCGCCTGCCGCGACCGCGTCGGCCCGAACCGCCGCGGGCCAGGGCTCAGCCGCCGGGGCCGGCGGCAGCCTGGGACAGGCGCAGTCCACCCTGGTGAGCGCGCAGCAGGCAGCCGACGCCGCTTCCCAGAACGCCTCAGCGTTGCTCGCCCAGGCGCAGGCGGCGTGCACGGGCACCACCGCAGCGTCGTCCGCGACCACGCCGAGCTCGTCGTCGACCAGCGGCTCGTCGACGCCCTCGTCGACGACCACCACCACGGTGCCGCCCGCAACGTCCTCGAACGCAGCCGGCGTGTCGGGTGCACCGGCCCCGGGGTGCGTCGACGCCCTCGGCGCGGCGCTGACCGCGCAGCAGCAGCTCGCCGCGGCACAGAAGGCAGTGGCCAGCGACGAGGCCGAGCTCGGGCAGCTCCTCGACAGCGCCGCCAGCAGCGCGGGCGCGACGTCGCCCTCGGGAGCCGCGGGCAGCAGCCCAGCCGTCGGCGGGGGCACGGGTGGCGGCAGCTCTGGCACCGGGGGCCCCGCGCAGCTGGCGACCGATCAGGCGGCCATCGACTCGGACACCGCGTCGCTCCTCGACGCCCAGCAGGCTCTCGCGGACGCCCAGCTCGTGAGCCCGATCGCCGGTACCGTCGCTTCCGTCGGCCTGGCAACGGGCCAGTCGGTCACCGCCGGCTCGAGCACGGCGGCGATCACGATCCTCGGTGCCGGCGGCTACCAGGTGACTGCGTCGCTCACCGGTGCGCAGTCGTCGGAGGTGGCCGCGGGCGACCACGCCGTGGTGTCGGTGAACGGCGCCCGTGGCGACGTCACCGGCGTCGTCACGCGGGTCGGACCGCCGGTGGAGGGGGCGTCGGGGTACGGTTACCCGCTCGTCGTCGCCCTCGACGGCACGCCGGGCGGGATCGCCCCGGGGTCCGACGCAGAGGTCCAGGTGGTCGTCCGCGAGGTGCCAGACGCGCTGGCAGTGCCGACGTCGGCCGTGCACACGCTCGCCGCCGGCCGCTCCTACGTGGTGGTCCTCGACGCAGGCCGGCTGCAGCGACGGAGGGTGTCGGTCGGGGCGGTCGGAGCGACCTACACCCAGATCCTCTCGGGCATCGCCGCAGGGACGCAGGTCGTGCTGGCCGACCTGTCACAGCCGGTTCCCTCCTCGAGCGTGGCAGGCCTCGGCGGTGCCGGCGGGTTCGCGGCGAGGTTCGCGCCCGTCGGTGGTCGCGGCGGCACCGGCGGCGCCCTGTTCCGGTCCGTGGCCGGGGGATGAGCCGGCGCTCGCGGCCTGCCGGGTGCCGCTGTGCCGGGTGCTGGCGTGTCGCCGGCTCAGCCAGGCGACGTCGCGCCCGGCCGCCGCTGCGCGAAGAACGAGGTGAGCAATGCCGCGCACTCCTGGGCGAGCACCCCGGGCACGACCGGCAGCTCGTGGTTGAGGCGGGGGTCGGCGCATACGTTGTACAGGGAACCGCAGGCGCCGGCCTTGGGGTCGGGGGCGCCGAAGACGAGCCGCCTCACCCGAGCCGCGACGAGTGCCCCGGCGCACATCGGGCACGGTTCGAGGGTGACGACGAGGGTCAGGTCATCGAGGCGCCACCTGCCGAGCGAGCGAGCGGCGTCGACGAGGGCGAGGATCTCGGCGTGGGCAGTCGGGTCCTGCCGGCCTTCCCGCTCGTTGTGGCGCGAGGCCACGACGGTGGTGCCCACCACCGCGACCGCCCCGACCGGGACGTCGCCGTGGGCGGGCGCGCGCGCCGCCTCGGCGATCGCGAGGCGCATCGCCTCCTCGTCGCCGATCCCATCGGGGCCAGTGGTCACGGGTCGGGCCATCGGTTGCATGCGGCGGAGGAGGTGGGATTTGAACCCACGGTGGGTTGCCCCACACACGATTTCCAATCGTGCCGATTCGGCCGCTCTCGCACTCCTCCCGGGGACCAGCCGGCAAAGGTTAGTCCTGCCCGCCAGCCCGCCAGCCCGCCAGCCCGCCAGCCCGCCGGCCCGCCGGCCCGCCGGCCCGCCGGCCCGCCAGCCCGCCAACTGGGTGGGAGTGCGAGGCAGCGCGGTAGGCTCGCGCCGCCCTGTTCGCTCCGGCGCTGGGTGCGGTGGCTGGGTCCTGCGCAACGGCCGCCCGTGAACCGAGTCAGGGCCGGAAGGCAGCAGCTCTCAGCGGGTCCGGTCGTGTGCCGTAGCCAACCTGGCCATCGCACCGAACGCCGGGGCGGGGCTTCGGGCGCCACGACCTCGGGAGCGGCATGACCCCCCGGTAGGCTCGCCCGACATGGTGGAGGCGCAGGGGACGACGACCGGCGACGCGGGGTTCGTGTCGCTGTACCGGCGGTTCCGCCCAGGGCGCTTTGGGGAGGTACAGGGCCAGCCGCACGTCGTCCGCGCGTTGCAGAGCGCGGTGCGCGACGGTCACGTGTCGCACGCCTACCTCTTCAGCGGGCCCCGCGGCACGGGCAAGACCTCGACGGCCCGCATCCTGGCTCGGTCGCTCAACTGCGCGGCGCCCGAGGGCGGCGAACCTTGCGGATCCTGCCGGTCGTGCCAGGAGATCGCGCGCGGTACCTCGCTCGACGTCCACGAGCTCGACGCCGCCTCGAACAACGGGGTCGACGCCATGCGGGACCTCGTAGCCCACGCCGCCCTGGGCACGCCCGGCCGCTGGAAGGTCTACATCGTCGACGAGGTGCACATGCTCTCGACGGCGGCGGCCAACGCCCTCCTCAAGACGCTGGAGGAGCCGCCGAGCCACGTCGTGTTCGTCCTCGCCACCACCGACCCCCAGAAGGTCCCGCCCACCATCCGGAGCCGGACCCAGCACCTCGAGTTCCGCCTCCTCGGGGTCGAGACGCTCCAGTCCCTCCTGCGCGGCGTCCGCGACCTGGCAGGCCTGGACCTCGACGACGCGGCGGTCGACGCCGCCGTCCGGCGGGGCCGAGGCTCGGCGCGCGACGCGCTGTCCGCTCTCGACCAGTTCGCAGCCGCCGGCTCGGCCGGCGACGTGCGCCCCGGCGTTTCCGAGATCGTCGACGCGCTGTGCGACGAGGACGCCTCGCGATTGCTCGTGCAGGTGGCCTCCCTCCACGAGGCGGGCTGGGGGGCCCAGCAGCTGGCGACCGAGGTCGTCGACGAGCTCCGCCAGATGTTCCTCCTCTCCCTCGCCCCCGGCCTGGCGGACGTCGGCGGGCGCGACCGCGAGGCGTTGTCGGGCATGGCCGACCGGCTCGGCCTGGCCCGGGTGGTGCGCGCCATGGAGCTCATCGGCCACGCGCTGGTGGACATGCGCGATGCGCCGGACCCCCGGGTCGTGCTCGAGGTGGTGCTGGTTCGGTTGGCCCGCCCCCAGCTCGACGACTCGGTGGCGGCGCTCGCCGACCGGCTCTCCAAGGTGGAGCGGGCGCTGGCCGGCAGCGGGCACCTCGCCGGCAGCAGCCGCGCGGCCGGGCAACCCTCCCAGGCGCCGACGCTTGCTGGCCCGACGCCTCCCGAAGGTGGGAGCGGGCCTGCTCCCGGCCACCCCGCAGCCAAGCCGGCGCTCGGCGCCCTGCGCCGGCGGCAGTCGCCATCTTCGGGGCCGGCGGCTGCGTCGCCGGTCTCCGAGCCCCCGCTCGCGGGCGCAGCGGGGGAGGGGAGGGGGTCGGCCGTTCGGCCCGGCGGGGAGGCCCGTGCGCCGGTGCCGCCGGTGCCGACGAGCGCCGGGGCGGCGCCTCCCGACCGCGACAGCCTCGTCGAGGCGTGGGGGGACCACATCCTCCGGCAGCTTCCCGCCCGAGCGCGGGCACTCTACGGCGCCGGTCGCTTCGCCGCCGTCGAGGGCACTCGGGCCCGCTTCGTCCTGCCGAATGCTGCCCATCGCGACCGCTGTGGCGACGTGAGGGGGGTGGTCGAGGCGGCGATCGCCGACCACTTCGGGGTACCTGTTGCCCTCGAGCTGGTGGTGGAGGGGGACCCCGAATCGGCTGGGGGTACGCCGCCAGTGCAGGGCCCGCACGCCGAGGCGGCCCGCGGTGCGGAGGTGCCGGGGAAGCCGGCAGATCCCGGCGGCGATGAGGACCTGGGCGCCTTCGACCTCGAGGGCCTCGAGGACGGCGGGGCCGTCGAGTCCATCGCCGAGGCCCGCCTGCTGCAGGCGTTCCCCGGGGCCGAAGAGGTGGAGGGCTAGGTGTACACGGGCCCGCTGCGGACCCTCATCGACGAGCTCGGCCGGCTGCCGGGGGTGGGACCCAAGTCGGCGCAGCGGATCGCCTTCCATCTGCTGAAGGTGCCGACCGAGGACGCACTGCGCCTCTCGGACGCCATCGTGTCGGTCAAGGAGCGCACCACGCTGTGCACGTGCTGCTTCAACGTGGCCGAGGGTGGCGGGCTGTGCGGCGTCTGCGCCGACGAGCGCCGCGACCGGGGGACCCTGTGCGTCGTCGAGGATCCCCGTGACATCGTCGCCGTCGAGCGCACCCAGCAGTTCCGCGGCCGCTACCACGTCCTGCAGGGGGCGCTGAACCCGCTCGAGGGAGTCGGTCCCGACCAGCTCCGGATCCGCGAGCTGCTCGGGCGGGTGGAAGAGGAGGGCGTGACCGAGGTCATCGTGTGCACGAACCCCAACCTCGAGGGCGAGGCGACCGCCATGTACCTTGCCCGCCTCCTGCGGCCGCTCGGGGTTCGGGTCACGAGGTTGGCGAGCGGCCTGCCGGTCGGGGGAGATCTGGAGTACGCCGACGAGATCACCCTCGGGCGCGCCCTCGAGGGCCGCCGGGAGCTCGAAGGGTGACCGGCCCGGCTGGGCAGGCCGCCCCACCCGAGCACCCTCTCACCCTGTGGGTGCTCCGCCATGCCAAGGCGGTCCACGACCCTCCGGCCGGAGGCACCGACCACGAGCGGTCGCTGACCCGGCGTGGCCGGCGCGACGCCTCGGCTCTCGGGCGGCGCCTCGGGCAGCCGGGGGATCGCCTCGGGTTCGACGAGCGCTCGTTGCCGAGGCTGGTGTTGAGCTCGACCGCCGCCAGGGCTGCCCAAACCGCGGAGCAGGTGGCCGCCGGGCTTCCGGGTGTGCCCGTCGTGCACCGCCGATCGCTCTACGGCGCGGCCCCAGAGGAGATCCTCGCCGAGCTGCGGACGCTCGACGTGGACGGGCCGGTGATGGTGGTGGGGCACAACCCGTCGGCCGAGGGGCTGGTGAGCGCCATGTCCTCGCGCGGTCCGGGGGGCGACAAGGGCAGCGCGCGGCCCGTCAAGCTCGCCACCTGCGCCCTTGCCGTGCTCGAGCTGACGGTCGCCTCCTGGAGCGAGGTGCACATGGGGTCGGCGAGCCTCCTGGCGCGCCACGCCCCGCCCTATTGAATGCTGCGGAGGACCGCCGCGTCGCCCTGGCCTCCAGCCCCGCACAGCGACACCGCTGCCAGCCCGCCACCCCGGCGCCGGAGCTCGAGCAGCGCGCTCAGCGCGATCCGGGTGCCCGACATCCCCACCGGGTGCCCGAGGGCGATGGCGCCGCCGTTGACGTTGAGGAGGTCGGACGGGATGCCGAGCTCGTCGGCCGAAGCCAGCACGACGGCAGCGAACGCCTCGTTGATCTCGAAGAGCGCCACGTCGCCGAGGGCCACCCCCGCTCTGGCCAGTGCGGCCTCCATGGCTCGCGACGGCTGGTGCAGGAGGGAGGTGCCGGGCCCCGACACCTGCCCGTACCCGACGAGCTCGCCCAGTGGCGTGACGCCGAGCTCGTCTGCCTTGGCTCGTGCCATCACGACGACCGCCGCCGCGCCGTCGGAGATCTGCGACGCGTTGCCGGCCGTGATCGTGCCGTCGGGCGCGAAGGAGGGCACCAATTTGGCCAGCACCTCCGCGGTGGTGCCGGGCCGGACCCCCTCGTCGGTGTCGACCAGAACCGGGTCACCCTTCCGACGCGGTGCGGGCACGGCCACGATCTCTTCTGCGAAGGTGCCGTCCTTGGCAGCGCGCGCTGCCCGCTCGTGCGAGGAGGCGGCGAACTCGTCCTGGCGCTGGCGGCTGATGCCGACGTCGCGGTTGTGGCGCTCGGTGGCCGCGCCCATCGACTCGTGGTCGAAGGCGCAGGTCAGACCGTCGAGCATGATGGCGTCGGCCAGGGTCACCTCGCCGAGGCGGAAGCCACCGCGTGCCCCGGGCAGCACGAAGGGGGCGCCGGTCATGGACTCCATCCCGCCGGCGACCACGACCTCGGCATCGCCTGCCTTGATCATCTGGTCGGCCAGGTAGATCGCGTGCAGCCCCGACAGGCACGCCTTGTTGATCGTGTTCGACGGTACCGTCATCGGGATGCCCCCGGCGACGGCCGCTTGGCGGGCCGGCACTTGCCCCTGGCCAGCCAGGATGACCTGGCCCATGATGACGTAGTCGACCTGGTCCCCGGCGATCCCTGCCCGGCGCAGCGCCTCGGCGATGGCCACCCCGCCGAGCTGCACGGCGCTCAGGCCCGACAGCGCGCCCGACAGCTTGCCCATGGGCGTCCGGGCACCTGCCACGACTACCGATCCGGCCATGCGCGACCTCCCGCTCGTGCCGGCCGGCAGCCGGCTGGGGTGAGCCGGGCTCGCCGAGCCCGTTCGTGCAGGCGTTGATCCTAGTCGCGACCGGCAGGCCGCCCGCCGGGGAGCATCGTCCCCTGGTCTCGGGTCCTGGTCCCTGCTCCGCTCCGAGCACCGTGCCGGATAGGGTTCCTCGGCGGAGGTGCGACCATGAGTGACGCGACCACGAGCGACCGACCATGAGCGACGAGGCGGCGGCCCAGCGCCCGCGTGACCCCGCCGGGCTCCTGAGCGAGATCGACCACGTGGCCATCGCCGTCAACGACCTCGACGCGGCGGTCGACTGGTACCGCCGGGTCTTCGGCGCCTCGGTGGCCCATCGCGAGACCGTCGAGCGCGACGGCGTCGAGGAGGCGCTGCTGGCGGTGGCCGACTCCTACGTGCAGCTGCTCACCCCGGTGCGCGACGACTCGACGGTGGCCAAGTTCCTCGCCACCCGCGGCGAGGGCCTGCACCACGTGGGCTACCGGGTCGATGACTGCGCGGCCGCTCTCGAGGCGGTGCGCGCCGCCGGCGGGCGCCTCATCGACGAGGCGCCTCGTCCCGGCTCCCGCGGCACGACCGTCGCCTTCGTGCACCCCAAGGCGTCGTTCGGCACGCTGATCGAGCTCGTCCAAGAGTAGGGGCGGGGGGTGCCGCCGGCACGGCTCGGTTGCGAGGCGCCGGTGCGCAGCCGGTAGCCTCGACAGCTATGGAACGGTCGATGGCCCAGCGCCTCGAGGACCTGGCAGCCCGCAAGGAGGAGGCGCGCCACGCCGGCAGCGCCGCTTCCGTCGAGCGCCAGCACGCCAAGGGGAAGATGACCGCCCGCGAGCGGATCGACTACCTCCTCGACGAGGGGTCGTTCCAGGAGCTCGACATGCTCGCCCGCCACCGCGCCCACGGCATGGGCCTCGAGGAGAACCGGCCGTACACCGACGGGGTCGTCACCGGGTTCGGCACCATCGACGGCCGGCGGGTCTGCATCTTCTCGCAGGATTTCACCGTGTTCGGCGGTGCCCTGGGGGAGGTCTTCGCCGAGAAGATCCACAAGGTCATGGACCTCGCCGCATCGATCGGGGTCCCCATGATCGGCCTCAACGACGGCGCCGGGGCGAGGATCCAAGAAGGTGTCGTGTCGCTGCACTCCTATGGAGGGATCTTCCACCGCAACGTCATGTCCTCGGGTGTGATCCCCCAGATCAGCGTGGTCCTCGGACCGTGCGCCGGCGGCGCCGTGTACTCGCCGGCCATGACCGACTTCGTCTTCATGGTGCGGGAGACCTCCCACATGTTCATCACCGGTCCCGACGTGGTCAAGACCGTCACCGGCGAGGACGTGACGCTCGAGGAGCTCGGTGGCGCCATGAGCCACGCCACCAAGTCCGGCGTCGCCACCTTCGTGTCGGCCGACGAGAAGGCCTGCCTCGACGACGTCCGCTACCTGCTGTCCTTCCTGCCGTCGAACAACCTCGAGGAGCCGCCCCGGGTCGTCCCTGCCGACGACCCCGAGCGCGAGACACCCGAGCTCGTCGACCTCATGCCGACCTCCCCCAACCAGCCCTACGACATGAAGCGGGTCATCGCTGCCGTCGTCGACGACGGCGAGTACCTCGAGGTCCACTCGCACTGGGCCATGTCGATCACGTGTGGCTTCGCGCGCATCGACGGGCACGTGGTCGGCATCGTCGGCAACCAGCCCGCAGTGCTGGCCGGGGTGCTCGACATCGACTCCTCGGAGAAGGCAGCCCGCTTCGTCAGGACGTGCGACGCCTTCAACATCCCGCTCGTCACCTTCGTGGACGTGCCGGGCTTCATGCCCGGGACCGACCAGGAGTACGGGGGGATCATCCGCCACGGCGCCAAGCTCCTGTACGCCTTCTGCGAGTCGACCGTGCCGCGCATCCAGGTCATCACCCGCAAGGCCTACGGCGGCGCGTACGTGGTCATGAACTCCAAGTCGATCGGCGCCGACCTGTCCTTCGCCTGGCCCTCGGCCGAGCTGGCCGTGATGGGCCCCAACGGCGCCGTCGAGATCGTGTACCGGCGCGAGCTGGCCGAGGCCGCCGATCCGGCCACACGGCGGGCCGAGCTGGTCGAGGAGTACACCGAGCGCTACGCCAACCCCTACGTCGCCGCCGAACGCGGCTTCGTCGACGACGTGATCTCGCCCGCCGATACCCGCAAGGTGCTGTGCCGCAGCCTCGAGCTGCTCATGTCCAAGCGCGAGGAGCTGCCGCGCCGCAAGCACGGCAACATCCCGCTCTAGTCGCCGCTCCGGGCCTGGCCCGGCCAGTGGAGCCAGTCTGGCAGCACCCCCAGGCCAGAGTTGCGAGCGGTAACCTCGATCGCCATGAACCGTCCGATGTCTGAAGAGCCCGCACTGGGACCCGAGGTGGTCGCAGCCCTGGCGGCGGCGGTCGAGGTCAGCTGGCCTCGACCGGCGGCTCTGCCGACGGACGAGTCGTCGGAGGGGCGGCGGGCCTGGCGCTTCAGCGGGCGCTGGTGGGCGCGGCCGAGCCTCGCCCGCCGCGACCGGCCCGAACCGGCCCGTTGACCGAAGCCAGCAGCGGCGGGCCCGGCGGAGGTCCGGGACCTCTCGCCCTGGTGGGCGGTGGCGAGTGGACACCCGGCTGCACGTTCGACGCCGAGCTCCTCGCCGCGTCGGGAGGTGCCGACGTGCTCGTCCTTCCGACTGCCGCCGCGTACCAGCATCCCGAGCGGGTCGTCATCGCTGCCGCGGAGTGGTTCGCGCCCCTCGGCGGCCGGGTGGAGGGGCTGATGGTCCTCGGGCGGGCCGACGCGCAGGACCAGGGTGCCGCGGCACGGGTCCGCCAGGCCCGCTTCATCTACCTGAGCGGGGGGTCTCCCCTGCATCTGCGCTCCGTCCTCAAGGAGTCGAGGGTCTTCCAGGCCCTCGCCGAGGCGTGGCGAGACGGTGCGGTCGTGGCCGGGTCCGCGGCCGGTGCCATGGTCCTCACCGATCCCATGGTCGATCCCCGCGGCGGCGCCCTGACGGTGGGGCTCGGGCTGTTGAGGTCCTTCACCGTGGTGACCCACTTCGGCGACGTGGGCGAGGATGCCCACGGCGAGAAGCTGCATCGTTCGATCGTGCTGGCTCCCCGGGGCCTGCCGGTCGTGGGCATCCCCGAGCGGACGGCGCTCATCCGCGACCGTCACGGCGCGTGGCGGTGCGCCGGCGAGCGGCAGGTGACGGTGTTCCTCGACGGCGAGCGGGCGGGAGCAGGCCTGGCGGCACTCGCCGGGTAGGCGTCCGGCCCTTGCCGGCAGGCACTTCGTGCGCCGGCGTTTCCCGAGCCGGGACGCCCTGAACGGGAGTCAGGGCACTAGTCGGATTCGGCGATGGTGACCGTCTCGATGACCACGTTCTCGGTGGGCTTCCCCGACCGGGTCCCCAGGGCGTCGATAGCCTGCACCACGTCGCCCCCCGACACCACGGCGCCGAAGAGCGAGTACTGAGGGGGCAGCGCGGCGCCGTCGGGGCCGCTGATGATGAAGAACTGGCTGCCGTTCGTGTCGGGGCCGGCGTTGGCCATCGCCACCGACCCGATCTGGTACCGGCCCGGACGGGGAAGCTCGTCTGCGAACCGGTAGCCGGGGCCGCCGCGACCCGTCCCCTCGGGGTCTCCCCCCTGGATCACGAACCCCGGGATGATGCGGTGGAACGCGATCCCGTCGAAGTAGTGGTAGCGCGCCAGGAACACGAAGTTGTTGACCGTGCGGGGCGCTCCGAGCGCGTCGAGGGCGATCACCATGGTCCCCTTCGACGTGGTCATGGTGGCGGTGTAGCGCTTGGAGGGGTCGATGCACAGCGGGGGCTCGGCGTCGAAGCGCCGACGCTGGGGACTCGAGCCGTCGGCGGCTGGGCAGTCGGCGGACGTCATGGGTGCTCCTCCCTGGATCGGATCACGACTTGTGGATGGTCACCGACAGGATGCGCTGGGTCACCCTGGGGGGGACTCCGGAGGCGGACCCGTCGCGGTTGATGGCGTCGACCACCTTCATGCCCGAGGTGACGTGGCCGAAGAGGGTGTACTGGTCGGCGAGCTGGACACTGCGGCCCACCACCACGAACCACTGGCTGCCGCCGCTGTTCGGCGTGCCCGTGTTGGCCATGGCAACCGAGCCCCTCGGGTACTGGGGGCCGGCAGTCACCTTCGGGGGGAGCTCGTCAGGGATCGTGTACCCGGGGCCTCCCGTGCCGGTGCCGGTGGGGTCGCCGGTCTGGTCGACGAACCCCGGGATCACCCGGTGGAAGATCACGCAGCGGTAGAAGCCGTGGTCGGCGAGGAAGACGAAGTTGTTCACCGTCACCGGCGCGGAGGCCGCGTCGAGGGCGATCACGAAGGTGCCGGCCGTCGTGCGGACCGTGGCCGAGTACGAGGCGGCCCGGTCGATCGTCATCGGGGGCGCTGCCGCGTAGTGCTGCGTGTTGACCCTCGCCTTGGTCGAGGCGGGGCAGCCGGCGGCCACGGCGATCCTGTCGGCGGCCGCCTGGCGCGAGGCCGGCGATGAAGGGTTGCCTGACGAGCCCCGCGTCAGGAGGTAGACGGTCCCGATCACGAATGCCGCCACCACCGCGACGATCGTGCCGCTGCGCAGCAGGCGCCGCCGGCGTCGAGCCCTGGCCTGGGCCGCCAGCTTCGCCCGTCGGGCCGCCTTCTGGCGGGCTCGCTTCTCGCTCGGCACGGGTCGACACCCTATCGGCGGGCGCGGGAGGAGCGGGTAGCGTCACTGCCCGTGAGCCTGGTCGTCCAGAAGTACGGAGGGACCTCCGTCGGCGACGCGGAGCGTATCCGCGCCGTGGCGGACCACGTCGCCCGCACCCGGCGCCAGGGGCACGACGTGGTGGTGGTGGTGAGCGCGATGGGGAAGACCACCGACGACCTGATCCGCTTGGCCGCCGAGGTCAGCCCGGTGCAGCCGGCCCGCGAGTACGACATGCTCGTCAGCTCGGGGGAGCGGATCTCGATGTCGCTGCTCTGCATGGCCCTGGCCGGCCTCGGCATCGACGCCGTGTCGTTCACCGGCAGCCAGGCGGGGATCATCACTGACACGGACCACACGCGGGCCCGGATCATCGAGATCCGCGGTGACCGCCTCCGCCAGGCACTCGACGAGGGGAAGGTCGCCGTGGTGGCAGGGTTCCAGGGCGTGTCCACCGAGCGCGACGTCACGACCCTCGGGCGGGGCGGCTCGGACACCACCGCGGTGGCCCTTGCGGCGGTGCTGAAGGCCGAGGCCTGCGAGATCTACACCGACGTGACGGGCGTGTTCAGCGCCGATCCGAGGGTCGTCCCCACCGCCCGGCGCCTGCCGAGGATCAGCTTCGAGGAGATGCTCGAGATCGCGGCCACCGGCGGGCGGGTGCTGCAGCTACGCAGCGTGGAGTTCGCCCGGAACCACCACGTGCCCCTGCACGTCCGGAGCAGTTTCACCTGGGAGCCGGGCACCTGGGTCGTCGAGGAGGAGCCGTCCATGGAGCAGGCAGTCGTGACCGCGGTCACCCACGACACGTCGGAGGCCAAGGTGACCGTCGCTGGCGTGCCGGACCGGCCGGGCATCGCCGCCAGGCTGTTCCGCGCCCTCGCGGACCGGTCGGTGAACGTTGACATGATCGTCCAGAACACGTCGCTCGGGGGGGCCACGGACATCTCCTTCACCGTCCCCAAGCTCGACCTCGAGACCTCGGTCGAGGTGTGCAGGGCGCTGCGACCCGAGCTCGGCGCGGCGGACGTCACCTCCGACGACTCGGTGTCGAGGGTGTCGCTCGTCGGGGCAGGCATGAAGTCGCACCCGGGCGTCACCGCCACGATGTTCGAGACCCTGGCCGCCGAGGGGATCAACATCGACATGATCTCGACCTCCACCATCCGCATCTCGTGCATGGTCCGCACCGACCAGGTCGAGCTGGCAGTGCGCCGCCTCCACGAGGCGTTCGAGCTGGCCTGAGCCCGCGGCGCCACGCACGCGGTCCGTTGGGCCGCCGGTACAGCGCGTCGTGGGCCCCGTTGGGGCGCCGGTACAGCGCGTCGTGGGCCCCGTTGGGCCGCCGGTACAGCGCGTCGTGGGCCCCGTTGGGCCGGGCAGCGGGCTGCGTGCGCGGCGGCCGCCTCCGGCCGATGTCCTAGGCTCTCGTCATGCGAGTCGGCGTGGTGGGCGCGACCGGGCAGGTCGGCGCGGTCATCCGAGCCCTCTTGCTCGAACGCCGCTTCCCGGTCGAGGACATCCGGTTCTTCGCCTCACCTCGCTCGGCGGGCACCAAGCTCGAGTGGGGCGGGCGCCAGGTGACGGTGGAGGACGCGTGGGAGGCCGACTTCTCGGGCCTCGACGTGGCGCTGTGCTCGGCGGGCGCGGCGTCGTCGCGGGTGCTGTCGCCCCGGATCGCCGAAGCCGGCGCCGTCGTGATCGACAATTCCTCCGCCTGGCGGATGGACCCCGACGTGCCCCTCGTCGTGCCAGAGGTGAACGGCCATGTACTGGCGTCGATCCCGAAGGGGATCGTTGCCAACCCGAATTGCACCACCATGATCCCGATGCTCGCGCTGAAGCCCCTCCACGACGAGGCCGGGCTGCGCCGCCTGGTGGTCGCCACCTACCAGGCGGTGTCGGGCGCCGGGCTCTCGGGAGTCTCCGAGCTGGCAGAGCAGCTTTCTCGGACCGGTGATCGTGCGGCCTCGCTCGCCTTCGACGGCCGGGCCCTCGACTTCCCGGCGCCCACCACGTTCGCGGCGCCCGTGGCCCATAACGTCGTGCCGCTGGCCGGCGACCCGGCTGGCGACGGATCCGGGGAGACCGTGGAAGAGCAGAAGTTCCGCAACGAGTCGAGGAAGATCCTCGGTCTGCCCGGCCTGCGCGTGGTGTGCACCTGCGTGCGGGTACCGGTGTTCACCGGGCACTCTGCTGCCATCGTGGCCGAGCTGGAGCGGCCCTTGCCGGTGGAGCGGGCCCGCGAGGTCCTGGCCACAGCGCCCGGGGTCCGTTTGAGCGACCTGCCCACGCCGCTCGAGGCGGCGGGAACGGACCTTTCCCTCGTCGGCCGCATCCGCGCCGACCCGACGGTGCGCAACGGGCTCGCCTTCTTCGTTGTGGGCGACAATCTTCGCAAGGGTGCTGCCCTCAACGCCGTCCAGATCGCCGAGGCGTTGCTCGAGCCCCGCCCGCTGACGCCCGCCGCCCGCTGACGCCCGCCGCCCGCCCGCTGAGCCGAGCTGGCGAGCCCAACCGGGGCCCAGGCCGTGCTCAGTCTGGGCCTGGTACTCCCGGCTCCGGGTGGGCTGTGCCGGCCAGCGCCGCCAGGCGGCGGGCCAGGTTGACGGCGTGGTCGCCGAAGCGCTCGTAGAAGCGGGCGACCATCGCCAGCTCGATGGCCACGGGCAGGGGCATCGTCCCGGCCACCAGCTCGGCGGTCAGGGTCACGTGGAGGTCGTCGAGCTCGTCGTCGAGGTCGTCGACGTGCGAGGCGCCTGCTGGAGCCCGCTCTGCGAACGCGTCGGCAGTGCTTGCCCAGATGGTGGTCGCCACCTCGCCCATCCGCTCGACGAGGCCCCGGCTACGCGCGGACATCTCCGTGCCGAGGCCGCGGGCAGCGCGCCGGGCGATGTGCTCGGCCAGGTCGCCGCTGCGCTCGAGGTCGGGCAGCATGCGCAGGACGGCCACGAGCTCGCGCCGCTCTTCGGGTGGTGTGCTGCCCGAGACGAGCCGGTGCTGGGCGATCTCTGCGACGTCCCTCGTGAGGCGGTCGATCGTCTCGTCGTTCTGGACCAGCTGTTTGGCCACCTCGCGATCCCCGGCGAGCAGCGCGTGGGTGGCGCCGGCGATGGCTTCGCCGACCAGGGCGAACACCTGGACCACGACCCGGTCGATCTCGGCCATGGCATCGGCGAGGGCGCCTGCAGGGCGTGCCTCCGTCTGCCCGCGGCGGCTGTCCTCGCCCGCTCCGGGTGCAGCCGGCGGGCCGTCCGGGGCGACCGGTGGGCCGTTCGCGGGCGGCGCAACGCCCGGCTGCCCATTCGCGCCCGGCCGGCGCCGGCCCCGCTCCGAGCGGAACAGCATGAGGCCACGGTATCGGGTGGCAGCGCCGGCCGGTGGGCGACCGGGGCCGTCCCTGGGGCGGTACGGCGGCGGGCGACTCGGTACCGGCACGCTCGCCGAGGCTGACCTGCGCGGCGGCGGCCGCCCCGAGCGGTCCCCGGCCGGTGAGCACCCTGTCGGTACTGTGAGCCCCCATGAGCGCGGACCTGGCGATGGGCCTGGTCGCCGGGGCGGCAGCCGGGCTGGCCACCGGTCTCTTGCTGTGCGCTCGGCGACTGGCCAGGGCGGCGGCAGCCGCCCGGAGCGCCGAAGAGCGCCTGGCCGATGCTCGCGCCAGCGAGGCACGGCTGGCCGACCTCCTGGAGCGGTCGGCCGCCGATCTGACCGACACCAGGGTGGAGCTGGCCAGGGTCACGGCCGAGCTCGAGCACACCAGGCGCGAAGCCCAGGCGCGGGCCGACGCCTGGGAGGCGGATCGCGAACGGCTGTCGGGGGAGTTCGCCCAGCTGTCGGCCAGGGCACTGCAGCAGAACAACGAGCAGTTCCTCGCCTTGGCGGCGTCTCGCCTCGATCAGGCCCAGGCGGTGGCGCGCGAGGAGCTGGCGCAGCGCGAGCGCGCCATCGCCCAGCTGCTCCGGCCTCTGGGCGACACGCTCGCCCGGTACGAGGAAGGGATCCGCCAGCTCGAGCTGGACCGCAAGGCGGCCTACGCCGGCCTCACCGAGCAGGTCCGCCACATCAGCGCTTCCCACGAGCAGCTCCAGCGCGAGACGCGCAACCTCGTCACGGCCCTGCGCTCGCCTCAGACCCGCGGGCGATGGGGCGAGGTCCAGCTCAGGCGGGTGGTCGAGATGGCGGGCATGGTGCCGCACTGCGACTTCGAAGAGCAGGTGTCGACGGAGGGCCCCGACGGACGCCTGCGCCCGGACCTGGTGGTACGCCTGCCAGGAGGGGCGCAGGTCGTGGTCGACGCCAAGGTCCCGCTGGACGCCTTCCTCCGTGCCGCGGAGGCCGACGACGACGACGTGCGCAGGGCCCACCTCGTCTCCCACGCCCGGCAGCTGCGGGCCCACGTCGACCAGCTGGCGAAGAAGCAGTACTGGGGCCAGTTCGACCCGTCGCCGGAGTTCGTGGTGGCGTTCGTGCCCGGCGACCCCCTGCTCGCCGCCGGCTTCGAGCATGACCCTGCGCTGGTCGAGCACGCCCTGGCCAACCGGGTTCTCCTGGCCACGCCGACCACGCTGATCGCCCTGCTCCGGACCGTCGCCTACGGCTGGCAGCAGGATGCGCTAGCACACAACGCGCGCCTGGTCCAGCGCCTCGGCACCGAGCTCCACGAGCGGCTCCGGATCCTCGGGGGCCACCTCGGCAAGCTGCATCGGAGCCTCAGCTCGGCGGTGGAGGCCTTCAACGACACGGTGGGCTCCCTCGAGTCGCGGGTGCTCGTCACCGCCCGGCGCTTCGTCGAGCTCGGCGTGGTGGGCGAGGCGTCGGAGCTGCCCGAGCTCAAGCCGGTGCTCGCGACCCCCCGGCGACCGCAGGCGCCAGAGCTGGACCCCTCCGGGGATCCCCCGGCGGGCCAGGGGGCACCCCTGCCGGCGGAGCCCCCCGCAGCTTCACCGCTTGTTCACACATTGCCAGGCCATTTTGGGGGACGACTCAGCTGAATCTCAGCTTCGTCGGGCATTCTTGATTGCAATCAGGTTGCGTCGCCGGCTCCGCCCCGGCGAGCCCATCCGGGGCACGTCGGCGCGCCCGGCCGGTCACGCCGACGACGAGAAGGAGGCAGGGTGTGAGGGTCCTGGTCTTGGGGGGGGACGGCTACCTCGGCTGGCCAACGGCGTTGCACTTCTCGCGACGGGGGCACGAGGTCGGGGTTGTCGACAACTTCGCCCGCCGTGGCTACGACAACGAGATGGGGGTGGAGAGCCTGGTCCCCATTCGCCAGCTCCACCACCGGATCCGGGTGTGGGAGGAGGTGTCGGGCCTCTCGGTGATCCCCTTCGTCGGGGACCTCACCGACGCTCCGTTCGTGGACCGGGTGTTGCGGGAGTTCCGCCCCGAGGTGGTCGTGCACTTCGCCGAGCAGCGGTCGGCGCCCTACTCCATGATCGACCAGCGGCACGCGGTGTACACGCAGGTGAACAACGTCGTCGGCACCCTGAACCTGCTCTATGCCATCGCCGAGGTCGATCCCTCCATCCACCTCGTGAAGCTCGGCACGATGGGCGAGTACGGCACGCCCAACATCGACATCGAAGAGGGGTTCATCGAGATCACCCACCGAGGGCGGACCGACGTCCTGCCGTACCCCAAGCAACCGGGCTCCTTCTACCACCTCTCGAAGGTCCACGACAGCCACAACATCATGTTCGCCTGCCGCATCTGGGGGCTGCGGTCCACCGACCTCAACCAGGGGGTCGTCTACGGGCACGAGACCGAAGAGACCGTTCTGCACCCGGATCTCGCCACCCGCTTCGACTACGACGGCGTGTTCGGCACCGTCCTCAACCGGTTCTGCGTGCAGGCCGTGGTCGGCCATCCCCTCACCGTGTACGGCAGGGGCGGCCAGACCCGCGGCATGCTCGACATCCGCGACACCCTGGCCTGCGTGGAGCTGGCGGCCCTCAACCCGCCGGCGCAGGGGGAGTACCGGGTCTTCAACCAGTTCACGGAGTCCTTCTCCGTGCGCGAGCTTGCCGGCATGGTGGCCGAGGCGTACCCGGGGCGCGTCGAGGTGGCGACCATCGACGACAACCCGAGGGTCGAAAAGGAAGAGCACTACTACCGGGCCGCGCACACCAAGCTCCTCGACCTCGGGCTCGTGCCCCATCTCCTGTCCAAGGCGACCCTGAGGTCCCTGCTGTCGGTCGTCGACGCCCACCGTGACCGGGTCGACCTCGCCGCCATCCAGCCGACGGTGAACTGGCGCAGCACGGCCAGCGGCCTCCCGACGGCGCGCACCCTCTCCGCCGCGACCGATCACGGTGCGAGCGGTGGCGGCCGGCCGTCGTTCGGCGGGGCCTGATCGGCCGGCTTTTCTGCCCTCCTTGGCGCGAGTCCGCTGGCGGCGGCCGGCGGCGGTAGGGTCGGGCGACGATGCCGGGACTGAGCCGCCGCCGGCGCCGGGGTCGCCGGCGAACGGGCCTCGCGCTGCTCGTCGCCGTGTTCGGCGCAGCCATCGCCCTCGTGGTCGCCGGCTTCGCCGACGTCGGTTCCCGCTCGGGCCCCTACGAGCGTGCCGTCGACCGCTCCTTCGCCGTCCAGGCCCGCGTGGTGGTGGAGCAGTCCAACCGCTCGTCGGAGCAGCTGGCCCGCCTGCTCGGTAGCCTCACCTCGCCGGGGGTGCAGCGCCTGGTGCTCCAGCAGGAGCTCGACGGGTTGGTGGCCGACACCGAGGCGGCGTACCGGGCGGCACTCGACCTGGCCACGCCCCCGCCGGCCGCGGGGGCGGGCGCTGCACTGGCCGCGGCGATGGGGGATCGAGCCCGGGCGATGAGCCGGCTCCGGGGCGCGGTCGACGGCTTGCTCGGGTCCGCACCCCTGCCCGTCGTTCGCGGCCCGGGCGCGGCAACGACGGTGGGCCGGCCGGCCGGGCTTGGCACGGCGCAGGCGGCGACCGGCGAGCTCGCCGCCGTCGGTACCGAGCTCGTCCACGCCGACGGCGTCTACGCCACGCTGCGCCGCGCCTTTTCCGCCCAGCCCGGGGGCCAGCGCCTCCCCCGGTCGGTCTGGGTGCCCGACCAGGGCGCGTGGGGCTCGCAGTCGGTGGGCGGTCTGGTGGCCCAGCTGGCCGGCGCTCCCGCGCTGGCTCCCAGGCACCGCCTGGTGCTCGTTGGCACGGCCACGGGGCTGCGGCCGGCACCGCTGCCACCCCCGCCGGCGGGGGGCATCGCGGGCGTGTCGGTCGTGCCGCCCACGCGCTGGCTGACCGTCACGACCGTGGTGGCGAACCTCGGCAACGTGGCGGAGCAGGGCAGCGTGGTGGCCGTGACCCTCCACCTCGTCGGGCAGCAGGGCGTGCGGGGAGCGGCACCCTCGGCCCGGCAGCGCCTGTCGATCCCCCCGGGGGGCACCGTGGCCGTCGAGCTGGGGCGCCTGGCCGTGTCGCCGGGAGCCACCTACGGGCTCACGCTGTCCGTGGGCGCGCCGGCGGCCCAGGCGGATCGCAGTGGGCTGGTCCAGCAGCTGACGGTGGAGGTGGCGCCGACCGGCTCCCCGTGAGTCCCCCCGTGAGGCTCCCCGTGAGTCGACCTGCTGTCTTGGCGGCCGTAGGATCGGGCGGACGCGCCGGCGGGCGCTGCCAGCGGCAGACCGACTGACACAGGAGGCCTTCAGGCCCGTGGCCGAGAGCATCACGATCATCGACAACCGCACCGGCGACTCGGTCGAGATCCCCATCGTCAACGGGGGCGTGGCTGCCACCGAGTGGTCGAAGCTCCTCCCGGGGGTCTGGTTCTACGACCCGGGGTTCATGTCCACCGCCGCCTGCTCGAGCGCGATCACCTACCTCGACGGCGAGGCGGGGATCCTGCGCTACCGGGGCTACCCCATCGAGCAGCTCGCCGAGCACTCCACGTACCTCGAGGTCGCCTACCTGCTCCTCAACGGGGAGCTGCCCACTCCGGCCCAGTTCGAGGCCTGGAAGCACGAGATCACGTACCACACCTTCATCCACGAGAACGTGCGCAAGCGGTTCCTCGAGGGCTTCCACCACGATGCCCATCCGATGGGGATGCTGGTGTCCGCCGTCGCCGCCCTCTCGACCTTCTACCTCGACGCCAAGGACATCTTCGACCCCGGCTCGCGCTCCAAGCAGATCATCCGCCTCATCGCCAAGATGCCGACGCTCGCCGCCGCGGCCCACCGTTTCAGCGTCGGGATGCCGTTCGTCTACCCGGACAACTCCCTTGACTTCGCCGCCAACTTCCTCTCGATGATGTGGAAGGTGGCAGAGCCGCGCTTCGAGGCCGACCCGGTGCTCACCCGGGCCCTCGACCTGCTGTTCATCCTCCACGCGGACCACGAGCAGAACTGCTCGACGACCTCCATGCGGGTGGTCGGCTCCGCCCATGCCGACCCGTACTCGGCCACCGCCGCGGCGGCCGCGGCGCTCTACGGCCCGCGGCACGGCGGGGCGAACGAGGCGGTGATCCGGATGCTCACCGAGATCGGCAGCATCGACAACGTGCCGGCGTTCGTCGACGCCGTCAAGGCCGGGCACGGGCGTCTGCAGGGCTTCGGGCACCGGGTCTACAAGAGCTACGACCCCCGGGCCTCGATCATCAAGCGCACCGCCGACGACGTCTTCGCCGTGACCGGCAAGAACCCCCTGCTCGACGTGGCGCTCAAGCTCGAGGAGATCGCCCTTTCCGACGAGTACTTCATCTCGCGGCGGCTCTACCCGAACGTCGACTTCTATTCGGGGCTCATCTACCAGGCGATGGGGTTCCCGCTCGAGATGTTCCCGGTCCTCTTTGCCATCCCGAGGACATCGGGCTGGCTCGCCCACTGGCAGGAGATGCTCGACCAGGACTCCAAGATCGCCCGGCCGCGCCAGCTCTACATCGGGCCGGGCAAGCGGGACTACGTGCCGCTCGACGCTCGCTGAGCGGGCGGCCGGTCACGCCCGGCTGCTCAGCTGGGCCGGCTGCTGGGCCGGCTGCTCAGCTGGGCCGGCGCTTCCAGGGTTCGGTGATCACCCGGGTCAGCCCCTCTTGCACGATCGACACGACCAGCCGGCTCGAGCGGTCGAACAGGAAGCCCCGGGCCAGCCCTCTCCCCCCGGTGGCCACCGGCGAGTCGGTGTCGAACAGGAGCCACTCGTCCGCCCGGAAGGGCCGGTGGAACCAGACGCAGTGGTCGATGCTCGCCCCCATGAAGCTGGCGTCCTTGGAGCGGACGTCATGGGGGGCCAGGATCGTGTCGAACAGCGACATGTCCGAGGCGTAGGTGGCCACGCAGGCGTGGAGGAGCGGGTCGTCGGGCAGCTTGCCGTCCGCGCGGATCCACAGCCGCTGGTAGGGCTCGTCCTGGGCCGGATCGATCGGGAGCCGCCCCACGTGGCGCTGCTCGATGGGGTGCGGTCTCGAGAACCAGTCGGCGAGCGCGTCGCGCCAGGGGGCGAGGCGCTCGGGCAGCGACTCGAGCTCTTCGGGTGGCGGCACCTCTGGCATCGGGAACTGGTGCTCGAGCCCCACCTCGTCGGTGTGGAACGAGGCGTTCATGGTGAGGATGGCCTCGCCATGCTGGACCGCTCGGACCCGACGGGTCGTGAACGACTTGCCGTCGCGGATCCGGTCCACCTCGTAGAGGATGGGGATCGTCGGGTCGCCCGGGCGCAGGAAGTAGGAGTGCAGCGAATGGACGCGGCCGTGCTCGACGGTCCGGCCCCCCGCCATCAGCGCCTGGGCGGCGACCTGGCCGCCGAACACCCGCTGGCGCTCCTCGTCGGGCTGCATGCCACGGAAGATGTTCACCTCGATCGGCTCCAGGTCGAGCAGCCGGACGAGGAAGTCGAGAGCTTCGCTCATCCGGCCATGTTGGCAGGCTACGAGGTGCCGCTGCGCCACGGCCCGTCATCGGGGGCTCGGGCCCGGCCCGGCAGGCTCTGCGGGCGCCCCATGGCAAGCCTGGGGACCATTCGTCCCCCGTGTAGGATGACTCGATGGCCGATCTCGCCCAGAGCCTCTGGGAGTGGCTTCGCAGCGACGAGGGTCAGAAGATCTTCCGCTACTCCATGGTGTCGGTCATCTCGACCGCCGTCTCGTTCGTGGTCCTCCTCATCGTCTACGGCGTCTTTCACCCCTGGAGCGAGGTGCCGAGCACGGTCTTCGCCAACGGCGTGGCCACCTTCCCCTCGTACTGGCTGAACCGGAATTGGGCCTGGGGCAAGACCGGCCGCTCCCACCTGGTGCGGGAGGTGGCGCCGTTCTGGGCCATGGCTGCCGCCGGCATCGCCTTCTCCATCGTGGGGGCGGCCGTCGCGCACCACATCGGGGTCGAGTACCACTTCCACCATCTGGAGCTGACCGCCATCGTGCTGTTCGCCAACGTCATGTCCTTCGCCATCTTCTGGGTCCTGAAGCTGATGCTGTTCAACCGGCTGTTCCACGTCCCCTCCCTGATCGACGAGATCGGCGAGCCGGTCGAGGCCGAGGAGCAGCAGGGCCGTGCCGGCGTTCGCTGACGCCCGATCGCGTCTCGCCCCCCCCGACGACGCAGCGGCCGCCGCCGCCGCCGCCCGCCACGAGCGCCTGACGAAGCCCTCGGGGTCGCTCGGACGTCTGGAGTCCGCAGGCATCCGGCTCGCGGCCATCGCCCGCCGGTGCCCACCGCCCGTGCCCGAGCCGGCGGCCGTGGCGGTGTTCGCCGGCGACCACGGGGTGTTGGCCGAGGGAGTGTCGCCGTGGCCGGCGGAGGTGACGGCGCAGATGGTCGCCAATTTCTGCGCTGGTGGCGCGGCGGTGAACGTCCTCGCCCGCCATGTTGGTGCCCGGGTCCTCGTGGTCGACGTGGGCGTGGCCGGCGACCTGCCGGCCGCGCCGGGCCTGCGGCAGGCGAAGGTGCGCCGCGGCACCGGCAACATCGCCCGAGAGCCGGCCATGTCCGAGGGGGAGGCTCTCAGGGCGCTCGACGTGGGGGCCCAGGTGGCGGCAGACCTCGCGGCCGAGGGAGCGCAGTGCCTGTTGACCGGCGACATGGGCATCGGCAACACCACGCCGGCAGCGGCCCTGGTGGCGGCCCTCACTGGCCGACCGGCCGCCGAGGTGACGGGCCGGGGGACGGGCATCGACGACGCGACGCTGGCTCGCAAGGTGGCGGTGGTCGACCAGGCCGTGGCGCGTTGCGGGCCCAGTGGTGACCCGATCGAGGTGCTGGCCTCGCTCGGGGGTCTCGAGATCGCTGCCCTGGCGGGGTTCGTGGTGGGCGGTGCCGCCGCCGGGCTGCCGGTCGTGCTCGACGGTCTCATCGCCGGTGCCGCGGCGCTCGTCGCCACCGCCGCCGCCCCGGTGTGCGCTGGCTACCTGTTCGCCGGGCACCGGTCGACGGAGCCGGGCGCGACCTCGGTGCTCGAGCACCTGTGCCTGGAGCCCCTCGTCGACCTCGAGCTTCGGCTCGGCGAGGGCACCGGGGCGTGCCTCGCCCTGCCGCTGCTCCAGGGGGCGGCCAAGATCCTCGGAGAGATGGCCACCTTCGAGTCGGCCGGGGTGACCGACAGCCGCGAGTGAGTGTTCAGTCGCGGAAGTTCTCGAACTGGAGGGGGATGCCGAAGTCCTCGGCCCTGCACGCCGCGATCACCGACTGGAGGTCGTCGCGCTTTTTGGCTGCCACGCGCAGCTGGTCGCCCTGGACCTGCGAGCTCACACCCTTCAGGCCGAGCTCCTTGATGAACTTGTTGAGCCGCTTGGCGTGCTCGGCCGAGATGCCGGCCCTGATCTTGACCCGCTGGCGGGCAGTGCCCTTGGCCGCTTCCTCCACCTTCTGGGGATCGAGCGCCTTGAGCGGTACCTGTCGCTTGACGAGCTTTTCCTCGAGCACCTGGTAGAGAGCTCGGAGCCGGTCCTCCGTGGCCGAGCGCAGCACAAGCTCGCCCTCTTGCTGCTCGATCGTGCTGTCGGTGTTCTTGAGGTCGAAGCGCGTCGCCGCCTCGCGGTTTGCCTGGTCGACGGCGTTGCGAACCTCCTGCATGTCGACCTGCGAGACGATGTCGAAGGTTGGCATCGCCACAGCGTACCGGCCTGCCCACCGCCCTCCGCGTGAGGCCGCGGCCCATCCCGGGAAGCCCCGACCCAGCTCTCCCCGCTGCCACCATGGCTCGTGACCCGCGGCCCCGCCCGGGAAGCTCCGACCACCAGGGATCGGGCCCCGGCCGGGCGGCCCGTCGGCGGTGGGTCCGCTCGAACCGACGCACCCCCGCCCTGTCGGGTGCCTGGCCGGCGACGCTATCCTGCTCGACGGGTCGGTGTCCGAGTGGCCAAAGGAAGCAGACTGTAAATCTGCCGGCGTACGCCTACGGAGGTTCGAATCCTTCCCGGCCCACCAGACCGCAGGACCTCGTCAGCCTGCCTGACGGCGCCTCGCGGCGCGGCGTGCCCGACGGTTCGCCGACGGTCAGCCGCCACCCCGGCCGGCGCGCTCGGATCGAGGATCGGCCAGGGCCCCCGGAGGCGCATCACGGCATGCAACGGGCGAGGCCTACAATGGCGCGTGGCGGCACGGGCCGGTCGTGGGAATCCGCGGCGCGGTGCCCGTCCGGTCGTCCTCATCTGCTCGGGGCGCTCCGGAGTTGCTGCCACAGCGACCTGCCAGACCCACGAGGGAGACCCGGGCCACCGTGGCCGAGCTGCCGAGCGTCACCAGCCATCTTGGAGCGGCAGCCATGCTCCGCGGCCGAGACTGGCTCGCCGGATGTCGCCGCCGCCGTCTCTCCGAGGGCGCGGCCCGGGTGGCCGCAGCCGGCCAGGCGTGGTGGTTCCGGGTCCTGCTGCGGGCCGAGGCGGCAAAGTCGCAGCTGGCGCCGGTCAGCCCGTGGGCTCGCGGGACCGCCGGCGGGGATGACGGCGGGTCCTGGGGCTTCCTCTGGAAGCCGGCGGTGCTCGGTCTGGTGGCGTTGACGGCCATCGCCGCCGGGGCATCCCTCCCGAGCTCGCCGTTCAAGCTCGAGATGGCGGGCACCTGGTTCTTCGGCGTGCCCTCCACGGTCGACGGTCCCGCCGTCCAGACCAACCTCCTCGTGGGCCTGGTGGCCGTGTACGGCGGCCTCGTGCTGCTGGCCCGAGTCTGGTTCAAGCTCCTGAGGGCCCTCTCCGAGCGACCGGGGGTGCCCGTGCGGTACCTGGGCATGATCCTCGCCCTGTGGCTCGTGCCCATGTTGCTGGTCCCGCCGGTCTTCAGCCGCGACGTGTTCTCCTACGCGGCGCAGGGCGAGATGATGAGCCGCCACATCAACCCCTACGTCTACGGGCCGGGCACGCTCGGCTCCGGGCCCTTCGTCAACCCCGTCGACCCGTTGTGGATGAACACGCCTGCCCCCTACGGTCCACTCTTCTTGATGATCGACGGGTTCTTCGCCACGCTCAGCTTTCACAACGAGCTGCTCACGGTGGTGATGCTCCGGCTCCTTGCGCTCGGTGGGACCCTGCTCGTCGCGTGGTGCGTGCCGAAGCTGGCCGAGGCGTCTGGGCGCGACGTGGGTCCGGTGTATGTCATGGCCGTCCTCAACCCGCTCGTGCTGCTGACCCTGGTGGGTGCGGCGCACAACGACGCCCTCATGGTCGGCCTGCTGGTTGCCGGGGTCACGGCGGCCAAGCGCGGGCGCCCGGTAGCAGGCATCGTCCTGTGCGCGTTGGCGGCGGCGGTGAAGGCGCCGGCCGCGCTCGGTGTCCTCTACATCGGGTGGGAGTGGCTGGGTCCCGGTCTGCCGCTCCGCCAACGGGTTCGCCCCGTGCTCACCGCCGGCATGCTGGCGGCCGGCGTCATGGTGCTGGTCACCGTGGTGAGCGGGCTCGGGTTCGGCTGGGTGG
Source organism: Acidimicrobiales bacterium (assembly GCA_035293965.1). GTDB lineage: Bacteria > Actinomycetota > Acidimicrobiia > Acidimicrobiales > RAAP-2 > DATGLW01. The sequence continues at coordinate 30,238 of DATGLW010000096.1, forward strand.
CCAACCTCGAGACGCCCGGTACGGTGCGGAGCTGGCTTGCGCCGGCCACCGGTGCGGGCCTGGCGTTGAGCGGCCTCGCCCACGTGGTCGGCGTCGGCGTCTCCCAGGCCGGGATGCTGTCGGTCACCCGGGTGCTGGGGCTGCTCACCGCCTCGGCCGTGGCCGTGTACCTGCTCGTTCGTTCGGAGCGAGTCGGGAGCCTGCGGTCGATGGGGCTGAGCCTCCTGCTGTTCGTGATCCTCGGCCCCGTCGTGCAGCCGTGGTACCTGACCTGGGGCATCGTCGTGCTGGCGGCCGTCGCCTCGGGCCGGCTGCGGGCCGTGCTCGTGCTCTTCTCGGTCGCGGTGCCCTTCATCGGCCTGACCGGCGGCCACACGTTGCTCCACCAGATGGCCACCTCGGATCCGCTGGCGGTCATGGCGGCGTCGATCGTCCTGCTCGCCGTGGCCCTGGTGCCCCTCGGGCGCTGGGGGGTGGCAACCCGGGTGCGACGCGCCGCCGCCGAGGCCGAGGAGGCCGAGGAGGCCTGGTCGCAGCCAGCCCTCGCCTTCGAGTAGCCCGCTCCCTCAGAGCATCCGCTGGAGCTCGACCACGTCGAGCCAGCGGCCGTGCTTGCGGCCCACCTCCTTCTCGACACCCACCAGCTCGAAGCCGCAGGCACGGTGCAGGGCCAGCGATGCCACATTGTCGCTGACGATCCTGGCCATGATCGAGTGGAAGCCGTGCTGGCGCGCGAGGCGGACGAGCTCCTCGAGCACCGCCCTGCCGACGCCGCGGCCCCGAGCGCCGGCGTCGACGTACACCGAGTCCTCGACGGTCGTCGCGTAGGCCGGGCGGCTCCGGAAAGGCGACAGCGACCCGAAACCGAGGACCCGCTCGACGGCCCCGCCGGGCTCCGGCTCCTCGACGGCGACCACCACCGGGTGTGCGCCCCGGTGGCGCTCGAGCCATGCCCGTTGCTCCCCGAGGCTGCGGGGGACGAGGTCGAAGGTCGCCGTCCCCTCGACCACCTCCACGTTGTAGATGGCGCGGGTCACCTCGGCGTCGGCGGGCGTCGCCAGTCGGATCCGCATCCCCCGGGATGGTACCGACAGGGGCTGGCCCCGGTGGGGACTATCATCGTCGCTCGCGGCCTGCGTGCTGCGGCGCCCCCTTAGCTCAGTCGGCAGAGCACAGCCATGGTAAGGCTGGTGTCGTCGGTTCGATTCCGACAGGGGGCTCGCCCCTGGCGGCGTAGCTCAGTTGGTCAGAGCACACGGCTCATAATCGTGTTGTCGCGGGTTCGAGTCCCGCCGCCGCTACCAGGCAGGTGCCGCCACCAGGCAGGCGGCCCCCGCTCGGACGTGCCCCGTGCCGGGCCGCCGGGGCCGCGGCGTCCGGGGCTGCCGGTGAGGTTGTCGCAGGAGGGCACGCCGGCCCCGGCGTTGCGGCGGGATGCCCAAGGGTGGCGGGGCCCGGCGGGAGCGGGCCGCGATGGGCACGGCGTGGCCGAGCCGGGTCACCGGGGAGGACGCGAGCAGGACGACAGGAGCAGGGACGACAGGGACAGGGAGGACGGCACGATGGCCAAGACCGAGAAGCGCGTGCAGGTCACGCTGGCCTGCGAGGTGTGCAAGCGGCGGAACTACATCACCACCAAGAGCAAGATCAACGACCGCGAGCGGATCGAGATGAAGAAGTTCTGCCGCTGGGACCGTCGCCACACCCTGCACAAGGAGACCCGCTGAGAACCCCGCGCCGGCCGGTGCTAACGTCGAGGTCGCTCCCCAGGTCAGGTGGAGCTCAGACCACTGGCCGCCGGATGACCGAGGGCGGTGGATGACCGATGGCGGTCCACCGAGGGCAGTAGCTCAACTGGAAGAGCACCGGTCTCCAAAACCGGCGGTTGGGGGTTCGAGTCCCTCCTGCCCTGCTCGGAGCCTGCCTAGGCAGGGCCGTCGTGATCCCATCGCAGTCGGAGCCGATTCGTGAACCGTGAGGGCAAGCGCGTGTTGCAGCGTGAGGAGCAGGTCCGGTTGAAGGACGTGCCCGTGCTCGAGCGCGAGCCGGCGCCGGCCCCTGCGCGGCCGGTCCGGCGCCGCACGACGCCGGCCGACTACGCCCGCCAGGTCCGCGAGGAGATGCGCCACGTGGCCTGGCCGAGCCGCGACGAGCTGGTCAACTACACCACGGTGGTCCTGGCCACCGTGGTGGTCATGATCGCATTGATCTTCGTCCTGAATTACGGCTTCGGCAAGGCCGTATTGTTCATGTTCCAGAAGTGAACGCCCTCGACGACACCTCCTTCGACCCGATCGGCACCACTGTGACCCTCACCTCCGACCCAGACCTTCCCGACGCCGGCGACCCTGCCGCCGGCGCCATGGTTGCTGGCGACCATGGCGACCCTGGCGCGGCGACGGCCGACCTGGCCGGCGTGCCCAGGGAGGCCACCGAGGTGGCGGAGCTCGAGGAAGCAGAGGAGCTCGGCGAGGAGGAAGGGGAGGACGAGGACGCCTACGCCCCCAGCCCCTACGACCGTCCTGGCCGCTGGTACGTCGTGCACACCTACTCGGGTTACGAGAACAAGGTGCGCTCCAACCTGGCCAACGTGGTCGCCTCACGGGGGATGGAGGACCGGGTCTACGAGGTCGTGATCCCCGTCGAGGACGCGGTCGAGATCAAGGGCGGCAAGAAGGTCGTGGTCCAGAAGAAGGTGTTCCCCGGCTACCTTCTCGTCCGCTGCGAGCTCGACGATGATACCTGGGGTGCCATCCGCAACACACCGGGGGTGACCGGGTTCGTGGGCCCCGGCACCAAGCCGACGCCGCTGTCGCGGCGCGAGGTGGAAAGCATCCTGCAGGTCAAGCCCGAGGGGGTCGAGGCGCCGCGCAAGGCGAGCCGGCCCCGCCTCGAGTACGAGGTCAACGAGACGGTCCGGGTCAAAGAGGGTCCGTTCGCCGACTTCTCGGGCCAGATCGCCGAGATCAACGAGGACCAGCTCAAGCTCAAGGTACTGGTCAACATCTTCGGCCGGGAGACCCCCGTCGAGCTGGAGTTCAGCCAGGTCGCCAAGCTCTAGGCACCCTGGAGCTCGCGCCGAGGCACCAAGGAGAGGACATGCCGCCCAGGACGAGGAAGCGCGTACGCGCCGTCGTGAAGATCCAGCTGCAGGCCGGCGCGGCCACGCCCGCGCCACCCGTGGGCACGGCGCTCGGGCCCCACGGGGTCCAGACGATGGACTTCTGCAAGCAGTACAACGCCGCCACCGAGTCCCAGCGGGGGACCGTGGTGCCGGTGGAGATCACCATCTACGAGGACCGGACCTTCAGTTTCGTCCTCAAGACGCCGCCGACCCCCGTCCTCCTTCGCGAGGCGGCCGGGCTCGCCAAGGGCTCGGCCTCTTCCGGGCGCGAGCGGGTGGGGACGGTCACCGAGGCCCAGCTGGCCGACATCGCCCGGGTCAAGCTGCCGGACCTCAACACCGACGACCTCGAGGCGGCGAAGAAGCAGGTCGCGGGCACTGCCCGCTCGATGGGGATCGCCGTCGCCGGCTGACCCGCGCACCAGGACCGCTCCAGGGAAGGACCACCCGCCGATGCAACGAGGGAAGAAGTACCGCGAAGCGCTGCCGAGGGCTGACCGCCAGAGGCTGCACGGCGTCGGAGAGGCCGTCGATCTCGTCAAGTCGCTCGCCTCGGCGAGGTTCGACGAGACGGTCGAGCTGGCGGTGCGTCTCGGTGTCGACCCACGCAAGGCGGACCAGATCGTTCGGGGCACGCTCACCTTGCCTGCGGGGACCGGTCGGACGGTGAGGGTGGCCGTCTTCGCCGCCGGCGACAAGGCGGCCGAGGCGCGGGAAGCAGGCGCCGACGTGGTCGGTGCCGACGACCTGGTGGCCCGGGTTGCCAACGAGGGGTTCCTCGAGTTCGACGTGGCCATCGCCACGCCGGACCTGATGGGCCAGGTTGGCTCGCTGGGCCGGATCCTCGGGCCTCGAGGGCTCATGCCCAACCCGAAGACCGGTACCGTCACCAACGACGTCGGCCGGACTGTGGGCGAGTTCAAGGCCGGCCGCGTCGAGTACCGGACCGACAGAGTCGGCAACATCCACCTCCCTGTCGGGAAGGTCTCCTTCGATCGCGACCAGCTGATCGCCAACATCCATGCAGTGATCGAGGAACTGCTGCGTGCAAAGCCCCCGGCTGCCAAGGGCCGCTACCTGCGGGCGGTCACGCTCTCGTCGACCATGGGGCCCGGGGTCCGGATCGACCCGGCGCGGGCGCGAGAGGTCGAGGAGGTGTTGGCAGCCACGGCCTGACGCGGCCGCGTCGGCCGCCGAGCCGTACTAACCTGTCACCGCCAGCCCGCCTCGCCGCGGGCACCCACACCGAACGCCGAAGACCTCCGGTGCACCGCTGGTGCCCAAGGGGCCCCCGGGCCCGCCTGACGAGGCGACGACCAGAAGCGGCCGGCTGTCGAGCCGGGCCGCTCGTGCGGTCCGCCGCCGTTCCGGAGGAGCCCGGCCCCGTTGCCGGCGGGCGATCCGGCGGAGGAACCCATGGATGACGCGAGAGCTGCCAAGGTCGCGGTGGTCGACGATGTCCGCAACCGCCTGACTGCGGCGTCTGCGGCCCTCGTCACCGAGTACCGGGGCCTGTCGGTGGCCGACCTGGCCGAGCTCCGGCGAAGCCTCGCCGCTGCCGGTGGTGACTACAAGGTGTTCAAGAACACCCTGGTGCGCCTGGCCGTAGCCGGCGGCGAGCACGCCGAGCTGGCGGGCTTGCTCACGGGTCCAACGGCAATTGCATTCGTCCGGGGCGACGTCAGCGCCGTCGCCAAGGCGCTGCGGGACTTCTCCCGCCTCAACCCGAGGCTGGTCCTGAAGGGTGGCCTCTTCGAGGGGAGCCTGCTCTCGGCCGCCGACCTCGCCGCGCTGGCCGACCTCCCGTCGCGCGACGTCCTCCTGGCCCGGGTGGCGGGTGCCATGGCCGCGCCGCTCAGCCAGCTCGCCGGCCTCTTCCAGGCCCTGCCGAGGAACCTGGCCTACGGGCTCTCCGCGCTGCTCGACCGCCGCCGTGAGACCGCCGAAGGCGGGTCGTCGCCCGGCGGCGAGGGCGCGACCGAGGAGAGTGCCAGCGGCGGTTGAGCCCGGCTGGGCGCGGCACGAGGTACCTGGCCGGGGGTAGGCCAGGGGCACGGGGGCCGGCCGAACCGCAGCTCTGGCAGGACCCGGCGAGCGGGGCCACGAGTCCACCAGGCCGAGACGACCACCAGACCGACACAGACCGACACAGACCGACACAGACCGACACAGACCACCACACCCATTCGGAACCGAAAGGAAGGGAGCCACCCATGGCAGGAAGCCTGACCAAGGAGCAGATCCTCGACGGCATCGCGGAGCTGTCGGTCATCGAGCTCGCCGAGCTCTTGAAGGACTTCGAGGAACGCTTCGGCGTGACGGCTGCGGCACCGGTTGCCGTCGCCGCCGCCCCGGCGGCCGGCGGCGGAGCGGAGGTCGTCGCCCCCGAGGAGGAAAAGACGGAGTTCGACGTCATCCTGGCTGCTGCGGGCGACAAGAAGATCCAGGTCATCAAGGAGGTCCGCTCGCTGACCAGCCTCGGGCTCAAGGAGGCCAAGGACCTGGTCGACAGCGCCCCGAAGCCGGTTCTCGAGCGGGCCAGCAAGGAAGACGCCGAGAAGGCCAAGGCGGCCCTCGAGGCTGCGGGAGCCACCGTCGAGCTGAAGTAGCCGGCCCAGGCCGGTGCAGCCGCCGCCGGCACGGGCCCGGCGCAGCCCGATGTGCCCCGGCACCGGCCCGGCGCACACGGGCCGCCTCTGCCACTCGGCGCGGGCCGTCGTGCCGCGTGGCCGGCCACCGTGCCGTGTGGCCGGCGTCGTGCCGCGGACGCCCGGTGACGGACCGGCGGCCCCGCGCCCTCCGGGGCCGACGTCGGGCGCGGAGGCTTGACGCCCCGGGGCCCGTCTCCTAGCCTGGCAGCGGCCATCCGGGTGCTGCTCGTCCGTCGCGAGCAGGGGTTGTGCATCGCGTGCGCGGCCGATAAGCTATCGGGTTGCCGTGCGCTCCCTCGTGCTCCCGCCAGCAGCTCGCTCCGGTTCCCGCGCGCCACGGTGACCCACCGCCCCCGCAGCGGGGTCGTCCCATCGGCCCGACGTAGCCCCCGCACCCCCGTTTGACCCGCTCGCACCTCACCTGGGAGGAGTAGGCCGTTGCCAGCACGGTCCCGAAGCCCCGAACGCGTCAGCTTTGCCAACATCGAGGAGGCCCTGCCCCTGCCGGACCTCGTGGCCATCCAGCGCGACTCGTTCCAGTGGTTCCTCGACAAGGGCCTCGCCGAGGCGTTCGACGACATCAGCCCGATCGAGGACTTCACCGGACAGCTGAGCCTCGAGCTCGAGTTCGACCCCACCGACGCCGATCTGCGCCCCCCGCCCAAGTTCTCGGTCGAGGAGTGCAAAGAGAAGGACATGACCTATGCGGCCCCGGTGTTCGTCCGGGCCCGCTTCCTGAACGCCACCACGGGGGAGATCAAGGAGCAGACCGTCTTCATGGGCGACTTCCCCATGATGACCGACCGTGGCACGTTCATCGTCAACGGCACCGAGCGCGTCGTGGTCAGCCAGCTGGTCCGCTCTCCGGGGGTGATCTTCCAGCCGGGGCGCGACGCCAAGACGATCTTCACCGGCACCATCCACCCCTACCGTGGCGAGTGGATCGAGCTCGACATCGAGGCCAAGCCCTCCCGTGACGTGACGGCGGGCGCGCGAGTCGCCCGCAAGCGGCGGCTGTCGCTGTTCGTGCTGCTGCGCGCCCTCGGCTACGGCGACGAGGCCTTCCTCGAGCGTTTCGTCCGCCACTTCGACTTCCTCGAGGGCCAGTGGGACAAGGAGCAGGGTCTCGCGCCGACCCGCGAGGAGGCGCTGCTCGAGATCTACAAGCGGGCACGTCCCGGCGAGCCCCTGTCGGTCGAGGCGGCGCGGCAGTACTTCGAGAACGCCTTCTTCAACCCCAAGCGCTACGACCTGACGCGGGTGGGTCGCTACAAGCTGAACCGCAAGCTCGGTCCGGAGATCGAGCGCATCTCGGAGCTGTTCGGCATCGAGCTCGAGCGGCCGGCGCCCAACCAGGCGGTCCTCAGCCCGTCGGAGATCCTTGCCGCGGCCACCTACATGCTCCACCTCGCGCTGCACATGGCCGACGGCGATTCGACCTACCGCATCGACGACCAGGACCACTTCGCCAACCGGCGGATCCGCTCGGTGGGCGAGCTCATCCAGAACCAGGTGCGTGTCGGCCTGTCGCGCATGGAGCGGGTGGTGCGCGAACGCATGACCACCCAAGACGTCGAGGCGATCACCCCCCAGACGCTCATCAACATCCGGCCAGTGGTGGCTGCCGTCAAGGAGTTCTTCGGCACGAGCCAGCTCAGCCAGTTCATGGACCAGAACAACCCGCTCTCCGGGCTCGCCCACAAGCGGCGGCTCTCGGCCCTCGGGCCCGGCGGCCTGTCGCGCGAGCGGGCCGGGTTCGAGGTCCGCGACGTCCACTCCTCCCACTACGGCCGCATGTGCCCGATCGAGACGCCCGAGGGTCCCAACATCGGCCTGATCGGGGCCCTGGCCACCTATGCGCGGGTCAACGAGTACGGCTTCATCGAGACGCCCTACCGCAAGGTGGTCGACGGCCGGGTCACCGGCGACGTGGTCTACCTCGCCGCCGACGAGGAGGAGGAGCACGTCATCGCCCAGGCCAACACGCCGGTCGACGACGAGGGCCGCTTCACCGAGGAGCGGGTCCTCGTCCGCCGCGGCCCCCAGGGGACCGGCGTGCGCATCGGGGCGACCAGCACCTCCTATGGCACCACGAGCGAGATCGACTTCGTGCCGCCCTCCGAGGTCGACCTGATGGACGTGTCCCCCAAGCAGATCGTGTCGGTTTCGACCGCCCTCATCCCCTTCGTCGAGCACGACGACGCCAACCGCGCCCTGATGGGGGCCAACATGCAGAAGCAGGCGGTGCCCCTTGTGGTGCCCGAGGCCCCCTACATCGGCACCGGCGTCGAGGCCCGGGCGGCGCGCGATGCCGGCGACGTGGTGCTCGCCGAGGGCGACGGCACCGTCGTCGAGGTGTCGGGCGACTACCTCGTGGTCGACTACCGGCCCGGACAGCACGATCGCAACGGCCAGCCCCTGGGCCGCAAGATCTACCGGCTGGCCAAGTTCCGCCGCTCGAACCAGAACACCTGCATCAACCAGAAGATCCTCGTCGACGAGGGCCAGGAGGTGTCGGCCGGCGACCTGCTGGCCGACGGGCCCTCCACCCACAACGGCGAGCTCGCCCTCGGCAAGAACCTGCTCGTCGCCTTCATGCCCTGGGAGGGGTACAACTACGAGGACGCCATCATCCTCTCCGAGCGCCTGGTGCGCGACGACGTGCTCACCTCGATCCACATCGAGGAGCACGAGGTCGATGCCCGCGACACCAAGCTCGGCGCCGAGGAGATCACGAGGGACATCCCGAACCTCTCCGAGGAGATCCTGGCCGACCTCGACGAGCGCGGCATCGTCCGCATCGGGGCCGAGGTCGGGCCGGGCGACGTGCTCGTGGGCAAGGTCACGCCCAAGGGGGAGACCGAGCAGACCCCTGAGGAGCGCCTGCTGCGGGCCATCTTCGGCGAGAAGGCACGCGAGGTCCGCGACACCAGCCTCAAGGTGCCCCACGGCGAGTCCGGCAAGGTCATCGACGTGCGCGTGTTCTCGCGCGAGGACTCCCACGAGCTGCCCCCCGGCGTGAACCAGCTGGTCCGCGTGTACGTGGCCCAGAAGCGCAAGATCTCCGAGGGCGACAAGCTCGCGGGGCGTCACGGCAACAAGGGCGTCATCTCCAAGATCCTGCCGGTCGAAGACATGCCGTTCCTGGCCGACGGCACGCCGGTCGACATCATCTTGAACCCCCTCGGCGTGCCCAGCCGGATGAACGTGGGCCAGGTGCTCGAGTCCCACCTCGGCTACGCCGCCCGCTTCGGGTGGGAAGGGGTGCCCGTGGAGCCCGGCGCCGGCACGAGCGGACGGGGCGCCGGCGAACGCAAGTGCCGGCCCCGGACCGAGCCGGCGGTGTGGGTCTCGACGCCGGTCTTCGACGGCGCCCACTGGGACGAGGAGGAGGACGCGGGCAAGCACCCGACCATCCAGCAGCTGTTCCGCTCTCTCAACGCCGACTCGGCCGACGGCCGGGTGCAGATCCAGCCGACCGGCAAGGCCGTGCTCTACAACGGCCGCACTGGCGAGCCCTACGACAACCCGGTGTCGGTGGGCTACGTGTACATGCTCAAGCTGGCGCACCTCGTCGACGACAAGATCCACGCCCGGTCCACTGGCCCGTACTCCATGATCACCCAGCAGCCGCTGGGCGGGAAGGCCCAGTTCGGGGGCCAGCGGTTCGGCGAGATGGAGGTTTGGGCGCTCGAGGCATTCGGCGCCGCGTATGCCCTCCAGGAGCTGCTCACCATCAAGTCCGACGACGTGCTCGGCCGGGTCAAGGTCTACGAGGCGATCGTCAAGGGCGAGAACATCCCCGAGCCGGGGATACCAGAAAGCTTCAAGGTGCTCATCAAGGAAATGCAGTCGCTCTGCCTCGACGTCGAGGTGCTGGCCGTCGACGGCGCCGAGATCGAGATGCACGAGATCGACGAGGACGTGTTCCGCACGGCCGAGGAGCTCGGCATCGACATCAGCCGGCCCGAGCGGGGCTCCGACGAGGAGGACGAGCGGCGCGCCGCAGAGAGGAGCTTCTCCTGATGGCTCTCGACGTCAACACCTTCGACCAGCTCCGGATCGGCCTGGCCACGGGCGACGCCATCCGAAGCTGGTCCAACGGCGAGGTGAAGAAACCCGAGACGATCAACTACCGCACGCTGCGACCCGAGAAGGACGGCCTCTTCTGCGAGAAGATCTTCGGGCCGACCAAGGACTGGGAGTGCTACTGCGGCAAGTACAAGCGCGTCCGGTTCAAGGGGATCATCTGCGAGCGCTGCGGCGTCGAGGTGACGCGCTCGAAGGTGCGCCGGGAGCGCATGGGCCACATCGAGCTCGCCGCGCCCGTCGTGCACATCTGGTACCTGCGGGGCACCCGGAGCTGGCTCGCCTACCTGCTGATGGGCACCGAGGCCCGCGAGGAGCTCAAGGCCAAGCAGCTGGAGAAGGTCATCTACTTCGCCGCCAACCTCGTCACCTGGGTCGACGAGGACCGGCGCCACGCTGACCTGCCAAACCTCGAGGCGGAGCTGCTCGAGGAGGTGGCCGACATCGAGCGCCGGCGCGACCTCGACCTCGATCGGCGCTTCAAGGCGCTCGAAGACGAGCTGGCCCAGATGGAGAAGGCCGGCGCCCGCGATGCCGAGATCAAGGCCCGCCAGCGCGCAGTGGAGAAGGAGATCGCGGCCATGCGCGAGCGGGCGCAGGACGAGATCGAGCTCGCCCGCCGGGCCTTCGACGAGCTCCGTGGCCTGCACGCCCGCAAGATCATCGAGGACGAGCTGCTGTGGCGGGAGCTCCGCCTCCGCTACGAGGACTACTTCGAGGGCGGCATGGGAGCGGAGGCCATCCAGCGGCTCATCGACCGCATCGACCTCGACGCCGAGGAGGCCAAGCTGCGCGAGATGATCGACGGTGGCGACGGGCGCCGCCCGCTGTCGGCGCAGCGCCGCCAGAAGGTCATCAAGCGGCTCAAGATCGTCACCGCCTTCAACCGCCGCGACGAGCACGGGCGCCGGGTGAACGACCCCCGGGCCATGATCCTCGAGGCGGTGCCGGTGATCCCGCCAGACCTGCGACCCATGGTCCAGCTCGACGGCGGCCGGTTCGCGACCTCGGACCTCAACGACCTGTACCGCCGCGTGATCAACCGCAACAACCGGCTCAAGCGGCTCCTCGACCTCGGCGCGCCCGAGATCATCATCAACAACGAGAAGCGCATGCTCCAGGAGGCGGTCGACGCGCTGTTCGACAACGGCCGCCGAGGCCGCCCGGTGACGGGGCCAGGCAACCGGCCGCTCAAGAGCCTGTCCGACATGCTCAAGGGCAAGCAGGGACGGTTCCGCCAGAACCTCCTCGGCAAGCGCGTGGACTACTCGGGCCGCTCGGTCATCGTCATCGGCCCCACCTTGCAGCTGCACCAGTGCGGGCTGCCGAAGCTCATGGCTCTCGAGCTGTTCAAGCCCTTCGTCATGAAGCGGCTGGTCGATGCCGAGCTGGCCCAGAACATCAAGTCGGCCAAGCGCATGGTCGAGCGGCACCGGCCCCAGGTGTGGGACGTGCTCGAGGACGTCATCCGCGAACATCCCGTCCTGCTCAACCGGGCGCCCACGCTGCACCGCCTCGGGATCCAGGCCTTCGAGCCCGTCCTCGTGGAGGGCAAGGCGATCCAGGTGCACCCTCTCGTGTGCACGGCGTTCAACGCCGACTTCGACGGCGACCAGATGGCCGTGCACCTGCCCCTGTCCGCGGAGGCGCAGGCCGAGGCGCGGATCCTCATGCTGTCGGCCAACAACATCCTGTCGCCTGCCACGGGCCGGCCGATCACCGTGCCCACCCAGGACATGGTCTTCGGCGCCTACTACCTGACGCTGCCCGTCGAGGGGGCCAAGGGCGAGGGGCGTGCCTTCCGCCATCCCCACGAGGTGGAGGCGGCGGTGGACGCCGGCGACGTGGACCTCCACGCCCGCATCGAGCTGCGGGTCCTGCCCGGCACGTCGCTGGCCCGCCGCCTGGCCGCCGCCGGCAACGGCACCGCCGGGAGCGAGGAGGCCGCCGGCAACGGCGATGCGAGCCGGAGGGTCCAGACCACGCCGGGGCGTCTCTTCTTCAACGAGGCCCTTCCCGAGGGCTTCCGCTACGTGAACGACGTGGTCGGCAAGCGCAACACCCCGATCGGGGCCATCGTCGAGGAGCTGGCGGCCGGCTACCCCAAGCACGTCGTGGCTGCCAGCCTCGACCGCATCAAGGCGCTCGGCTTCCGGTTCGCCACCCAGTCCGGGCTCACCATCTCGATCGACGACGTGCGCACGCCGCCGGAGAAGCTCGCCGTCCTCGACCGCTACGAGAAGGAGGCCGAGAAGGCCGAGAACCAGTTCAAGCGGGGCATCATCACCGACGACGAGCGGCGCCAGAAGGAGATCGAGATCTGGACGTCGGCCAACTCGGAGGTCGGTCGGGCCATGGAGCAGACCTTGTCGGCCATGGCCTTCAACCCGCTCGACATGATGGTCGACTCGGGCGCCCGAGGGAACGCCCAGCAGATCCGCCAGATCGCCGGCATGAAGGGCCTGGTGTCCAATCCCCGAGGGGAGATGATCCCCCGGCCCATCAAGTCGTCGTTCCGCGAGGGCCTCTCCGTGCTCGAGTACTTCATCTCGACCCACGGCGCCCGCAAGGGCCTCGCGGACACGGCCCTGCGCACGGCCGACTCGGGGTACCTGACCCGGCGCCTGGTCGACGTGGCCCAGGAGCTCATCGTCCGCGAGGAGGACTGCGGCACGGCCAGGGGGATCTGGATCGACGGCGTGGAGCCGGACGGCCCGGGGCGGCGCAGCTACCTCGAGACCCGGGCCTACGGCCGGCTGCTGGCCGAGCCCGTTGCCCTGTCGGACGGCAGCCGCCTGGAGGCGGGGACCCTCCTGTCCGACGAGGTGGTGGCACGCCTTCGCGACGACCCTGCCGTCGACCGGATCAGGGTGCGCTCGGTGCTCACGTGTGAGTCGCGTCACGGGGTCTGTGCCGCCTGCTACGGGCAGTCCCTCGCGACGGGCCGGATGATCGAGCTGGGGGAGGCGGTCGGGGTGATCGCCGCCCAGTCGATCGGGGAGCCGGGCACCCAGCTCACCATGCGGACCTTCCACACGGGCGGCGTGGTCGGCGAGGACATCACCCACGGCCTGCCGCGGGTGGTGGAGCTGTTCGAGGCCCGCACCCCCAAGGGCGCCGCGGTGCTGGCTCGCCAGAGCGGCGTGGTGCGCGTCGAGGACGAAGAGGGCGGGCGCCGCATCACGGTCGTGGCGGACGACGGCCACGAGGAGTCGGTGGTCGTGGCGCCGCGGGCTCATCTCGAGGTGGCCGACGGTCAGGAGGTGGCGGCCGGCGACCCCCTCGTCGAGGGCCCGAAGGACCCCAAGGAGCTCCTCGAGGTCAAGGGGATCCGCGAGACCCAGCAGTACCTGGTCGAGGAGGTCCAGAAGGTCTACCGAGACCAGGGCGTCTCCATCCACGACAAGCACATCGAGCTCATCGTGCGCCAGATGCTGCGCCGCGTGCTCGTGGCCGAGTCCGGCGACGCCCCGTTCCTCCCCGGCGAGCGAGTCGACAGCCAGGTCTACGCCGAGGTCAACCGGTCGCTCGTGGAGGAGGGCAAGCGCCCCGCCGAGGGGCGCCCGGAGCTGATGGGGATCACCAAGGCGTCGCTCGCCACCGACAGCTGGCTGTCCGCGGCCTCATTCCAGGAGACGACCCGGGTCCTCACCGAGGCGGCCATCGAGGGCCGCTCCGACCAGCTCTTCGGGCTGAAGGAGAACATCATCATCGGCAAGCTGATCCCGGCGGGCACCGGCATGGACCGCTACCGCCAGCTCGAGGTGGACCTCCCGGGCGCGGAGCCCCTCCCGTTCTGGGGCCGGGGCGCGGGAGCCACCGACACCGAGCACCTGGCGGCCTGGCTGGCCGACGTCGGCGGGGACCGGCTCGAGGAAGAGGAGCCCTTCGAGCCCACCATCGACGCCAGCTGGCTCGGCGCGGCGCCGAGCGACGACGCCAGCGGCGGCGCCTCGGGTCCAGCGGAGGAGGGCCCGCTGCAGGCCGGCGCATGAGCTCGGGCGCGGGGCCGTCCCGGGCGGGGGTGGCGCAGGCGGCCGGCTGGCGGGGGCCGGGTGCTAGCATGGACGGGCTGCTGCGTCCTGGCGGCGCCCGGGAGAGCGCCGTCACGTCAGCGCAGCACGCTCCCGAGGTTCCACCAGAGCAGAGGTAGCGCGTGCCCACGATCGCCCAGCTGGTCCGCAAGGGACGGCAGGCCAAGGAGACCAAGACCAAGACCCCGGCCCTCAAGGGCGCGCCCCAGCGGCGCGGGGTGTGCACCCGGGTCTACACCACCACGCCCAAGAAGCCGAACTCCGCCCTCCGCAAGGTGGCCCGGGTGCGGCTGACGAGCGGGGTGGAGGTCACCGCGTACATCCCCGGCGTCGGGCACAACCTCCAGGAGCACTCCATCGTGCTCGTGAGAGGCGGTCGGGTGAAGGACCTGCCGGGGGTCCGCTACAAGGTCATCCGTGGCGCGCTCGACACCTCCGGCGTGCGCGAGCGGAGCCAGGCCCGCAGCCGTTACGGCGCGAAGAGGGAGTCCTGATGCCCCGCAACGGTCCCGCCACCCGGCGTGAGCTCCAGCCGGACCCCGTCTACCGGTCGGTGCTCGTGACCCAGATCGTCAACAAGGTGCTGAGCCGCGGCAAGCGGACGCTGGCCGAGCGGATCGTCTATCGCGCGCTCGACACCGTCCGCGACCGGTCGGGCTCCGAGCCGGTGTCGGTGCTGAAGAGGGCGGTCGAGAACACTCGCCCCGAGCTCGAGGTGCGCAGCCGGCGGGTGGGCGGCGCCACGTACCAGGTGCCCGTCGAGGTCCGACCCCGGCGGGCCACCACCTTGGCCATCCGCTGGCTGACCGGCTATGCCGGCCAGCGCCGCGAGAAGACGATGGCCGAGCGCCTGGCCAACGAGATCCTCGATGCCGCCAACGGCATCGGGGCGGCGGTCAAGCGCCGCGAGGATCTCCACAAGATGGCCGAGTCCAACAAGGCCTTCGCGCACTACCGCTGGTAGTCGCATCCCCTCAGGAGCCGACCCATGGCTGAGCCCCTGCCCATCCGCCAATTCCCGTTGGCCAGGACCCGCAACATCGGGATCATGGCCCACATCGACGCGGGCAAGACCACGACGACCGAGCGGATCCTCTACTACACCGGGCGCAATTACAAGATCGGCGAGGTCCACGAGGGGGCCGCCACCATGGACTGGATGGTCCAGGAGCAAGAGCGCGGCATCACCATCACCTCGGCCGCCACGACCTGCCGGTGGCGCGACACCTGGATCAACATCATCGACACCCCGGGTCACGTGGACTTCACGGTCGAGGTCGAGCGATCCCTGCGCGTCCTCGACGGCGCGGTCGCGGTCTTCGATGCCGTGGCAGGGGTCGAGCCCCAGACCGAGACCGTCTGGCGGCAGGCCAACAAGTACGCGGTGCCGCGGATCTGCTTTGTGAACAAGATGGACCGGGTCGGCGCCGACTTCGACCGCGCGGTCCAGATGATCCGCGACCGCCTCGAGGCCAACCCGGCAGTGGTCCAGCTGCCCATCGGTGCCGAAGCCGACTTCAAGGGCGTCGTCGACGTCGTGGGGGGCCAGGCGCTCGTCTGGGAGGACGGCATGGGCGAGAGCTGGCAGGTCCTGCCGGTCCCCGACGACCTGGCCGATGCGGCCGAGGCCGCCCGGAGCCAGCTCGTCGACCTCTTGTCCAACTACGACGACCGCATCATGGAGAAGTTCCTGGCCGACGAGGAGATCACCGCCGAGGACCTGCGCCGGTCGCTCCGGGCCGCCACGCTGGCGAGCGAGGTGGTGCCCGTCCTGTGCGGCTCGGCGTTCAAGAACAAGGGGGTTCAACCGCTCCTCGACGCCGTCGTCGACTTCCTGCCGAGCCCCCTCGACCTGCCCCCCACGGTGGGGACGCGCCCGGGAAGCGACGAGCTCGAGGAACGGCTGCCGGACGACGCGGCCCCCTTCGCTGCTCTCGCCTTCAAGATCATGACCGACCCGTACGTGGGCAAGCTCACGTACCTCCGTGTCTACTCGGGCACCCTGCGCAAGGGGGCGTCGGTCATCAACTCCACCCGTGACCGCAAGGAGCGGGTGGGTCGGCTCCTCCAGATGCACGCCAACCACCGCGAAGACAAGGACGCCATCTTCGCCGGCGACATCGTCGCCGCCGTCGGGCTCAAGCAGACGACCACCGGCGACACCCTGTGCGACCCGGCGCACCCGATCGTGCTCGAGTCCCTCGAGTTCCCCGAGCCCGTGATCCACGTGGCGGTCGAGCCCAAGACCAAGGCCGACCAGGACAAGCTCTCCAAGGCCCTCTACGCGCTGAGCGAGGAGGACCCGACGTTCCGGGTCCGCACCGACGAGGAGACGGGCCAGACGGTCATCTCGGGGATGGGCGAGCTCCACCTCGAGGTGCTCGTCGACCGCATGCTTCGGGAGTTCAGCGTGGACGCCAACGTGGGCAAGCCCCAGGTGGCCTACCGGGAGACGATCCGCAAGCGGGTGGAGAAGATCGAGGAGCGCTACGTCCGCCAGACCGGCGGCCGTGGCCAGTACGGCCACGTGGTCATCGACCTCGAGCCCACGGGCCCCGGCGGAGGGTACGAGTTCATCGACAAGATCACCGGCGGGGTCATCCCCAAGGAGTACATCCCCTCGGTCGACGCCGGCATCCAGGAGGCCCTCACCTCGGGGGTGCTCGCCGGCTACCCGATGGTCGACGTGCGGGTCACCCTCACGTTCGGGTCGTACCACGAGGTCGACTCCTCGGAGATGGCCTTCAAGATCGCCGGGTCCATGGCTGTGAAGAAAGCGGCCCGGGCTGCCGACCCCGTGCTGCTCGAGCCGGTCATGGCCGTCGAGGTGGTGACCCCCGAGGAGTACATGGGCGACGTGATCGGCGACCTCTCGGCCCGCCGGGGAAGGGTCGAGGGGATGGACCAGCGGGGCGGGTCCCACGTGATCCGGGCACAGGTACCGCTGGCCGACATGTTCGGCTACGCTACCGACCTGCGTTCGCGTACGCAGGGCCGCGCCACGTACACGATGCAGTTCCACGCCTACAACGAGGTGCCCGAGTCGATCTCGAGGGAGATCATCGCCCGGGCACGCGGAGAGTAGTGCCCGCCGGGGCTCGCCGGGCCCCGGTCGAGGTGGGAGGATGCCGACCGCAAGGGGGGCGGGAGGCGAGGAAGCGGCACACGCAGGAGATGGCGGCGGGCGACCGCCGTGGCGGACCCGAGGGGGTCCCGCCCGAGACCAGGGAGTAGCTGGGCAGATGGCCAAGCAGAAGTTCGAGCGCAAGAAGCCCCACGTCAACGTGGGGACGATGGGCCACATCGACCACGGCAAGACCACGCTCACCGCGGCCATCACCAAGGTCCTGTCGGAGCAGAACCCCAACACCACCTTCACCCCCTTCGATCAGATCGACAAGGCGCCCGAAGAGAAGCAGCGCGGCATCACGATCTCCATCGCCCACGTCGAGTACGAGACGGCGAACCGGCACTACGCCCACGTCGACATGCCGGGCCACGCCGACTACATCAAGAACATGATCACCGGCGCCGCCCAGGTCGACGGGGCCATCCTGGTGGTCTCGGCTGCGGATGGCCCCATGCCCCAGACCCGCGAGCACGTGCTGCTCGCCCGCCAGGTGGGCGTGCCCTACATCGTGGTCGCCTTGAACAAGGCGGACATGGTCGACGACGAGGAGCTGCTCGACCTGGTGGAGCTCGAGGTGCGCGAGCTGCTCAACGACTACGAGTTCCCAGGTGACGACGTGCCCATCGTGCGGGTGAGCGCCCTCAAGGCCCTCGAGGGCGACCCCGAGTGGACGCCGAAGATCCTTGAGCTGATGGACGCCGTCGACACCTTCATCCCCGAGCCCCAGCGCGACGTCGACAAGCCGTTCCTCATGCCGGTGGAGGACGTCATGTCCATCACGGGCCGGGGCACGGTGGTCACGGGCAAGGTGGAGCAGGGCCTCGTCAAGGTCGGCGACGAGGTGGAGATCGTGGGGCTGCGGCCGACCCAGAAGACCACCGTCACCGGGGTCGAGATGTTCCGCAAGCTTCTCGACGAGGGTCGTGCCGGCGACAACATCGGCGCGCTCCTGCGCGGCACGAAGAAGGAGGAGGTCGAGCGGGGCCAGGTGCTGTGCAAGCCGGGCTCGATCACCCCGCACACGCAGTTCGAGGCCAACGTCTACGTCCTCACCAAGGAGGAGGGCGGTCGCCACAAGCCCTTCTTCACGAACTACCGTCCCCAGTTCTACTTCCGGACCACCGACGTCACCGGTACCATCACCCTCCCCGAAGGGACGGAGATGGTCATGCCCGGCGACAACACCGAGATGACGGTCGAGCTGGGCAAGCCGATCGCCATGGACGAGGGCCTTCGCTTTGCCATCCGCGAGGGTGGCCGTACCGTGGCGTCGGGCAGGGTCACCAAGATCCTCAAGTAGGAGCATCGCCGCCGCGTGCGGCCCGGTTCCCGCGCGAGGGGCCCGGGCGGGCTCCTGGTGGAGGGGCACGCGAGCCAGAGCAGAGAGGACGTTGCCGTGGCTGACGGGCCCCGACAGAAGATCAGGATCCGGTTGAAGGCCTACGACCACGAGATCCTGGACCAGTCCACCGAGAAGATCGTCCAGACGGTCCTGCGGACCCAGGCCAAGGTCCAGGGTCCGGTGCCGCTGCCGACGGACCGGCATCGCTACACGGTCATCCGGTCGCCCCACAAGTACAAGGACAGCCGCGAGCACTTCGAGATGCGCGTGCACAAGCGCCTGGTCGACATCGTCGAGCACACGCCCAAGACCGTCGACTCCCTCCAGCGGCTCGACCTCCCCGCCGGGGTGGACATCGAGATCAAGATCCAGTAGGGCGCGAGCGCCCGGTCGGGTCCCCCATCCGCCGCAGCGGATGGCCCGTCGCAGCGAGAACGGGGTGCAGGGGGGCTGCCCTCCGCAAGCGACCCATTGTGGCCACTCCTTGCCGGTCGTAGCATCGATGCTCTCACCCAAGCCCGATGGCGGACCGTGCCGCTCAGGCGCAGCCGAGGGCTGCGACGGCTCCACGGCACGAGGCCATCGGCCCGCCGAACGGACTGGAGGACGCTGTGGGCACTGGCGACGAGACCCTGACGACCAGGGGCTACGTGGTGCGGGACGAACCGGGCTGGAGGTGGAAGGCGAACGGACGTGAGAACGAGGGTCGCTTCGACCTCTTGGTCATCGACCATGTCGCGTACGGCAGCGGACCCCCGTTGCACGTCCACGCCATGCAGGAGGACTCGTTCTTCGTCGTCGAAGGGGTGCTGACCGTGCAGCTCGACGGCGAGATCGTCGAGGTCGGGCCGGGCGACTTCGCCACGGCACCGCCGGGCGTGGGGCACAGCTTCACCAACGCTCGGCTCGACCAGCCAGCCTGCAGGGTGGTCAACCTGATGACCCCGGGCACCGGCTTCGACCGGTACCTCGAGCAGCTCGGGCAACTGGCGGCTTCGGGCGACCACGAGTCCATCGAGGCGCTCAACGCTGCGTTCGGCGTCACGGTCGTCGGACCAAGCGTGGCCGACCGGCTGGGGCTCTCGCCTGCCTGAGCGAGTGGGGCGACGACGTAGCGGCTCTGCCGCAGCCCGCCGCTGGCACGCAAGGCGCCGCTTGGGGTAGCATGTTCCTTCGGGCCGATTCCGGCCCAGCGGGGCCCGGCGGCCAGCCGGCCCGAGAAGAGGACGTGCTCGAGCGCCCCTCGGCTCCTGCCGGGGGGGACCTCGGGCCGCAACAGGCGAGCGCTCCGCTCGGGGATCCGGGCGGAGCGTTGGCGTGCGCACGGGCCTCCGTGCGCACCGTCGGGAGAATCGTACGCACGTGACAACGAAGGCCATCGTCGGCGAGAAGGTCGGCATGACCCAGGTCTGGGACGACCAGAACCGCGCCATCCCGGTGACGGTCCTTCGGGTCGCGCCCGTGCGCATCGTGCAGGTGAAGACCC
The DNA here is from genome assembly GCA_035293965.1 of Acidimicrobiales bacterium. Lineage (GTDB taxonomy): Bacteria > Actinomycetota > Acidimicrobiia > Acidimicrobiales > RAAP-2 > DATGLW01. The sequence goes on from DATGLW010000096.1 coordinate 50,094, forward strand.
CCGAGCGCGATGGGTATGCGGCTGTGCAGGTGACGTGGGGCTTCCGCCGGCCGAGCACGCTCACGCGGGCGGAGCTCGGCCACTACCGGCGAGCCGGCGTCGATCCGGGGCGGCGGTTGGTCGAGCTCCGGGTCGACGACGCCAGTGCCTACGAGGTGGGCCAGGAGCTGACGGTGGCCGAGTGGGAGCCCGGTGATCGGGTCGACGCGATCGCGGTCAGCAAGGGGAAGGGGTTCGCCGGCGGGATGAAACGGCACCACTTCAAGGGTCAAGGTGCCGCCCACGGCAACCACAAGCACCATCGGGCGCCGGGGTCGGTCGGGGCCTGCGCCACTCCGGCTCGAGTGTTCAAGGGAACCCGTATGGCGGGCCGTCTGGGAGGCAGCCGCGTGGCCGCGCTGAACCTCCAGGTCGTGGCGGCCGATCCTGATCGCGAGCTGATGCTGGTGAAAGGGGCCGTGCCCGGTGCCCGCGGCGGCATGGTGGTGCTCCGTGCCTCGGTCAAGACCCCATTGGCGAAGGGGGGCGGCCGGTGACCGTCGCCGAGGCTCCCGCTCCCGGCCACCTGCGCGGCCCGCGGCGCCGCGAGCGTCCCGCTCCGGTGGTCCGGACCGTGGCCCGCAGGACGGCCCGAGGCGACGACCTCGGCCGGGTCGAGCTCGACCCGGCGATCTTCGGCATCGAGCCCAACATGGCCGTCCTCCACCAGGTCGTGACGGCCCAGCTGGCCGCGGCCCGAGCGGGCACCCACGCGACGAGAACGAGGGCGGAGGTCAGGGGCGGCGGCGCGAAGCCCTACCGCCAGAAGGGGACCGGCCGGGCCCGGCAGGGATCGAGCCGCTCGCCCAGCTGGGCGGGCGGCGGCGTGGCGGCCGGCCCGAAGCCGCGCAGCTACCGCCAGCGGACGCCCAAGCGCATGGTGCAGCTGGCCCTGCGCTCTGCCCTGTCCGACCGGGCGGCCGAGCAGCGGGTTGCGCTCGTGGACCGCTGGCCGTTCGAGGCCCCGCGGACGAAGGATGCCCTGGCCGCCCTCGACGCGCTCGGGCTGGGCGGCCGCGTGCTCGTGGTGCTGGCTCCCGGCGACGCGGTGGCGGCGCGCTCGTTCGCCAACCTGCCCGAAGTGGACACCGTGCCAGCGGGCGAGCTCGCCGCATATGACGTGGTCCGCAGCGACTGGGTTGTCTTCACCGACGCCACCCTCCCCGGTGCACGATCGGCTGGGGCCACCGCCCCGGCTCCCGACGAGCCTGTCGCCGAGGCAGGGGAGGCCACCGCCCCGGCTCCCGACGAGCCTGTCGCCGAGGCAGGGGAGCCCGGCGATGCGTGACGCCACCTCGATCCTCATCCGGCCTGTGGTGTCGGAGAAGACCTACGCACTCATGGACCGCAGCGTGTACGTGTTCGTCGTCGACCGTGCCGCCACGAAGATCGACGTTCGCCACGCCGTCGAGGCCACCTTCGGGGTGCGGGTCGACAAGGTCAACACGTTGAACCGCAAGGGGAAGGCCCGGAGGAACCGCCGCACCAACACGGTCGGCAAGCGCCCCGACACCAAGCGAGCCGTCGTGACACTGCACGCCGGCGACAAGATCGACCTCTTCGAGAGCTGAGCGCCATGCCCCTGCGAGCACGCAAGCCCACCAGCCCCGGACGGCGGTTCCAGACCGTGTCGGACTTCGCCGACCTGACCGCCACCCGCCCCGAGCGCTCCCTTCTCGCTCCCCTCTCGGGTTCGGGGGGGCGGAACAACCGGGGCCGCAAGACGGCGCGCCATCGCGGCGGGGGTCACAAGCGGCAGTACCGGATCGTCGACTTCCGTCGCGACAAGGACGGCGTGCCGGCCAAGGTGGCCACGGTCGAGTACGACCCCAACCGCAACGCGCGCATCGCCCTCCTCCACTACGCCGACGGCGAGAAGCGCTACATCCTGGCGCCGGCGGGTGTCCGGGTGGGCGACCGGCTGCAGAGCGGCCAGGGCGCGGAGATCCGCCCGGGCAACGCCATGCCCATGCGCTACATCCCGGTAGGGTCGACCGTCCACAACGTGGAGCTGCGGCCCGGCGGTGGCGGCAAGCTGGCCCGTGGCGCGGGCATGAGCGTGCAGCTGGTGGCCAAGGAGGGTGCGTTCGCCACCTTGCGACTCCCATCCACCGAGATGCGCCGGGTCTCCATCGACTGCCGGGCCACGATCGGGGTGGTGGGGAACTCGGAGGCGGAGCTGGTGAAGTTGGGGAAGGCCGGTCGTAACCGCTGGAAGGGCGTCCGTCCTCAGACCCGGGGGGTGGCCATGAACCCCGTCGACCACCCGCTCGGCGGCGGCGAGGGGAAGTCGTCCGGCGGGCGGCACCCCGTGTCGCCCTGGGGCAAGCCCGAAGGGCGCACCCGAGCACGCCACAAGCCGTCCGACAGGTTGATCGTCCGCCGGCGCCGCACTCGCGGCGCCCGCAGGTAGCAGGAGGGCCGGCCGGGCATGCCGCGCAGTCTCAAGAAGGGCCCGTTCGTCGACGACCATCTGCTGAAGAAGGTCGACGCGCTCAATGCCAGCGGCGAGAAGCGCGTCATCCGGACCTGGTCGCGGCGCTCCACCATCATCCCCGACATGGTGGGTCACACCATCGCCGTCCACGACGGCCGGCGACACGTGCCGGTGTACGTCACCGAGGCCATGGTCGGGCACAAGCTGGGTGAGTTCGCTCCCACCCGGACCTTCCGCTACCACGCCGGCCAGGAGAGGGCGGGGAGGCGATGAGGTGACCGGGCTCAAGACCAACGAGCGTCCGGGGACCAAGGCGGTCCTGCGTTACTGCCGGATGTCGGCTCCCAAGGCCCGGCGGGTCCTGGACCTGATCCGCGACGTCGAGGTCGGGCGGGCGGCCGAGGTCCTCCGGGCTACCGAGCGGGAGGCCGCGGCGGTGGTGGGCAAGGTGCTGGCGTCGGCCGTCGCCAACGCGGTGCACAACGACGGGCTCGACGCCGAGGAGCTGTACGTCTCGGCCTGCTTTGCCGACGAGGGGCCGACGGCAAAGCGTTGGCGCCCCAGGGCCCGCGGGCGTGCCACCCGCATCCGCAAGCGGACCTGCCACATCACGATCGTGGTGAGCCGCCTTCCCGAGGAGCGCCTCGCGCGTCAGCGGGCCGAGCGGGCAGCCA
>DATGLW010000097.1:0-10861 GCA_035293965.1 Acidimicrobiales bacterium
CCTACCCGGCTGCGCCTTCGGTGACCTCGAACCAGTACGAGGAGCCCTTCCGGCCAGTGCTGCCGCCGACCGCCGGGCCGAAGACCTCGCGCATGAGCGCGCCGTGGCATCGACCCATGTAGTGGGTGGCGAACCGGGTGCGGAACCGCTCCGAGAAGCAGAGCAGCGCCTGGAGGACGTACTGCTCGGTGTAGAGGCGCTTGCGGTAGGAGACCGGGTACTCCCAGGGCAGGTAGATGTCGTCGACATGGACCACAGAGCCCGGCGGCAGCGAGGGGATGACGCGGTTGAAGAGGAACGGCACGTCCCCACGTGCCCGGACCACGTGGCTCGAGTCGACGAAGAGCAGCACGCGCTCGCCCAACGTGGACCACGGCCGGGCAGCGAGGTCGACGTCTTCGACACAGGACCCCACGACGAGGTCGGCCACACCGTCGACGGCACGCCTCGGCTTCGGGTCGATGGCCGTCAAGGTGGTCGCCGTGCCTGCCCAGTCGATCGTCCGGCGCGCCACCATCGTCGAGAACCCAGAACCCACCTCGACGATGTCGGTCGGACGGTAGGCGCTGATCATCGAGGCGTAGATCTCCGCGTCGGGCGTCTCGTACCAGCGGTTGGCGACGTGCGTGCGGTCACCCAGCACGTTGATGGACGAGTCGGCACGCAGCGCCTGGTGGAGCTCGCGGTCGGCTGCCCAGCTCCTCAGGAGCTCGACCTGCTCGCCCTCGTGGAGGTCGATCCCCTCGTGGCCCAGCGGGGCGGAGGGGTCCTCGTCAGCCGGCACGTCAGCCAGGCACCGGGGCACGACCGCGTCGCGGTACTGGCGGTACATCGCCACCCGGTCCGACAGCCGCGGGCTGACCTTGTAGAGGACCGAGTCGGCGACGTGCGAGACGGCCTCGCGAAGGCGATCCACTGCGGGCGATCGTACGCGAAGACCGGCGCGTCCTGATGTCGCGGTACCGGAACCGGATGGCCGGCGGGCACCTGCGCCCCGACGGCCCGGTCGCCAGCCGGCCGGCGCGCACCTGCGCCCCGACAGCCCGGTCGCCGACCGGCCGGCGCGCCCGCCGCCCCGAGCTTCGTTCTCTGGGAGTGCGCGGTCCTGCCGTATTCCGGCACTTGGGTTGCTTGCAATGAGGGGCGCGCGGGTTCACACTGAACGGACGGCGCCTGTCGCCGGTGGAAGGAGGTACACGATGGCACGGTACGTCCTACTCAGCACCCTGACCGTCGAAGGCCGAAGGACGCTGCACCAGCACCCCGAACGGATGCAGGAAGTGGACAACGAGATCCAGACGTTCGGCTGTAAGGTACTCGATCAGTACGCCGTCCTTGGGCCGTACGACTTCGTGAGCGTGGTGGAGGCGCCCGACAACGAGACCATCGCCCATCTGGCGGTGGACCTCGGCTCCCGTGGAACCGTCCAGGTCATGACCTTGCCGGCCATCTCCATCGACGAGTTCGCCTCGCAGCTGCGCCGGAGCGAGCAGCTCGGCCACAACTGAACTGCCAGCGCACTGATCAGAGCACCGCGACCACGACGTTGAGGTAAGGCGATCGGCGTCCTTCTCGCTTGCGACCACAGCCACCCGTCGTCCTGCTTCGGCGCCCGCGAGCACCTCGGTCGCAGTCCACTGCCCTCTCGAGGACTCCGCCCAACCCGTCACCTACGATCGACATGTACGAGGGCCAGGCTGCGGCTCAACGGCGTGGCCTATGGCCGGCCGGCGCACCCGCCGCCTCGAGCTTCCCATTGCTGGCGGGCCAGCTAGGGTTGGTCGACCGTAGCGCAACACCTCGGAGGCCGGGAGTCGACATGGCCGAAGCGACCGGCCGACAAGGCAACCCTGCACGGGACCCCATCATCGAGGTCCGCGGGCTCCGCATGCGCTACGGGGACTTCGAGGCCGTCCGGGGGATCGACCTCACCGTCGAGCGCGGCGACGTGTTCGCCTTCCTCGGCCCGAACGGGGCGGGCAAGACCACGACCGTCGAGATCCTCGAGGGCTACCGCCGGCGCACAGGCGGGGAAGTCCGCGTGCTCGGTGCGGACCCGCAAAACGCGGGACCCCAGTGGCGAGCTCGGATCGGCGTCGTGCTGCAGGAGTCCGAGCCCGAACGGGACCTCACGGTGGCCGAGTGCCTGGCCCTCTACGCCGGGTACTACCCCTCGCCGCGTGACGTCGACGACACCATGGCGCTCGTCGGCCTGGCGGACCGGGCCGAGGTGACGGCGAGCCGGCTGTCGGGCGGCGAACGGCGGCGCCTCGACGTCGCGCTGGCCCTCATCGGCGACCCGGAGCTCCTCTTCCTCGACGAGCCCACCACGGGCTTCGATCCCAATGCGCGCCGTGCGGCGTGGGACATGATCGGGGGTCTCCGAGCACTCGGGGTGACCGTGTTCCTCACGACGCACTTCATGGACGAAGCCGAGCACCTGGCCGACCACGTGGTCGTCATCGCCGGCGGCCGCGTCGTGGCCGAGGGACCGCCCGGCACCCTCGGCGGGCGCGAGAAAGCGGCCGCGCGGATCTCCTTCAGCCTCCCGCCGGGCACGACCGAGGCGTCGCTGCCCGAGGTCGTGCGCGGCGCTGTGGCCGAGCGTGACGGCGACCGGCTGGTCCTTCGAGCTGCGTCACCGGTGTCGGTCCTCGGGCCGCTCACCCGGTGGGCGGAGGAGGCGGGGCTGGACCTCCCCGACCTCGAGGTCCAGCGCCCGAGCCTCGAGGAGGTCTACCTGGCGCTGACGACCGGCCCGGGTCCCCGGTGATGCAACGGCGTGGGTCCGCCCGGCAGGCGGTGGACAGCCACGGCGTCGGCGCGCTCGTGCGGTTCACCCTCCACCAGTTCCCCTACGACCTCCGGGCCCTGCTGCGCAACCGCCAGGCCCGCTTCTTCACCTTGGCCCTGCCAGTGATCTTCCTCGTGCTCTTCGCCTCGATCTTCGGCGGTCACCACACCGTGGCGGTCTCCGGGGGACGGATCGACACTTCTGCCTACTACGTGCCTGGCATCATCACCCTCGGGATCGTCGGGGCGTCCTTCGTCAACCTGGTCATCTCCGTCACCTCGCAGCGCGAGGCAGGCGTGCTCAAGCGACGGCGGGCGACGCCCGTGCCCGCCGCGGCGATCATCGCCGGCCGAGCGCTCACGGCGGTCGTCACAGCGCTGGCGATCACCGTCGTGCTGTTCGCCATCGGCTGGGGCGCCTACCACGTGCACGTGCCGGCCCGAACGGCGCCAGCGCTCCTCGTCGCCGTGGTGGTCGGCACGATCTCCTTCTGCTGCCTGGGCTTTGCCCTGGCCTCGGTGATCCGCGACGAGGACGCGGCGCAGCCGATCACCCAGGCGGTCACGCTGCCCCTCTACTTCATCTCCGGCGTGTTCGTCGCCACCTCGCTGTTCCCCCACTGGCTGGTCGACGTGGCCGGCGTCTTCCCCGTGCGGCATCTGGCTGCCGCCCTCCTCACCGCCTACAACCCACACACGCAGGGGGCGGGCTTCGCCGGCAAGGACCTCCTCGTCATGGCCGCATGGGGAACCGGCGGCCTCGTCGTCGCGCTGCGGCGCTTCAGCTGGCTGCCGGTCGGGCGTTGAAGCCATCGCCCGCGCGTCGTGCGCGCCCCTTGAAATGCAGATCGGCTTTCCATACCATTGGACGGGGCGGCGGACGCTGCCACGTTCAGCCAAGGGGGGGCCGATGACCGGTCGGGCCCGGACCAGACGTTCAGTGGCCGGCCCGTTGGCCGTCGCCGTTGCGCTCGGCACCGGAGGGACCCTCGCCCTCCCGGCCGTCGCCGGCGCCTCGGGGCGATCGGCGAGCACCATCACCATCGGCTACATCGGCGACTTCACCGGCGTCTCCTCCTCGACCTTTGCCGACGGCTTCGGAGGCGCCGAGGCGCGCGTGGACCTGCAGAATGCCGAAGGCGGGGTGAACGGGCACAAGCTGAAGCTCGTGTCCGTGGACACGCAGTCGAGCCCCACGCAGACCGCCACGGCGGTCCAGGAGCTGATCTCCGTCGACCACGTGTTCGGCATCGTCGAGGACTCCGCCTTCTTCTTCGGTGGCGCGAAGTACGCCCAGCAGGCAGGCGTGCCGGTCACCGGGTTCGGCATCGACGGGCCCGAGTGGAACGAGCAGCCGTACACGAACATGTTCGACGTGTTCCCGCCGAGCATCGGGCCGATCAACGGGGTCACCTACACCACCACGACGGCGGCGAATTTCATGAAGCGTCTGGGCGTGACCAAGTTCGGCATCCTCGGGTACGGCATCTCGCCGTCGTCGACCCGGGGGGTGAAGGCCGAGGTCTACACGATGCAAAAGGCCGGCATCGGCATCTGCTACGAGAACCTCTCGGTTCCCTTCGGCGGCGTCGACTTCACCGCCGATGTGCTCCAGATCAAGCAGGCAGGGTGCGACGGGCTCGCGACCTCCTTCGAGGATGCGTCGGACATCGCCATCGGGCAAGCGATCAAGAACGCCGGGCTCCACCTCAAGGCCCAGCTGTACTCGGAGGGCTACGACAACACCGTGCTCCACAACGCAGCGGCCCGGGCCGCCATCAACGGCGACTACTTCGCGACGCCCATCAACTTCAGCACGCCGAACGCAGCGACGCGCCAGATGCTCGACGCGCTCAAGAAGTACGACCCGGGCTTCGCGAGCGGCGGGATCCCGGACCTGGGCCTCTACAGCGGGTACCTGGCCACGGATCTCATGATCACGGGACTGCGGCATGCCGGGAAGGACCCGACGCAGGCAGCCTTCATCCACAACCTGCGCCAGGTGGGCGACTACACCGCCAACGGGATCCTGTCCTCGCCGACGACCTTCCAGCACTTCGGCACCGCCGCCATGCTGCCCAAGAGGTCGTGCTCCTGGTTCGTGCAGCTCAGGGGGAGCTCCTTCGTCGTCTACAACGGCGGCAAGCCGCTCTGCGGCACCCTGGTCGCGGTCCCGGGGCTCTCGTAGGCGAGGAGCGGACGAGAACGGTCGAACGCTGCGGTAGATTGGTTCTCGCTATCGGGATGCCGGACAAGGAGGTGCTGTGCGCGCTCCGCATGCTCGCGCGATGCCCGCGCCGCGACCACCCGCCCCGCCCGTTCCGGCTGACCCCGTTGGTCGTGACCTCCTCGCCCGCTTCTACCGCGCCCTCGGCGATCCGACCCGCCTGATGCTCCTGGCCTTCTGCGCCGAGGAGGAGCGCACCGGGAGCCAGTGCGTCGCGCATGCCGGCCTCTCCCAGGGGCGCGTCTCGGCACATCTCGGCTGCCTGGTCAGCTGCGGCCTGCTCGAGGTGCGGCGAGCCGGACGCTTCGCCTACTACCAGGTGGCCGACCCGCGGGTGGCCGAGCTCGTAGAGCTCGGGGCGTCGATGGTCGCCGATCACGCCGCCTCGATCGCCGCCTGCGCGAGGGTTGCCCCTCAGGAGCCCGCTGCCCTCCGCAGGTGAGCAGCGGCCGGGGTCTCGCCGCCGCCGAGCCGCTTCGCGGCGACCAGCAGCGCGCCCATCGTCGAAACCGGGACGCTGTTGCGGTACCGGATACGGCCTGCCTGGTCGATCAGCACGTACAGATCGGGCGTCCCCGAGGGATCGTACGCGAGGCTGAGCGGCTTCGACGCCAGCCCCCACTCCCACCCGGGGCGCACGATGCCCTTCCCGAGCATCGCCTCCCGCCCGAAGGTGAGCAGCTGCGCGACTCCCTGCCTCCCTGGGCCGAAGTCGCCGGAGAGGCCCAAAGTGAGCACCCGGAGCCCGGCACCCGTCAGCTGGTTGAGGTGTGAGGCGACCGCGGGGATGCTCGCCGCGCAGCTGGCACAGCCGCCTGCCACGAACCACACCATGGTCGGCCTCCCGCGCAGGGAGGCGATCGTGGCGGTCGCTCCCGACGCCATGGTGAAGGTGCCGTCGGGCGCCGGTGCCGCGGAAGCCGACGTGGGACGGTGCTGTAACGTCGCGGGCTGCGCCGTCGGGCTCGCTCCTCCGCTCCCGCTGCCTGTCAGCGCGTACGCGGCGAGGCCAGCGGCGAGGACGACGGCGCCTGCTGCCAGGGCCCACCGCCGGCACCGGCGAGGTTCGGCAGCACGCTCGTGAACAGCGTGCCCGTAGGCAGCGTCGCTGCTCATGCGAGCGCCTTTGCGGCATTGAGCAGCTGTGGCATCGTGGATGCCGGCGAGCTGTTCACGTAGGTGATCGTGCCCTTGGCGTCCACCAGGTAGTAGAGGTCGAGGTAGGCCTTCGGGTTGTAGGTGTGCGTGAGAGTCGAAGATGCCTCGCCGAAGGTCCAGTCCGGGTTCGAGGCGGCACTGCCGGCGAGGGCCCTGGCGAACGTGCCCATGGGCGGTCCCGACTGGCCGAGGTCGGCGTAGTTCTCGACCTCGACCACCCGCACGCCGTCTGCGGCGAGCGTGCCGACGTGCTGGGCCATCGCCTGGGTGCCCGCCTGGCACGACGAGCACCACGTCGTCACGAACCAGATCAGGGTGGGCCTTCCCCGTAGAGCCGCCACGGTGTCGGTCGTGCCGTCGAGGGCCGTGAAGGAGCCGTCCGGCGCGGTCGTGCCGATCGAAAGAGGCACAGCGGCTGCACTCGACGATCCGTTCCCCGAGGAACGGTGTGCGGCGTGCAGGCCAACGACCACGCCGGTGAGGGCCACGATCACCGCGAGGCTCCCGCCGGCGAGCAGTCGGTTCCCGCGGCGCCGCTGCACCCCAGCGCGGGGGCGGACCGCACCGGTCGGGCGCAGCGGTCGCTGGCCCATCGGAGCCCTACCCATGACGAGGCTCGTTCTCGAGGCCTGGGTGCACGAGGACCAGCAGGGTCATGGGTGATCGGCCTCGTCCTGCTGGTCGCCAGTCACGCGCGCACCGGCAAGCTCGAGCCCGCCGCAAGAGCAGTCGGTGACCGCAGGGGGCACCTGGTCCGGCGCTGCGTCGAGGGCGCAGCCGCCATCTGCCAGGCATGCAGCCCGCGCCACCTTGTGCAATCCCCACCAGCTCATGAGGACGAGCAGCGCGAGGCTGCCCGCGAGGAACTCGGTCTGGTGGACGGCGAAGAAGTGCTGCAGGGTGCCGCTCGTCGTGTACAGGCCCATCCCCGACACGCCAAAGAACGCGAGCACCGACGGCACGATCGGCGTGCAGCACAGAAAGGTCGGGAGCAGGCTCGCGACGAATGCCACAGCGCCTGCCGCGCCGCTGGCAGCGCGGGCAGCCGCGATCCGGCGCGTCGCGTGGATCTGGCGCATCGCGTAGACCTGGATGCTCATCACGAGCCCCATCCCCAGCCCGAGCACGAGCGCCCAGGCGAGAAGGGAGCCGCTCAGGTAGTCCCAGTTTGCGAGCTCGAAACGCTGGGTGTAGTCAAAAGGCAGGAGCAGGGTGTAGAAGAACGCGACGACCCCGGCGGCGGCGAGGAAGCCGGCGACACGCCCTGGCGTGCCCAGCACCTCGGCGAGCGCCCTTCTCACCGCTCGGCGCGGGGCAGCGTTCGCACGGGTGCTCACGCGCGCCACGCTCTCTCCGGCCGTGCGCAGCATGCGCTGGCACGGTGCCGGTGCCGCACCCACAACCCGAGCGCGGCCGCAGCAAGCGCCGCGCCGAGCACCCCGCCCACCACACCCAGGGTCGCGGCGCTCGCCGCGGCGAGCGCAGCGGCGATGGCCGGGCCACCACAGCACAGAGCCGGGACGAGGAGAAGTAAGACCGCCGCCCCGGGACCACGGCGCTCCCCGGAAGCGCCGTGACCCGGAACGGTACGGGTGCTGGCCTCCGGGGGTCTCGGGTTGGAAATATCCATCGGAACCTCCTTCGCGGTCCGACTGATGCCCGACTCCTGGTCCGCGGGACAAGAAGGCCGCCCCCGGCGGCAACGCCGCCCCCTCGCCTTGCAGTGCATATTACTACACATTTGTGAGAGCGAGTCAATGGGCTGCGGTCGTGGCCTGTGGGAGGCTCGTGGCGATGAGCGAGCACTTCGACGCGGCCGTGATCGGCCTCGGGCCCGGTGGCGAGGTCGCTGCCGGCCGCCTCCTGGCGGCAGGCAAGCGGGTCGCCGTCATCGAGCGGGAGCTCATCGGCGGGGAATGTGCCTACTGGGCCTGCATCCCATCGAAGACCCTGCTTCGGGCGACCGAGGCAGCCGCCTCGACCGGGCGCGTGGCGGGGATCGAGCGGCCGCCGATCGACTGGCCGGCGCTGCGGGACTACCGGGACTTCATGGTCCGCCATCTCGACGACTCCGCCCAGGTGGAGGGCTACCAGCAGCAGGGTGCGACGGTCCTGAAGGGCGACGCACGCCTCGTCGGTCCCGGTCAGGTGGCCGTCGGCGACCAGATCGTCGATGCAGCCGAGGTGGTGGTCGCGACCGGGGCCGAGCCGGTTCGCCCCACGATCGAAGGGCTCGAGTCGGCCGAGGTGTGGACCAACCGGGAGGCGACGACCCTGACCGACATCCCCGGCCGGGTGCTGGTGATCGGCGGCAGCGCGGTGGGCGTCGAGCTCGGCCAGTTCCTCGCCCGCATGGGCTCCGAGGTCACCATCCTCGAGCGCTCGGCGCACCTCGTCCCGCGTGAGACCGCCCGGGTGGGCGAGCTGGCGAGTGCCGCCCTCCGTGCCGAGCGCGTCGACGTGCGCACCGGCGCAGCAGCGACCCGGGTCCGCCGGGTCGGACCACGGACGGTCATCGAGGTCTCCGACGGCTCGCACGTCGAGTGCGACGTGATCCTCCTCGCGACCGGGCGACGCCCACGAACCGCCGGCCTCGGGCTCGAGCACGCTGGCGCCCGCCTGGACGAGCGCGGGGCCGTCGTCGTCGACGAGCACTGCCGGGCGGGAGAGCGTCTCTGGGCGCTCGGTGACGTGACCGGCGTGGCGCTCTTCACCCACGTCGCCATGTACCAGGGCCGAGTCGTGGCCGCGAACCTCTTGGGCGGGCAGCGGCGTGCCCGCTACGAAGGGATCCCCCGCGTGGTGTTCGCGGATCCCGAGATCGCAGCGGTCGGGCTGAGCCCCGAGGAGGCCCGCCGAACGGGGATCGACGTCGCCGCCCACGAGGTCGACCTTGCAGCGTCGATCGCCCGACCGTGGACCTACGAGACGGCACCCACGGGCGCGTTGGGCGTCGTCGTGGACCGCCGCCGCCAGGTGCTCGTGGGTGCCTGGGCGGTGGCGCCGCTCGCCGGCGAGTGGATCCACCAGGCGGCCCTTGCCATCCGGGCTGCGATCCCCCTCGAGACGCTCTGCGACCAGGTGGCGCAGTTCCCCACCTACGCCGAGGCGTACCTCGCCGCACTCGAATCTCTCGACCGGTAGGGGGCCGCAGCGCAACCGTCCCTGGTGCGCTTGCCCTGCACGCTCAGCACGGCGCGACGTGGCGCCCCCACGCCCACATCGGCCGCAAGCCGATCAGGGCGACGACGGCGAGGCAGGCGAACGCCCCGGCAATGCTCGCCGGCGCGCCGGCGAGCACGCAGCCGACGAGCGCCATGGCGGTGGCGGTGCCGACGGCGACGGTGCCGACGAGCACCGTCGGCCACGGCGTCGGCGAACCGGGATGCTCGAGCCGGGCGATTCGCCAGCGCAGGTGCTCGGCACCACTGAAGCCTGCCGGCTCGTCCCGAGCGCAGCGCCCCACGAGCGCGGCCACGCGGACCAGTGCCGACAGCAACGCCTCGGTGCCGACGAGGCGCGCCGCTTCGTCGTCGGCTGCGGCCTCGAGCTCTCGGCGGAGCCCGTCCCACGCCCGGCGCACGGGGGGGAAGCGCCCGTAGGCGGCGGCGATCGCCCCGCACAGGACCAAGAGGCGGGGATGACCGAGGCGCACGTGTGCCGCCTCGTGCTCGCACACCGCCTCACGCTCGCCGCCTTCCAGCCGGGCGAGCATGCCAGAGGTCACCACCGCCCGGCAGCGCCACAGGCCGGCCGCGAAGGCGACGGGGTGCTCCGAGGGCACCACCCACACCTCGCCGGCGCTCGTCGGGCGCCGGACGGACCTCGACAGGACCATCCCCCGCATCTCGGCCCGCCGGGCGGCGGCGGCATGACGAAGGCCGTGCCAGACGAGCAGGCCGAGCACGAGCGCACCAGGCACGTAGCCGAGCAGCTGCCATTCGCCATGGTCGAGGCCGAGCAGGCAGCCCCCGCCCGGGGTCCGGATCCCTCCGAGCCAGGAGCCGAGCGCGACCCCGACGCAGGCCACCCACACCGCCGGGAGGAGCGCCCAGCCAAGGAAGCTGACCAGGTGCGCGCCCGCCGCGACCCGGGGCGAGACGCCGTGGCGACGCCTGGCGAGCACCGGCAGGAGGGCGAGCACGGCGAAGAAACCGAGGCCGGTGGCGACGACGCTCACGTTCGGCGCACCCGCTTGACAGCCGCGGCCAGCTCGGCCACGAGCTCGGGGTCGTCGAGGCTGTCGACGAAGCGCGCGAGCGCCACACGGGGGTGCGCCGTCGCCGAGAGCAGGGAGCGGATCGCCTGAGCGGTCAGCTCGTCGGGGTCTCCGGCCGCGCGGTAGAGGTGGCCCTTGCCCTGGGCGACCCGCTCCACGAGGGCCTTGTCGACGAGCCGGCCGAGCACGGTCATCACGGTCGTGTATGCCCGGGACTCGTCGCCCAGCCGTTCCCAGACGTCGCGCCCCGAAAGCCACGTGCGCGCCGACCAGAGCACGTCGAGGATCTGGCTCTCGAGGTCGCCGACCCGGCGCCCCGCAACCAACCGTCTCGGCACCCGTCACCTCCTACAGGATCGTAGTATACGCGTCACGAACCCTGCGACGCACCATCCGAGACGAACGCCTGGCGACGGCGACACCGAAGGGGAGAAATGCAAGGTGCTCCGGACATCTCCCCTCCT
>DATGLW010000098.1:0-33991 GCA_035293965.1 Acidimicrobiales bacterium
TGCCCGGCGGTCGCCGGCAAGCTCCGCTGCCCACTGCGTCCCGCCTCGATGGCCCTCGACTCCACCCGTCCCGAGATCCTCGCCCCGCCCGAGCATCCGCCCACCTGCTGCACCCAGGTCACGATCACCGTGCCACCGTCGGTCAACGCCAAGACCCGCCAGAAGCACGACTCTCCCTCCAAGGCCTGGCGTCGCTCCTACGCGCGTCGCACCGGCGTCGAGCGCTCGAACGCCCGGATCAAGGATCCCGCCACGATCGAGCCCGCAAAGGGCTGGTGCCGGCTGATGGGCCTCGTCGGCTCGACGCTCTTCCTCGCCGCGGCACTCGCGGTCCGCAACCTCGAGATCGTCGACGCCTTCGAGGCACGGCGCACCGACAACGAGCGCAGGATCGGCGCAGGCCTCCCGCCACGGACTCGACGGCGACGGCGGCGCACGACGCTCGGTGACCTCGTGGCCGTCGGATCACCCGACGCACCGCCGTCGTCGGCCACGCCCGCATGCACTACGGCGACCGGGGCTCATGCGCGCCCGGTCGACGGCGCTGACGGCGCTGAGCGGTCGAAACCCGCCAGATGGCGAGTCACAGCCGTCTGCTACAACCAAACGTGAAGATGGGTGAGGTCCAAATGTGAAGACCTCGCGGTGCCCCCAACCTCCCAGAATGCGAACCTCGAGCCGTTGGTGGAGGCGCCGGCGATCAGCCTGGCCGCCCGGTACGCCAGGGTCCGACGCGAGGGGTATGCCCGATGACCGGCTCAGAGAAGGGCGATGAATTCCGCAGACGTGAGGGATGCCTGTCGCAAGATCGAGCGCAGCGTGCCGGGAGCGAGCTCACGGTGCAGCGGGACGATTACCGTGCGACCGTCCCTGCGGAGCTTCACGTGGCTGCCTCGCTGGCTGACTTGCTCATAACCCACCTTGACAAGAGCGACGACGACAGCAGCGCCGCTGACGACGGGGAGCGCCGGGCTCACGCAGAGAGCTGGACGGTGGCGATGATGGGCGGCTCGATGTCCTCCGGAAGCGCCTCGTCTTCGAAGTACAGCTCAAGCGCTTCTCGGAGGTTGGCCAGCGCCTCATCGATGCTGTGGCCCTGGCTCGTTACCTCGACCTCGAGGGCGCGCGCGACGAACCACTCGCCCTCATGCGTGATCGCTGCCGTGAATCGCACGGCCACCATTCTACGGTGGGGGTAGTTCGCGCCGTGGAAGGCCGCACCGGGCGAAGTCGCTGGTAGTCGGGATGTGGCGCCCCCGGCAGGACTCGAACCTGCGACGCACGGTTTAGGAAACCGACGCTCTATCCGCTGAGCTACGGGGGCTGACGGGGGCCGGGGGCTTCCGGCTGTTCGCCTGCGCTGTCGTCCGTCGGGCGGGTGCCCGTGACGGCGCCGAGCCTATCCCTCGGGCCACGAGCTCGGCCCCGCGGAGCCCGCAGAGCCGCACCGTGGTCATGCCTCACCGGCGAGAGCCGCCTCGCCGACGGATCTCCTCGTCGACATGGCTGATTGGGCGCCCTACCAGGCGTAGGCCTCCGGTGCGGCGCCGCCTGGTCCGGGGAAGATCGCGTCGAGCTCGGCCAGCACGTCCTCGCCGAGCGCCACGTCGAGCGCGCCCAGTGCCTCGTCGAGCTGGGCGACGGTGCGGGGTCCGACGATGGGGGCCGTGACGACCGGGTTGCGCAGCAGCCAGGCGAGCGCCACGTTGGCCGGGGGCGCACCGATCCTGGCGCAGAGCTTCTCCCAGGCCTCGAGCTTGGCGCGCTGTGCCTCGATCAGGCTGGCCATCCGCTCGCTGCTGCGCCGGCCGCCCGTTTCGTGGCCCGCCAGCACGCCTCCGAGCAATCCTCCAGCGAGTGGGCTGTAGGGGATGACGCCGACGCCGTAGTCGGCACATGCGGGGAGGACCTCCAGCTCGACCGTGCGGGCCGTGAGGTTGTAGAGGCTCTGTTCGGATACCAGGCCCAGCCTGCCGTGACGGGCAGCCCACTCGTTGGCCTTGACGATGTGCCACGCCGCGAAGTTGCTGCTCCCGACGTAGAGGACCTTGCCGTGGGCCACGAGCAGGTCCATGGCCTGCCAGATCTCCTCCCAGGGCGTGTCGCGGTCGACGTGGTGCATCTGGTAGAGATCGATGTGGTCGGTGCGGAGGCGCCGAAGGCTCTCCTCGCATGCCTTCCGGATGTGGAGCGCGGACAGCTTGCTCTCGTTCGGCCACTGGCTGCGCGAGTTGTAGACCTTGGTGGCGAGGACGACCTTGTCGCGGCGATCGCCGCCCTGCGCGAACCAGCGCCCGATGATCTCCTCGGTCAGGCCGCGCCCGTCGCCGTAGACGTTGGCCGTGTCGAAGAAGTTCAAGCCCAGCTCGAGGCCGCGATCCATGATCTGGTGCGAGGTCTCCTCGTCGGTCTGCCTCCCGAAGTTCATCGTCCCCAGGCACAGTGGGCTGACGCGAAGACCGGTACGGCCGAGGAAGCGGTAGTCCATGGCGTGACGTTACCGCGTCCATTCCCCGGCCAATCCGACCCCGACAGCCCCCAGGTTCCCGGCACCGTCGACCGTGGACGGGCCCCCCTCGACCCTTCGGGCGGTGGACAGGCACGCTCGGAACCTGGCAGCCAAGGCCCGAGCGCGAGCCGGAGAGGACGTCGTCCGTCGCCCATCACACAGTGAGCCGCGGCCCCGGGGCACGGGCTACCGGGAGTGCCGGTAGGGTCGGATCGCCCGCGACTGCCGGGCCACTCGCAGAAGGGAGAGGCGATGGAGCAGGTCAGGTTCCACTTCGATCCTCTGTGCCCCTGGTGCTACCAGACCTCCCGCTGGGCCAGGCAGCTGGAGCGGCTCGGCGAGATCGACCTCGACTGGGCCGTCTTCTCGCTCGAGGTGGTGAACCTCGAGGCAGGCAAGGACCCCGCCTCGCTCGACGCCCGCTCGGGCCCGGCGCTGCGCACGGCCATCGTCCTTCGGGACACGGCGGGCCGGAAAGCGGTCGGGCACTTCTACGCAGCCCTGGGGGCCCGGGTCTGGGAGCAGTCACCGCCTGCAGCCCACGGCGTCGACACGGTCCGCGAGGCCCTGGTGGCAGCCGGGTTCGAGGCGGAGCTGTGCGACAAGGCGATGGCCGACCCTGCCACGTGGGACGAGGTTCTCGCCGAGCACCAGCTCCTCGTCGAGCGCGCCGGTGGCTTCGGGGTCCCCACGATCGCCCTCGACGGCGGCACGGGCCCGGCCATCTTCGGCCCGGTCGTGGCCGCGCTGCCTTCCGACGACGAGGCGGTCGAGCTGTGGCGCCACGTGGCGTGGCTGACCCGCTACGACAACTTCTTCGAGCTCAAGCGAGAGCGCTCGCGCCGGCCCGATCTCCCGGCGGTGGAGTGGCACCGCCAGCAGCGCGAGGCGGCACGGGCCCGGGAAGCCGAGCAGCGGCCGGCCGAGCCGGCCTGAGGGGGCGCTGCTCGTACCGGCTCGGCCGAGCCTGGCGGGCGGCAACCGCCCCGACGTCAGCGCAGCCCGGCGAACAGGTCGTCTTCGGGGACGGGCGCGCCGGTGCGGTCCATGGCGCGGATGAAGGTCTCGCTCCCGAAGAACTCCGTGAAGGCCTCGGGGGGGAACCGCAGCCACCACGACTCGTCGAGCTGGCTGGCGTGCGCGGCGAGCGCGGCCCGCTTGCGGGCTGTCCAGGGCTCCGTGTCGACGGTCGTCGTGATGAGAGCCTCGACGGCTTCCATCTGCTGGACCAACGCGGGGTCAGCCGGGCGCTGCGGGAGCGCCGGCACCTCCATGCCCGCCGCTCGCATGCGCTCGCGGAGCCGCTCCCAGTCGCGCCGGCGCCGGGCGATGAAGTAGAGCTTGGCAGGGATGCCCGTCTGCTCGACGGCTGCCACCGTCGCCCGGTGCGCCTGCAGGTGGTCGGGGTGGTTGTAGCCACCCATGTCGTGGTAGGTGACGACGACGTCGGGCCGGTAGCGCTCCATGAGCGCCGCCAACCGGCCAGCCGACTCCTCGAGGGGCACGTTGCAAAAGACATCGGGCCGGTCCCGGTAGGGCCAGTCGGCCATGCCCGAGTCGTGGTAGCCGAGGGTCTCCACGTGCGCCACCGCCAGGTGCGAGCACGCCTCTTCGAGCTCGGCCATGCGGGTCCGGGCGACTGCGGCGGGATCGTGCCCGTCATCACCGGGCTTGACGTGCCCGGGCCCGTCGCCGTACTCGCCGTTGGTGCACGTGACGAGCACCGTCCGGACCCCTTCGTCGGCGTAGCGGGCGAGCACGCCGCCCGTGCTCGACGACTCGTCGTCCGGATGGGCGTGGACAGCCATGAGGGTGAGCGGCTCCCCGCTCACCGCGCTCGCCCCGGGATGATGGCCCCTGCCGGGCCGCCTCGCCGAAGGAACCTCACGGCTCTCCACCTCCACCCTGGTGCTCCTGGTCCGGTTTGCTCCTGGTCGGGTTCGCTCCTGGTCCCGGTGCCCGGCGCCGGTGACCGCCCAACCCGGCCGACCCGCCACCCGGGCGGGCCCGGGTGGCCCGGCGGCGAGGAGGGTCCTCGCGCGCCGCGGCACAGCCGTCCGACCGAAGGGATCCGGGCCCCGCCGACGACGTCAGGCGGGGATCCGGACCCCGGGCGCCCGCACGGCCGGACGGGGGGGTGATCCGGCCCCGGGCGCGTTACCAAAGCCGAACGCCGCACGACCCGGTCGCATTCCCACCCCGCCTCATTCTGCGCTGGCACCAGGTCTCGGTCCCAGGTCTCGGTCCTCCCCTCGCCCTCTCCCCCGCGTGAGGGGTCCAGCTCGGTGGGCGTGCAGCGTGCCGGATCCGTCCGTGGCCGGCCTGCACGGCCCCGCCACACTACGGCACCCTCGGCGACGGTCTCCCGGCGCGGGTCGCCGCCCGGGCAGACTGGGAAGGCGCCGTGCGCGGTGGGAGGGCTTCGGCACGCCCGGCCCCCAGGTCGTATCCGCGCGGGCGCGCCAGCACCCACAGGGCGGGGCTCGACCGAGAAGACAAGGCGAGAAGAGAAGAGACGGAGTCGAGAAGAGAGGAACCGGCGTGCGCGACGCCGCAGCAGGAAACCTGACCGCGGGCCTCCTCGCAGCCGCCCTCGTGGCCGCCGAGATGTGGGTCGCCCGATCGAGGTCGCCCCACCGAGGCCGCGAGCAGGACCGGGGCACGCGGGCGGCGATCACGGTCGGGCTGGTCGCCGGCTTCGCCGGGGCCCTGGCGTGCGCCAACGCCGGCGTGGGCCCGGCGATCGCCGGGGGGCGGTGGACGCTCGTGGCAGCCGGCACCGCGATCGCCGTCGCCGGCCTGGTCCTGCGCGCCTGGGCCATCGCCACCCTGGGCCACCTCTTCCAGCAGCGGCTCGTCATCCAAGACGGCCACGCCGTGGTCGCCTCGGGCCCCTACCGCGTGATCCGCCATCCCTCCTACGCCGGCCCGATCCTGGTGCTGGCGGGCATCGGGGTCGCCCTGGGCTCGTGGCTCGGGCTGGTCGTGAGCGTGGCGCTGCCCTTTGCCGGCTACGCGGCGCGCATCGTGGTCGAAGAGCGCATGCTCGTCGAGGGCCTCGGCGCCGAGTACGAGGCCTACCGGGCCCGCACGTGGCGCCTCGTGCCCGGCATCTGGTGAGGATCACGTGCTCCCGAGCAACTGCCCGACATCCAGGCGGGCGAGCTCCCGGCTGACCAGCGCCTCGTGGCGGGCTGCGTCCTCGCGGGCACGCTTGGGTCGCCAGCGGCCCTTCAGCACGAGCATGAGGGGAAGGAACAGCACCTGCCCTCCGAGGCAGACCCAGAACCAGTGCTGCCACTGGATCGGGCTGGCCTTGGCGGCCGCCTGCACCGCTGCGCCGTGAGCGACGAGGAAGTCGCGGTCGGCTGCGGGCACCTTGGCCAGGGCCACGAGGTCCTGCGCCGCTCGCACGGTGGTCTCGTGGCGGACGCTCGCCACCTGCGAGATGGCTGCGGTCACCGCGGCGGGGTCGGTGGGGTCGGCCGACAGGGCCCGCAACGTCGCGGGCCGGATGGCGGAAGCGGTGGCAACCTGGGCCGCGTACCTGGCCTCGAGCGCCTGCACGTGCTGGCCGTAGGTGACGAGGGGTGTGGTGGAGCTCACCACCGAGGGCAGCAGCAGCGTCGACACCGCGATCACCAGCCGGCTCACCCACCCCCACATCGCGAGGCCCGTAGCGGTGAGCGCGGGGCTGTGCGCCTCGACCGTTTCGGTGAACGCCGCCATCCACGGCGCCACCACGAGCCCGATGCACGTGGCAAGGGCAGCGACGAGCACGGCGAGGGTGGCGAAGCTGGTCGAGGGATGCGTCGCCCTCGACAAGAACACCAGCGTCACGACGATGGCGCCGGCACCCCCCGCGAGCATGAAGGGCTTGCGGACGCCGAGGCGGTCCGAGGCCACCCCGACGACCACGAGCGATCCCGCCTCGAACGCCCACAGCCAGTTGTCGAGGCTGTTGGCCCGCTGGAGGGAGAACCCGAACACGGTGGTGAAGTAGATGACGAAGAAGCCGACGGCGGCGTAGTAGATGAGGAGGAAGACGCTGATGCCGAGCGCCCCGCCCAGCACGTCGGCACGGAGCATCTGGCGCCACGGGTGGGCAGGCAGCGACGCGCCGGCGCGGCGGGCCCGCAGCTCGATCAGGCTGCGGTCGCGCAGGCTGACCATCAGCTGCTCGCGCAGCTCCGGCGCCAGCTCCCGCACCGTCGCTGCCACGAACACAGCCACCACGAGCCCGGCTACGCCGCAGATGGTGAACTGGTCCTCCCACGCCCGCAGGTGGCCGAGGGTATGGCTCGAGACCTCGGCGACGATCAGGCTGCCGAGCACCGGGCCGACCGTCCAGAACCCCATTGCCGATGCACGCCCCATCTGAGGGGAGAAGTCGCGCACCAGAGCGGAGAGGACGACGAGCAGGCAGCCCTCGACCAGACCGAGCACCGAGAAGAGGACGAGGAAGGACCACCGGTCCGGCGCGTTGGGCAGGCCGAAGAGGGTGACGAGGGCGGTGGCCACCATGCCCCAGGCCACGAACTGCGCCCGCCCGAGGCGGTCGGCCAGCCCTGCCACGAGCGAGGCAACGGCGCCGATCAGGCTCGACACCACCCCCACGGCCACATAGAAGCGGAACGACATGCCGTAGTGGTTCATGATGGCGGGGCCGACGGCGCCCGCCACCGAGAACTCGTAGTAGAGCATGACGGTGGCGACCACCACCACGCCGCAGTAGAAGAGGCGGCGGCGTTCGGAGGGGTAGTGGTGGAGCTGGCGATGCCACCACCGCTCGCCCGGTCGGCGCGGCAAGGCCCGAGTGCCGGAGCCCGCCGGCTTGCCGAGCTCCTGCGGAGAGGTCACCGCACCCGCCACCCGCGCGCCCGGTCCCTCGAAGGTCCGAGGTTCGTCCGCCACTATCGAAATGTCATACCACAGGGGGTCCCCGGAGGGGAGGTCCACCGGGGGCTGCAACGTGGTGCACGCGCGGGGAGCCCCTCCTTCCCACCCCTATGCCACGGCCAAGCGGATCGACCGTGCGGTCTCCACGGCCCGGTCCCAATCGGCGGGGCGGACCATCGGCTCGAGCCCGGTCCCCCGGGCCATGATGCCGTGGAGGACCGGATCGCGCGCTTCGAGGCGTGCCCACCACGCCGGAAGGTCGCCCCAGACGGGGCACCCCATCGTCTGGTAGGTGCGGGGATGCGTGCGCGGCTCGAGGCCGGCGAACTCGTGGAAGGGGTGGTGGAGCTTCCACTGCAGCATGCGGAGCACGGGCACGTGCAGCGTCGCGACCCACCACGGTACGCCGCAGCGGGAGCCGATGATCGAGCTGGCCTGCACGAGCGCCAGGGTCACGAGGCCCTGGAAGGGCGCCGTCCGGTACTCGGGCGCAACCACGAGTGAGCCGAGGTTCCACAACCGAGCCGGGTCGTACTCGAGTCCAGCCCCGGCCAGGACCTCCTGGGCCGAGCGGCCCCACACCTCCTCGATCTCGTTCAGCGTCTTGAGGCCGCTCGCCGAGGGGAGGATGAGCCGGATCATGCCGGCCGGCACCAGCCGCTTGTGATCGAGCACGCAGATCAAAAGCGACGCGTCGTGGTAGGGGGCGTACTCCTGGTCGAACACGCCAGGCGGGGCGCCGAAGGTCTCCTGGAAGACGGCGCGGGCGATGCCGAGTGGCAGGGCCGCCCCCTCGTCGTCGGGGCGGAAGACGTACAGCCCGAGCGCCTCGGAGGCGCTCGGATCGACGAGGGAGGCGGCGAGGTCGCGCAGCTCCTCGGTGCATGCCAGGCCTGCCTCCGGCGATCGCCGGGGTGCCGGCCCCACTGTCAGGGGGGATCCATGCGTGCGTTCCGGTATGGCCATCGGTGCGACGTTCCTCATGCGGGACGGCCGGCAGCAGCTGGGCCCCTCCATGGGCTCCTCACCCGACGGCGACCGACACGTTTCTGACAATGCCCGTTGAGGACTGTACCAACCGACCAACGGCCTGGCAACGGGGGGGCAACCGTTCCGCAACCGGGGAGCACTACCGTGCCCCTGACCTGGGGCTTGACCCTCCCCTGCCTGGCACCCATGACCACAGCCCCGACCGCCCTTCGAGCCCGGACCAACACCCTGTCCTTCGCGTTCTTGGCCCTCGGGGTGTTGGTGGCGGCGTCGCGAGGCTCGGGCCTGCTCGGCCCCGTGGCGCAGTCGTCGGTCGAGCTGTTCGGCCTGCTCACGCTGGTCGCCGTCCCGCTCGGGATCCGCCTCCATCGGCCGATCCGGCGCGCCGCCTGGTGGAGCACGGCGTTCGCGCTCTTGCTCTTCCTTGTGGAGCTCGGCCTCCGCAGCCCCGCCGCCCGGCTCGGTGGCGGCCACGGCGAGCCCCTGTACCCGCTGCTCGTCGCCCTGGCCGCCTACCTGACGATGGCCGTCAGCCTGACCATGCTCGCCAGCTCCCCGGACCTCGACGACGTCGGCAAGCTCGACATCGTCCTCGACGGCCTCATCGCCATGCTGGCCGCGTTCAGCGTGGCCTGGACGTACCTGATCAAGCCGGTGCTGTCCCACCACGGCCTGCCGCTCCCGAACCGGGTGATCGAGGGGAGCTTCCCGCCCCTCGACGTGTACCTCGTCATGATCGCATTCCGGATCGGTTTCGATCGCCGCTCGCGCCGTGCGACGTCCGGGCGCCTGCTCCTCGTGTCGGTGCTCCTGATGCTCGTGGGCGACATCGCCTACACGCTGGCCGACGTGGTGCGCGTCGTCCGCATCCCCCTCCGGCTGACCGACGTTCCCTACCTGCTGGCGGCGACCACCTTTGGCGCCGCCGCGCTGCACCCCTCCATGCGCCAGCTGGCGCTCCCCCGCCGCCGTCACCTCCTGGCGCCGCGCACGCTGCCCACCAGCGGACGGCTCGTGCTCGTGGCGGCCGCCCTCGTGTTCCCGAGCGTGGTGGTGGCCACCAACCGCTCCAGCAGCCTGAGCAGCCGGCTCGTGCTCGGCGCCGTCGCGGTCCTGACTGCGGCCGTCGCCACCTGGCGCCTGTTCCGGGCACTGCGCACGAGCGCCAGCTCGGAGGTCCGCCTGGCCCACCAGGCAACGCACGACCAGCTCACCGGCCTGCCCAACCGAACCCTGGCCGGGCAATGGATCACCGGGCTCCTCGAGGACCCCGGCCTCGCCGGCGACGGGGTCGCCGTCTTCTTCCTCGACCTCGACCGCTTCAAGCTCGTGAACGACACGTTCGGGCACTCCCACGGCGACTTGCTGCTCACCGAGGTCGCCGCCCGCCTCAAGTCGGCCATCGGTCCCCGGGGTCTCGTGGCACGCGTCGGCGGCGACGAGTTCGTGATCGTGCTCGACCACGTCCCGACGATGGAAGCCGCCCGCCGGGAGGCCGAACGAGTCCAGGGGTGCTTCGAGGCCGCGTTCTCGCTGGGAGAGGCAGAGGTCTTCGCCACTGCCAGCCTCGGTGTGGCCATGCGAAGCGCGGGCGAGCCCCTCTTGGGCCCCGAGCGGCTCATCCGCGATGCCGACATGGCCATGTACCAGGCGAAGGAAGCCGGGCGCGACACCATCTGCCTCTACGACTCCTCCATGCACGAGCGGATCGTCGACCGCCTGTCGTTCGAGCGCGACCTGCGGCTCGCCATCGAGCGCGACGAATTCCACCTCGTGTACCAACCCATCGTGGCCCTGTCGGAAGGGGCACCGCGCGTGATCGGCCTCGAGGCGCTCCTCAGGTGGGAGGGCCCGGCGAGGGGGCTCGTTCCCCCGGCCCTCTTCATCGGCGTGGCCGAGGACAGCGGGCTCATCAACGAGATCGGCGACTGGGTGCTGCACGAGGCGTGCGCGCGCCTGGCCGCCTGGCGCGCCGAGCCCGGGCTCGGGCACCTGCACGTGTCGGTCAACATGTCTGCGCTCCAGCTCAAGCGCGAGTCGTTGTTCACCCGAATCCGGGGGGTGCTGGCGCACAACGGGCTCCCCTCGGAGGCCCTGTGCATCGAGCTCACCGAGTCGCTGCTCATGGAGAGCCCGGCAGACGGCTCCGCCTTGCTCCTCCGCCTCAAGGAGCTCGGTGTGCGCCTCGCGCTCGACGACTTCGGCACGGGCTACTCGTCGCTCGCCTACCTGAAGCAGTTCCCGGTGGACTATGTCAAGGTGGACAAGTCTTTCGTCGACGGCCTCACCCGTCAGGACTCCTCCGACGAGACGCTCGTAGCAGCTGTCGTCTCGATGGCGCGGGCCATCGGCGCGGTGACCGTTGCCGAGGGCGTGGAGGTGCCCGAGCAGGAGGCCCGGCTCCGCGCGATCGGCGTCGAAGGGGCCCAGGGGTACCTGTACTCGAGGCCGGTGCCGGCCGGACAGGTGGTCGACACGGTCCGCCGCCTCACCCCCAACCGAGGTCTGCGCCTGGTGAACGGCGGGGCGGGCCCCGAGCACGCCTGACACGCAGGGCTCGACGGCCCCGGGCACGGCTGACCCGGCAGGGCGCGACCCCTCTCCTCGCCGTCCCGTACTCTGGCGATCGGCACGCGAGCCGGACCCGGCGCGGGCTCGCCATTCGGGGCCGGGGCTTGCACACGAGCCGGCACCGTGGCCGGCACACGAGCCGCTCACGGGCGAGAAGGCAGACGACTGGGGCAGAGGAGGAGACGGGCGAGTGGGACTGTCGATCGGCATCGTCGGCCTGCCCAACGTGGGCAAGTCGACGCTGTTCTGGGCGCTCACCCGCAACGAGGTCCTGGCCGCCAACTACCCGTTCGCGACGATCGAGCCCAACGTGGGCACCGTGTCGGTCCCCGATCCCCGGCTCGAGCGCCTGGCGGAGCTGTACCACAGCGAGCGGATCGTGCCGGCCCAGGTGACCTTCGTCGACATCGCGGGCCTCGTCCGCGGCGCGTCGGAAGGTGAGGGGCTCGGCAATCGGTTCCTGGCAGCCATCCGCGAGACGGACGCCGTCTGCCAGGTGGTGCGCGACTTCGCCGACCCCGACGTGGTGCACGTCGCCGGGTCTGTCGACCCCGCAGAGGACATCGCCACGGTCAACACCGAGCTCGTGCTCGCCGATCTCCAGACCGTCGACAACCGCCTGCCCAAGCTCCGGCGCGAGGCCCGCATGCGCCCCGAGCTCCGGCCCGCCCTCTCGGCCCTCGAAGCGGCGCGCGAGCTCCTCGATGCCGGCCGGACCATGTGGTCGGCGCTCGCCGCAGGCGAACTGGACCCGGCCCTGCTCGCCGACCTGCACCTGCTCACGGCCAAGCCCTTCATCTACGTCTTCAACGTCGACGAGGACCACCTCGGCGACGACGACCGGCGCCAGCATCTGGCCTCGCTGGTCGCCCCGGCCCCGAGCGTCGTGCTGTGCGCCAAGCTCGAGGCCGAGGTGGCCGAGCTCGATCCCGCCGAGGCCGCCGAGCTCCTCGCCGGCTACGGCCAGGCCGAGCCGGGCCTCGTGCAGCTCGTGCACCTCGGGTTCGAGGCTCTCGGGCTCCAGACGTTCCTGACCGCCGGGCCCAAGGAGGCCCGGGCCTGGACCATCAAGCGGGGTGACACAGCTCCCGAGGCCGCCGGGGTCATCCACAGCGACTTCCGACGGGGGTTCGTCAAGGCGGAGATCGTCCGCTACGACGACCTGGTCCAGGCGGGGTCGGTGCCGGCCGCCCGCGCCGCGGGAAAGGCCCGGATCGAGGGGAGGGACTACGTCATGCAGGACGGCGACGTGGTGGAGTTCCGCTTCGCCACCTGAAGCCTCGAGCCCGTATCCTGATGCAGGCCGCCGCGCTCGCCCCGAGCGGGCGCGCGCGACCGGCGCCGAGCGTCGAAGGAGACCCAGTGAGCACTTCCACGGACCAGCTCGATCACCTCGATCGGCTCGGCTACAAGGTGGCCGACCTGTCGCTGGCCGCGTTCGGGCGCAAGGAGATCGAGCTGGCCGAGCACGAGATGCCCGGGCTCATGGCCATGCGCCGGGAGTACGGCGCCGAGCAGCCGCTGGCAGGTGCACGCGTGACCGGCTCGCTGCACATGACGGTGCAGACCGCCGTGCTGATCGAGACGCTGGTGGCCCTCGGCGCGCGGGTCCGCTGGGCCAGCTGCAACATCTTCTCCACCCAGGACCACGCGGCGGCAGCCGTGGTGGTCGGGCCCCGGGGCACCCCGGAGCGCCCCGCAGGCGTGCCGGTGTTCGCCTGGAAGGGCGAGACGCTGGAGGAGTACTGGTGGTGCACCGAGCAGGCCCTGCGGTGGCCCGGCGAGAGCGGACCCAACATGATCCTCGACGACGGCGGCGACGCCACCTTGCTCGTGCACAAGGGGGTGGAGTTCGAGAAGGCGGGAACGGTCCCGGCGCCGGGGCCGGCCGACGGCGAGGAGCACGCCGTGGTGCTGTCGCTGCTCGCCCGCTCTCTCGCCGAGGACCCCGGGCGCTGGACGGCGCTCGCCAACGGCGTGCGGGGCGTCACCGAGGAGACCACCACCGGCGTGCACCGCCTCTACGAGATGCAGCGCCGGGGCGAGCTGCTCTTCCCGGCCATCAACGTCAACGACTCGGTGACCAAGTCGAAGTTCGACAACAAGTACGGCTGCCGCCATTCCCTCGTGGACGGCATCAACCGGGCGACCGACGTGCTCATCGGGGGCAAGCTCGCCGTCGTGTGCGGGTTCGGCGACGTGGGCAAGGGCTGCGCACAGTCGCTCCGCGGCCAGGGAGCCCGGGTAGTGGTCACCGAGATCGACCCGATCTGCGCCCTGCAGGCGGCCATGGAGGGCTACGAGGTGACGACCCTCGACGACGTGGTGGAGCGAGCCGACATCGTCATCACGGCCACCGGCAACAAGAACGTGGTGACGGCGGCTCACCTGGCGCGCATGAAGCACCAGGCCATCGTGGGCAACATCGGGCACTTCGACAACGAGATCGACATGGCCGGCCTGGCCCGCATCCCCGGGGTCCGACGCGAGAACGTGAAGCCGCAGGTGGACAAGTGGGTCTTCCCCGACGGCCGGGCGATCATCGTGCTGTCCGAGGGGCGCCTGCTCAACCTGGGCAACGCCACGGGGCACCCGAGCTTCGTGATGTCCAACTCGTTCACCAACCAGGTCATGGCCCAGATCGAGCTGTACACGAACGCGGAGCGCTACGACGATGCGGTGTACGTGCTCCCCAAGCACCTCGACGAGAAGGTCGCCCGGCTGCACCTGGATGCCCTCGGGGTCAAGCTGACCCGCCTGACTCCCGAGCAGGCCGACTACATCGGCGTGCCGGTCGACGGCCCCTACAAGCCCGACACCTACCGGTACTGAGGCCCCGGCGCGCCGGGTGGACGTCTCCGCCCCCGGCCCCGTGCCGGCAGGCCTCCTGAGGGCGCGCGCCGGGTGCACCGTCGTCGTGCCGCGTCGCCCGCCCGATTCCTGAGGCCCCGGCGCGCGCCCGGCGGAGCCTACGGACGCCGGCCGAGTGGTCCTCGTCCCCCTGAGGCCCCGGCGCGCGCCGGGCGGAGTGTCGGCGAAGAGGGCCGTCGGGTCGACCGGATCCCCTGCCCCTCATGTCTGCAGGTCGCCGACGGCGCCGGCCAGCCGCTCGAGCTCCTCGCGCCAGCGGGCCGGCGCGACGAGGGGCCGGACGACGAACTTGGAGAACCCGACGTCGACGAACTGCTCGATGCGCCGGCGGAGGGCCGGCAGCCCCACGGGCACCAGGTCCTCGAGCCGGTGACCCCGGGAACGGGCACGCAACGCCGCCACCTGGGCCTCTTCGAGGGGCTCGCGTGCGTAGCCCAAGCTCACCCCGAAGTGCTCCGGGCTGATCGTGCGCCCCGCGGCGTCGGCCACCGCCTCGATGGTGGCCCGCCCCGCCGCCGCCTCCTCGGGGGTGCACATGGCCGGCAGCCAGCCGTCGGCGAGGCGCCCGCAGCGGTCGAGGGCGCCGGCCGAGTTGCCGCCGAACCACACGTCGAAGGGGTCCTGCACCGGCACGGGGGAGACCGCCACATCCTCCAGCACGCCGCATGCCCCGCGGTAGGTGACCCGCTCCCCTGCCCACAGCCGGCGGAGCACCGGCAGGGCCTCCTCCATCGCCTGGCCGCGGAGGGCCGGCTCGACGCCGACCGCGCTGCGCTCGGGTCCGCGCGGGAGGCCGGGCACGAAGGTGACGAGGAACCTCCCTCCCGACAAGGCGTCGAGCGTGGCCACCTGCTTGGCCAGGCGGGCCAGGTTCCTGCCGGGCAGCAGCATGGTCGTCCCGATCTTGAGGCGCGGGTTGGCCGCCGCCACCCACGACAGGGCGACCAGCGGGTCGGGACCGGGAGCCGAGAGGACCTCGGGAAGCCAGAGGGAATCGAGACCGACACCGGCCACGCCGGCCCCGAGCGACGCGAGCTCCTCGCCACCGAGGCCGGCCAGCGACGCACCGAAGCCGATCCGAACCTTCATTCGCCCTCCGGGATCGCCTCGAGCGGCGCCGGCCGCGCCGCTCACACAGGAGCCCGGGCCAGGGCGGCCACTGCACGCTCCACACCGGCATCGTCGACGTCGGCGTGCGTCGCCAGTCGGACCACGCCGGGGGCCACGGACGCAGCGAGGATACCGCAACCGGCGAGGTGCTCGAGGAGGGCGTCGGGCGACGGGTGGGCGAAGCACACGAGGTTCGTCCGCACGGCTCCGGGGTCGAGCCCGCACCCAGGCCACCGCTCGGCCACCGCCTCGGCGAGCCGCCTGGCCCGGCGGTGGTCCTCGGCGAGGCGCTCGACCATGGTCGCCAGCGCCACCAGGCCCGCCGCCGCCAGGATGCCCGCCTGCCGGAGGCCACCCCCGAGCTGCTTGCGGACTCCTCTCGCCTCCTCGACGAGAGGAGCGGGTCCGGCCAGCAGCGACCCGACCGGTGCGCACAGGCCCTTGGAGAGACAGCTCATGACGGTGGTCGCCGCCGCTGCGTAGCGGGCAGCAGGCACCCCCGTCGCCACCTCGGCGTTGAACAGCCGCGCGCCGTCCATGTGCAGCGGGCGCCCCTCTGCCGCGGCAGCCACCGCCTGAAGGGCCGGCAGGGGATACGGCGCGCCGGACGCCGCCATGTGGGTGTTCTCGACGCACACGAGTGACACGGCCGGCTGGTGGTACCGCGCGCCGGCCACCGCCGCCGCCACCTCGGCCGGGTCGAGGGTGCCGTCGGCGTCGTCGAGCGGCTGCAGCTGCACGCCCGCGTTGCGGGCGGCGGCCCCGTGCTCGTAGGCGACCAGGTGCTGGCGGCGCCCTGCCACCACCATCGACCCAGGGGGCGCGAGCAGGCGGAGCGCGACCTGGTTGGCCATGGTGCCCGACGGCACGAAGAGGGCGGCCTCCTTGCCGACCCGCTCGGCGTAGCGGGCCTCGAGCTCGTTGACGGTGGGGTCCTCGCGATAGCCGTCGTCGCCCACCTCGGCCCGGGCCATGGCCGCCCGCATGGCCGGCGTGGGCCGGGTGACCGTGTCGCTGCGGAGGTCGACCAGGCCCGAGGCCACGAGGGGGATGCTACGCGTCGGGCCACCCGGTCGTGGGAGCCGGCCCCGCGGGCTTGCGGGCACCACCACGTCGCCCGAAGCTCCCGCCGGGCAGCCGGCCCCCGCCCGGTGGCCTGCGGGCGCCGAAGGTCGACGAGCGGTGCCACGCGTCGGGCCGCCCGGTCGTGCGAGCTGAGTCGCAACCTGTGTAGGATCTCGGTGTGCGCCCGGTAGGACGGTTCTGTGATGTCGGGCGCCTGGGCCTCGTTCTTCCTCCTTTCCTACCACCTGAAAAGGCTTCTGAGCTGGGTACGACCAGTAGTCGTACCCAGAGAATTCCTACCAGTGGTACGACAAGGCTCGCCGAGCTCTGCAGGCGGGCCGAGGCAACGGGGGCAGGCGCGCTGTGGTCGGTGGACCACCTCTTCTGGCATCGACCGATGCTCGAGTGCCTGACCGTGGTGTCGGTGGCGGCCACCGCGACCACCCGCGCGGCGATCGGCAGCTGCGTCCTGCAATTGCCGCTGCGCTCGCCTGCCGTGGTGGCGAAGCAGGCCGCCACCTTGCAGGTGCTCTCGGGCGGTCGCCTCGTGCTCGGTGTGGGCGTGGGGGAGCACGCCGGCGAGTACGAGGCGGCCGGATCCTCCTTCCTCGACCGGGGCCGCCGCCTCGATGCCGGGATCGAGACGCTTCGCAGGGCGTGGGCCAGCGGCGGCGACACCGGCCGGCGGTATCGCCAGGAGCCCGAGCCGGCACCCATCCCGGTCTGGGTCGGCGGGTCGAGCCCCGCCGCGGTGCGACGGGCCGCCCGGAGGGGCGACGGCTGGGTCCCCCTGTTCCTCGGCCCCGCCGCGTTCGCTGACCGCTTGGCCACCCTCCGGGGCGAGGCCGAGGCGGCGGGCCGCGACCCGGCCGAGGTGGCGGCAGCCGCCGTGGTGTTCCTCCACGTGGGGCCGGCCCGCGAGGCGCAGGCCCGCGGCACCGCCTGGCTCTCCTCGCTCTACGGCATCCCGCCACGCGCGTTCGCCCGCCACCTGGTGGCAGGGCCGCCCGCCGCCTGCGCCGATCGGGTGGGGGCGTACCTGGCCGCCGGAGCCGACCACGTGGCGGTCATGGTGGCCGACGACGACCCCATCGAGCACTTCGCCGCCCTGGCCGGCGAGGTGGAGCGCTGCCGTGCCGGCGCGCCCGTTGCCGCGCCTGTCACCGCATCTCCCGCCGCGCCCGAACGGCTCGCCGCCCCGGCGTGCCCCGAGCCTGTGGAGGTCCTCTTGTGAGCCACGCTCCGGTGGCCGTCCTCGGCACCGCCATGACCGACTTCAGCCGGCGCGACCAGTCGCCCGAGGCCATGGGCGAGCTCGTGGTCCGCGAAGCCCTGGCGGACGGCGGGCTGTCGGCCGACGACCTCGACCTCGTCGTCGTGAGCAACGCCCTGGGTGGCCGCCTGTGCGACCAGGGCTGCATCCGCGGCGAAGCGTGGCTGCGCAAGGCGGGGCTCGGCGACGTAGCCATGGTCAACGTCGACAACTCGTGCGCCGGCGGCTCCTCGGCGCTGCACCTGGCCGTCAAGGCCGCCCGCGGTGGCGACCGGGCGGTGCTCGTGGTCGGCATCGAGAAGATGTGGACGGGCGATCGGGCGGCCACCCTGGCCGGCATCGAGGACGGCCTGCCGACCGGGTACCGGGCAGACCTGCACCGGCGCATGGCCGAGGAGGACAACCCGGCCGGCAGCATCCTCATGGGCCTGAACGCCAGGTGGGCCGAGGAGTACCTGCGCGATCGAGGAGGCACGGTCGAGCAGATCGCCGCCGCCGCCGCCAAGGCGCGGCACCACGCCGCCCTCAACCCGTGCGCCCAGTTCCGCCAAGCCGTCTCGAAAGAGGAGGTCCTGGCCTCCCCCCGGGTCGCCGGCGTGCTGACCCGGTTCATGTGCAGCTCGTTCACCGACGGGGCCGCCGCAGTCGTGCTCGGCGGGCAGGCCAGCCGGCCACCGCGCTCGGCGCCACGGATCATCGGCTCGCTCAGCCGGTCGGGTGACGGCCGGGTGGACTACCACGACCGCCTGGCGAGGACGGCTGCCGCCGCCTGGGAGGCGTTCGGGATCGGCCCCGGCGACGTCGACGTGGTGGAGCTCCACGACGCCACGAGCGCCGAGGAGCTGTACTCGCTCGAGTCCCTCGGCTTCTTCGCACCGGGCGAGGCCGGGCCGGCCACCCTCGCCGGGCGGACGGCCGTCGGCGGCGGGAGGTTGGCCGTCAACCCGAGCGGCGGCCTGGTGGGGCGCGGCCATCCCATCGGCGCCACCGGGGTCGCCCAGGTGGTCGAGCTCGCGGCCCAGCTCTCGGGGCGGGCCGGGAGCCGCCAGGCGCCCGGGGCACGCCTCGGGGTGGCCGTCAACACCGGAGGGGTCATCGACGGCGACACTGCGTTCGTCGGCATCCATGCCCTCGCCGCCGGCACGTGAGGAGGGGGGCGCCATGACAGAGGTGCGGGGCATCACGGTCGCGAGCTGGGGGGTGGCCGTGCCCGACAAGGTCGTGACCAACGACGACCTCTCGGCGCGGCTCGACACGAGCGACGAGTGGATCGCCGAGCGAACGGGCATCCGCGAGCGCCGGGTGGGGGGTGTCACGTCGCAGATGGCGATCGAAGCGGGTGCCAGGGCTCTCGAGCGGGCCCGCATGTCGGGGGCGGAGGTGGGTGCGCTGGTCCTGGCGACCACCACCCCCGATGCGCTGGTGCCGGGCACCTCGGCGACCGTGGCCGCCGCGCTCGGTGTCTCGGCGGGCGCCTTCGACCTGAACGCCGCCTGCTCGGGGTTCGTCTACGGCCTCGTGGTCGGCTCCGGCCTGGTGCAGGCTGGCTCGGGGCCGGTGCTGGTCGTCGGTGCCGACGCTCTGTCGCGCATCGCCGACTGGGAGGACCGCCGGATCGCCGTGCTCGTGGGCGACGGCGCGGGCGCAGTCGTCCTGCGCCCGGTGGCAGGCCGCGGCGACCTGCTGAGCTGGAACCTCAACAGCGACGGGTCCCTGCGCCACCTGCTCACCTGCGACCATGGCGGGTACCTGTGGATGGACGGCAAGGAGATCTTCCGCAAGGCAGTGCGGATGGTCGTGGATTCCGCCATGCGTGCCCTCACCGACGCCGGCCTCACGCCCGCCGACGTCGACGTGTTCGTGCCCCACCAGGCGAACCTGCGGATCATCCAGGCGGTCTGCCAGCGCCTCGGCATCCCCGAGGAGCGGACCTCGGTCGTGATCGACCGCTACGGCAACACCTCCTCGGCCTCTGTCCCCCTGGCGCTCGACCACGCGATCTCCGAGGGGCGGGTCCGTCCAGGCGACCGGCTTCTCCTGTCGGGGTTCGGCGGGGGAATGACCTGGGCCAGCGTCGTCCTACGCTGGGGTGATGAGCAGGACTGACGGTCCTCCCCTCGTCATCCTGGCTGGCGGGCGGGCCCGGCGCTACGGCGGGGTGAAGCCACTGGCGCCTGTGGGACCCGGGGGCGAGGCGGTTGTCGACCTGCTGGCCAGCGACGCGCTGGCAGCGGGGTTCACCAAGCTGGTGCTCGTGCTCGGTGCCTCGACCGGCCCCGCCATCCGCTACCACGTGGAGCATTCCTGGCCGCCGGGGATCGACGTGCACTTCGCCGAGCAGCCCGTCCCCCTCGGCACCGTCCACGCCCTGGCGTGCGCGTCCGAGGCCCTCGGTGCCGAAGAGCGCGTGGGCGTCTGCAATGCCGACGACCTCTACGGAGCCGGCGCGCTCCGACTGCTCGCGGCCCACCTTGCCAGCGACGACCCGCGCAACGTGCTGGTCGCCTTCCACCTGCGCGACGCCGTGGTCGGCGACAGCCCGGTCACCCGCGGGCTGTGCCACGTCGACGACGGCGGGCTCCTCCGCTCCATCGACGAGCGACGCCAGGTGTTCGCCGTGGGCGACGACCGCTTCATCTCCAAGGACGGGCACGCGCCCGCCGAGCTGCCCGGCGACTCGCTCGTCTCGATGAACCTCTGGGGCTTCACCCCCGTCATGCGCCGGGTGCTCGAGGAGGCCGTGGGCTCGTCCCGTCACGCGTCGGACGAGACCGAGCTCCTCCTCCCCGAGGTGGTGGCCACCCGTCTGTCGGTACCGGGACGTCCCGGCTACGACCCGGCGACCGCGTTCGTCGTGCTGGTCGCCCCTGGCCGCTGCATCGGCGTCACCCACCCAGACGACCTGCCCCTCGTGCAGGCCGAGCTGGCCCGGAGCGTGGGCGCGGGCGAGCGTCCGGCCAAGCTGTGGCAGGCGGTGGCCCGCTGAGCCCCGTCCGCTGAGCCCCGTCCGCTGAGCCCCGTCCGTACGGCGAGGCGGCCGGCGTGGCCGCACCCGCACCAGCTGGCACGACGCGGCCCGGGCGCGGCTGCCCCGGCGCGACACCAGCTGGCGCGACGTGGTCCTGGCGCGACGTGGCCCCGAGTAACCGGTCGGGCGATGCCCTCCGTGCTCCTCGGGGCCACATCATGACGCTCGCCGATGCCGACGGCCGGGGCCGTGTCGGACCACCCCGGCCGGGGCTCCGGGCCGCCGGCTCCAGGGAAGCCACGACCCGTCGAGCGATCCGTCGTTGTGGTTCGGGACTCCTTCCTCCGCCCAGCCCGGCGCTCCTTGCGTCGCCCCGGCCTGCCTCCGGCTCGCCTTCCGGCGTTCCTTCGGGTCGGCGGTCCCCGTGATCCCGAACTGACGACAGCCTGAACCTCCCGCGCCGCGATGGCAAGGGGCCGGAGCGAAATCCAGACGTTCTCCCCACGAATCCTCGCGTCGTCCCCCGTCCTTCCCCAGCGGGCGCCGCCAGGTCCCCAGGGCATCCCCAACCCCGCAGCTCCCCGAACCCCGCACGACCCTCGCGCGCCCAGAGCAGCAGGTCGACTGCCACCACTTCTGCCAGCCCGCGGCTCCCCGAACCCCGCACGACCCTCGCGCGCCTGGCAGCGCGCGTCGCGGTTGCGGACCGCACTCCCCGGCTCCGCCCACGGCGAACCCCGTCCCTGATGCCGCCCGCGGCGCGTGGCGCCCCCATGGTCGGCCGTGGCGGCGCGGCGGGGCAGCCCTCGGGGCCCTGGCCCGGGCGCGCCCTCAGCGGGCCGACATGGTGATGAAGTCGCGAGCCCACCAGGTGGCGAAGTACCGGGCGGGGGTCCCGGCCATGCCCGGCAGGAGGTTGGTCCCGTTGGCCGGCGAGGCCGGCGCGGTCGGGGGCACCGGGGCGTAGGTGGCGAAGTCGACCCAGTCGGTGTTGATGTCGAGCTCCATGGCCCGCACGGCACCGGCACGCACCAGCAGGTTCGCCAGGTCGGTGATGTTCAGCCCGGGCCCCCCGACGTACACCAGGGCCCCGTCCGCCGTGACGCCAAGGCCGGATCGCCACACGTACACGTTGTCGCCGAGGGTGAACCCCCACTTGGTGGTGTCGTTGGCATTGAGGCCCGGCGCCGGCTGGCCGCCGTCAACGAGGAGGTCGAGGTTCTGGCGCACCGACACCACGTCGGGCGTCATGGTGACGTCACGCCCCCACTCGCCCACCGTGGCCGTGCCGTCGCGGTACACGACGAAGGAGGCCGCCCCTGGGCGCAGCGGCACCACCATCCGGCCCTCGGTGTAGTAGCCGCCCTCCGCGTTGGACATGAGGAACCCGGAGTTGAAGGCAGCCACCAGGGTCCGCGCTGCCTGGGGCGACACCGGGGCGGTGTCGGCGTAGGGGCCGCCGCCGGGGATCTGGCTGCCCGAGTAGAGCGTGGCTCGCAGCAGCTTGGTGTCCATCCACGCGACACCCACCACATAGCTCGTGTGCACCGGGTCGGGCCGGAGGGTGGTCTCGTACACGGCGGGGAGGCCGTCGACGAGTCGACCAGCGGGCGACCACTGCCCCTCCCCGGGGATGGGGGGCGAGGCAAAGGGCTGGATGGGCGCGGGCGGCGGCAGGTGGGGCACGGCAGACGTGGCTGCCGATGCGGGCGGGCGGACCGTTGCGCGCCTGATCGCCCCCTTCGGCGGGCGCCCGCCCACGGGGGGCGGGTGGTGGCTGTACCAGAGGTTCTCGGCCCACACCACCACGCTCGCCCCACCGTTCTCCCTCGCCCATTCGGCGAGCCGCCCGGCGAGGCTGGTGCCCATCGAGGGGTCGGTCAGCGCCGAGCCGAGCGAGACCCCGAGCCACGCCAGGATCCCGACGAGGGCCAGCTGGACCACCCGAACGACGCGTCGGCGCGTGCGGCTCCGAGGCCGTCGGCGGCGACGGCCGAAGCGGCGACGGCCGAGACGGCCGCCCCGGAGGAGGCCCTCGCCGGCGACGACCGCCCGCTCGGCGGCCGCCCCCGGTCCGAGTGGCGTCCGGGAACCGGCACCTCCGCTGTCCACGCGCGGGGTGGCCGCCACGGCGGGCTCTCGGGCCTCGGGGAAGTCGACCACGCTCAGCCTCCGACGTGCGGCGCGTCGTGTGCCAACCAGAAGCCTACGTGGGGCACCACGAGCGCCGCGAGCCACACCCCCACGACAAGGCTCGCCGCCACCGCCCACTGGCGGAGTCCGGCACCGGCCACCTCGCCCCGGGCACGGCGGAGCCAGTCGCGCGGCGCCAGGCGGGCGGTGTCGAGGAGGTGCCCGAGCACGTGGATGGCCATCGCCCCGAACCACAGCACGAAGGACGCCTTGTGCAGCAGCAAGAGCTTGCCCTGCCAGGAGGCGGGGCCCAGCAAGAGCGCCACGCCGGTCGCCAGCACGGCCACCGTCAGCACCACGACCAGGGGCCCGAGGAGCCGCAGCAGCGGCGGCGGCGGCCCCTTCTCCCGATAGGCGGGCGCGCCGAGGTAGTAGCGGGCGAACCGCCAGCCCGTGCTGCCGAGCTTGAGCGCCACCGGCGGCACGAGCAGCATGCCGACGACCACGTGGGGCGTCACGAGGGCCCGGACGCGAAGGATCGTCACCCCCTCGGCGGCCAGCAGCACGAGCAGCACGACCGCGGTCGTCGCGGTCAGCCGCGCGTTGGCCTCCACCCCTGCTGCCCGCCGGCTCCGGGGGCGCGCCGGCGCGTGGGCCGGGTTGGCCGAGGGCGCAGCGCCGGCTGCCTCCTGGCTGCTCGGCGGCAGCCGGCTTGCCGAGAGCCTGCCCGGCGGCAGCCGGCTCGCCGTCAGCCTGCCCGGCTGCACGTCGCCGGGCCGGTCGCGGGGTGCTCGAGCAGGCACGCCGGCGATGGTAGAGGGGGGCCGACCGGGCATCGGTCCGCCCCCGTGCTGCAATCTCGGCGTTCTCTCAGGTCGGCCGCAACTCACCCGGCCGGTCGCAGGTGCAGCGGCGGCCCTCCCGGGTCGGGGCGGGCCGAGAGCTCGGCGGTGCGCTGCCAGTGCCCTCACCCAGGCAGCCGGCGCCACAGGGCAGCCGGCAGGTGGCGCAGCACGAGGAAGGCCCAGCGCAGCACGGGGGGCACCCACACCACGGTCCTGCCGTCTGCCATCGCCGCCACGATGGCCGCCGCCACCTGCTCGGGGCCGGTGGCCAACGCGGCGGCGCGCCGCCCGGCGGTCATCTTGGTGCGCACGAACCCAGGGCGGACGATCTGTACCGAGGCACCCGATCCGCGCAGGGTGTCGGCGAGACCGAGCGCAAACCCGTCGAGCCCGGCTTTGGTGGCGCCGTAGACGTAGTTGGCCCGGCGCACCCGAACGCCCGCCACCGACGACAGCACCACGAGCCGCCCGTGCCCCTGTGCGCAGAGGCGCCCGGCAACCGCCGCCATCGCGGCGGCCGGCCAGGTGAAGTTGACCGTGGCCATCTCGGCCACCCTGGCCGGGTCGGCCTCGTGGCCGGGCTCGCCCAGCTGGCCCACGGCCATCACCACGAGGTCCACCTCGCCCCCCGCCTGGGCGACGCAGCGCTCGACGACGGCCCCTGCCGAGGAGACGTCCGCGGCGTCGAAGGTCACGACCGATGCCGCCGCGCCCTCCCGGCGCAGCGTGCCGGCCGCCCGCGCCAGGGCCTCGGGGTCACGCCCTGCAAGCACCACCGTGCGGCAGCGGGCCGCGACGAGCCGGCGGACCAGGGCGGTCGCGATGTCCGAGGTGCCCCCGAGCACCACCATCGACTGAGGCAGCCCGAAGGCGTCATCCATGGCTCTGGCCTGGGGCCGCTGCCCGGATGCCGCGCCCCGCCGGCGCCCGCAGGCCGGCCACCCGGTCGAGACCGAGCCGGCGCGAGAGGTCCGACTGCAGACGGCCGTCGGGATCGACCCGGTGGCGCACGGCAGCCAGCTCTCCGAGCCGCGGGTACATGGCTTCCACGTGCGCTGGGTCGAGCCTGGCGTCCTTGGCGAGGTAGACGCGCCCGCCCGCACCGGCGACCAGGTCGTCGAGGCGGTCGAGCAGGGCCGGAAGGCCGGGCGGGCCGACCGGGAAGTCGAGGGCGAGCGTCCAGCCCTCGCGCGGGAACGACAGCGGGCCGGGATCGGCCGGCCCGAAGCGCTTGAGCACCGCCAGCACCGAGGGCAGGCGCGAGGCGGCGATCGCCTTGACCGCCCGCTGCACCACCTCCCCCTCGGCCAGCGGGACCACGAACTGGTACTGCACCAGGCCGCGGCGCCCGTACAGGAGGTTCCAATCGGCCAGGGAGTCGAGGGGATGGAAGAAGGACGGCAGGGGCTCCAGCGCACCGAGGCGCCGGCGCGGCGCCCTCCGGTACCAGAGCTCGTTGAACGCCCGCACCGTCGACGGGCGAAGGAGGTCCACCGGTGTGGCGGCGGGCACGCGGAGCCGGGGGGGCGGCGGCGGCGACGGGGCGCCCGAGCGGCGCCCTGGTGGCAACTGCGCGCTCGTGGCGTGCTCGCCGGCAGTCAGGACTCCCCGGCCAAGGCGCCGCCCCCTCGCGCCGCAGTCGACCCAGGCCACCGAGTACCGGTGGGTGGCGTCGGCCGCCTCCATGGCGGACATCACCGCCTCGAGGTCCTCGAGGCGGTGAGTGTCGACGACCATCTGGTCGGTCTCGACCGGCGTCAGCTGGAGGGTCACCCGAGTGACGACACCGGTGAGCCCCATGCCACCAGCCGTCGCCCAGAACAGCTCAGGATCGCGATCGGGCCCGACCTCGTAGACGCCGCTCGGTGCAACGAGCTCCAGCGCGGCGACATGGCGGCAGAAGCTGCCGTCGCGATGGTGGTTCTTGCCGTGGACGTCGGCCGCCACCGCACCGCCGACGCTCACGCTCCGGGTGCCCGGCGTGACCGGCAGGAACCAGCCGCGAGGCAGCGACCAGGTCATGAGCTCGTGGAGGGACACCCCCGCCCCCACCTCCACCAGACCCTGGCCGCCGCTCGACCAGCCGATCCCCCCGAGGGCGGCGGTCGTGACGACGACGCCGCCCGCGCACTGTGCCGCGTCGCCGTAGGAGCGGCCCAGCCCACGGGCGATGAGGCCGCGAGCCGGGCCGCGGCCGGGCTCGCCCCGTGACGGGCCGCACACGAGGCTCGCCACTTCGGCGGTGTCGCGGGGTGCCACCACCGTGGCCGCCGAAGCGGGCGTCCGCCCCCAGCCGCGCAGGACCCGCACGCCGCGGCCGCCATCGCAGACGGCACCCGGCCGCCACGTCGCCCTAGGCATACAGGCCGACGGCGAACAGCACCACCCACAGGACCCCCATCGCCTGGAGGAATCGGTCGCGCAACACGAGCTCTTCGGGCGCCCCGCCCTGGCCGGCGTCGAGCAGGCGGAGCACGTGGAGCAGCCCGAGCACGACGGGCACGACGGTCAGCTGGACCCAGACCAGGTGCCGGCTGGCGTGGGACAGCTGGCCGGCGCGATCGAACGCCCACAGGCAGTAGGCGGTGACGGTCACGCCGGCGCTCAAGGTCAGCACGGATCGCAGGAACGACGGCGAGTACATCGCCAGGGACGGCCGATGCTCGCCGCGCGCCTCGCCGAGGTGCCGGTGCTCGGCGGCACGCTTGCCCACCACCACGAACAGCGCGCCGAAGCAGGTGACGACGAGGAACCAGCTCGACAGCGGCACGCCGGTGGCTGCGCCGCCGGCCACCGCCCGCAGCACGAACCCCGAGGCGACGGCGGCCAGCTCGACGACCGGTTCGTGCTTGAGCCGGACCGTGTAGGCGGCACTGACGCCCACGTACGCCGCAAGCACGGCAAAGAGCTTCCACCCGGCGAGCAGCCAAGAGGAGGCGAGCGCGGCGCCGAGGAGCACCAGGCCGGCAACGGCTGCCGAGCGCGCGCCGAGCGTGCCGGCGGCGACTGGTCGGCGACGCTTCTCGGGATGGCGGCGGTCGGCGTCGGCGTCCATCACGTCGTTCAGGAGGTAGGTCCCCGCTGCCGCTGCGGTGAAGGCGGCGCAGGCTCCCAGCGCGTGCAGCGCCGGGCCCGGGTGGTGCAGGACGCGCGCGGCGGCCGGCGCCACGAACACGAGCAGGTTCTTCGGCCATTGCCGGACCCGCATGCCCTGCAGGAGGGGCAGCGCACGGGCAGGCCCGGTGCCCCGCACCGGCCCATCGGGGAGGACGGCGGCGGCAGGACCCTCGGCCTCGACGTGTGGTGACGACCTGACGGCGATGGGCTCGAAGGTTACCGGCACCAGGCCGGCCACACTCGCCGGCCCGGTGTCGGCCGGGGACGGCGGCGGGACGCCAGGTGGCGAACGCGGATCGGCGGGCCCCGGCGGCGGGGACGGCGTGGAGACGCGCCGACGGTTTGCTCCAAGCTGGAGGCCGAGGAACACGGCCGGCCCGCAAGGACCGGCTGCGAGCACGGAGGGCTCGTCGGTGAGCGGAGAAGGAGGTCGATGAGCCTGCGGCGCCGGAGGCGTCGCAGGCGCGAGAGGCCCCGGCGCGGCCTCGTCCTGCCCGGCGTCCGGCGATGGCGCGCGTTCGAGCGGCGCCTCGCGGAGGGCACGATCACCGACGCCGTGATCCGCCTTGCCAACGGCGAAGAGGTGACCGTCGAGCGTGACACCCCAGTGCTGCTCGGTCCCGGCGACACGATCGTCTGGCGAGAGGACCGGGGGTGGGGCTGGTCCACAGGTGGCTCGGCCGGCCCGGCATAGACCGAACGGGTGACGCCGCATGGCGGCTCGCACTGTGAGCGCCTTGTGAGCGCCGCGCCAGAGCGCGAACATCGGGGCGGCGGGGAAGCTCGCCCGTCCGTGCCATCACCTCAGCGCCCGCGGAGCTCCAGCCTGTCCATGCATGCCACGACCGACACGATCCCTACGCTCGACACGCCCGTCGTGCCCGACGAGGACATCGACAAGCTGCTCGACGACGAGGACCTGTGGGCGGTCGTCGTCTGGAACGACGACGTGAACACCTTCGCCCACGTGATCAAGGCGCTGATGGAGATCCTGCACCACCCACGCCCACGTGCCGAGCAGCTCACCCTACTGATCCACAACACCGGCAAGGCGCTCGTTGCCATCCGCCCCAAGGACGAGGCGGAGGCGGCCGTCCACGGTTTCCACTCCCGAGGGATCCAGGCGACCCTCGAGCCGGCCTAGAGACCCCCGCAGACCGGGGCGCGTCGGATGGCGGCGACGCGCGTCAGCGCCGCGTGGACCGCTTCGTGGCGCCCCGGGCCGGCGCGGCCTTGCGGGCCGGTGCCGTGCGGGTGGCGGCCTTGCGGGCCGGCGCCGTGCGGGTGGCGGCCTTGCGGGCCGGTGCCGTGCGGGTGGCGGCCTTGCGGGCCGGTGCGGCCTTCCTCGCCCCGGCCTTGCCGGCACCCACAGCCTTCGCCGGGGTACGCGCGGGAACGGCAGCCGCCTTGCCGGCCTGCTTCACCGCTTGAGGGTCGATCGGGAACGCGCCCCGGGCGAGGCGCGGTGCGTTCGCCGGCGACATGACGGCGTCCTTGAAGGCCTTGACCGGCGTGATCCTCGCCCGCTTCGACGCCTTGATGCGGATCTGCTCGCCGGTCGCCGGGTTGCGCCCCATGCGCGCCGGACGGTCGACCTTGACGAACTTGGCGAACCCACTGATCGAGACGGGCTCCCCTTTCGACACCACCGCGGTGACCACGTCGGTGAACGCGTCGAGGACGGTCGTGACGGTCTTCAGCCCGACGTCTGCTTGCACAGCCACGGACTTGGCGAGATCGCGCTTGTTCATGGGCCGTATTGTGGCGCATGAACCGGGTAAGGGCAACCATTTCGTCGGTGGATCGGCCCGGAACCACGGCTGTTCTCGCCCGAGTCGAGTGCCGCAGGCCACCGGCGCGGCGTTGCCGGGACCGCCGGTCGGCAAGGTCCTCGGGAGCGGATATGCCGGCACCATGGCATTTCCTGCCATCCGTCGGTATCGTGCCCTTCCGTGCTCCCCCTCGCAGGTGCGGTCCTCCTCGGGCTCGCGATCTCAGAGCTCTGCTTCTTCGTCACCACCGTCTTCCTCCACCGCTCGCTGTGCCACCGTGCCCTTCGCCTGTCGCCAGGCGTCCGGGCGGCGTGCCGGGTGACGATCTGGCTCGGGACGGGTACCCGCCCTCGCCAATGGGTGGCGGTGCACCGGCGGCACCACGCGCACGCCGACACCGCCAAGGACCCGCACTCCCCGCTCGTGCTCGGCACTGCCCGCGTGCAGTTCGGCAACGCGCTCCTCTACCGCCGAACCGTCCGCGACGGCATGACGGTCGAGCGGTACGCGCGCGACGTCCCTCGTGACCGCTGGGACCGGTTGCTCTTCGACCACGGCCTCCTCGGCCCGGGGCTCGGCGTGGCGTTGCTCGTCGTGCTCCTCGGCTGGAAGCTCGCCGCGGTGGCCGCCTGTGTCCACATGGCTGCCTACGTGCTGGGCGGCGGGGCGATCAACGCCATCGGCCACCGCTGGGGACGGCGCCCCTTCGACAACCTGGCCACGAACAACCAGTGGCTGGCCTGGCTGATCGCCGGCGAGGGCCTGCACAACAACCATCACGCGGCGGCCACCGCCAGCCGGTTCAGCGTCGCGCCCGGCGAGATCGACCCCGGGTGGTGGTGCGTGAGGGTCCTCGTGCGGCTCGGCTGGGCAACGCTGCGAACCACTGCAGACCTCCGGCGCGGCAGACCCTCGCCGATCGGCGCCTGATCGTCCGGGCGGCACCCACTGCGGGCGGCGGGGGCGGGCCCGGAGTAGGCTTTCTGTGAACAGCATTTTCGAACGGGGCCGACGGCAAGGAGGCGACATGGGCAAGATC
Source organism: Acidimicrobiales bacterium (assembly GCA_035293965.1). Lineage (GTDB taxonomy): Bacteria > Actinomycetota > Acidimicrobiia > Acidimicrobiales > RAAP-2 > DATGLW01. Next base: position 29,163 of record DATGLW010000098.1, read on the forward strand.
TGGGCGAACTCCGGGGACTCACATCTGGTCGAGCCCGCCGACCTGTTCTCGCAGTCCCTCCCTCCCGACATGGCGGCGCGCATGCCGCGCAGCGTCAAGGACCCCGACGGGCGGTGGGAGACGATCTCGGTGGACGGCCAGGAGTTCCGGCGCCGCATCCCGCGCGCGACCCTCGTCGACGCCGACACCGGGCAGACCCAGCAGGAGAAGGCTCCCGGCGCCAACGACCCGCATCTCCGTCTCTCCGACCTGGACCAGGAGGGCATCTGGGCGGAGCTCATCTACCCCTCGATCGGGATCTGGTCGTCGTCCATCCGCGACCCGCAACTGCTCCTCGCCGGCTGCCGGGCGATCAACGACTGGGCCATCGAGTTCCAGGCGGTCTCGCCCCGCTACGTCTGCACGGCCACCATCCCCCTGCTCGATCTCGGCGACGCGGTGGCAGAGATCGAGCGGGCGGCCTCGCTCGGGTTCAAGGCGGCCTTCTTCCCCGTGGCTCCTCCCGGCGAGCGCGACTGGAACGACCCGGTGTGGGAGCCCGTGTGGGAGGCGCTGGAGGCCACCGGCACCGTCGTCGGCTACCACATCGGCACCGAGCCGCACGAGGCCTCGACCAGCAACGGGCTCTACTACCGTGGCACCGGGGGTGCGTTGCTCAACTACCTCGAGACCACCTACGGCGGGCAGCGTGCTGCGGCCAAGATGGTCGCCACCGGGGTGTTCGACCGCCACCCCGGGCTCAAGGTGATCGTGTCCGAGGGCGGCGCCACGTGGGGCCCCTTCGTAGCGGACCGCCTCGACGAGGCCTACCGCCAGCACGCGTCCGCCGTGCGGCCGCGCCTCTCGCGGCTGCCGAGCGAGTACGTGTACTCGAACGTCTACGCGTCCTTCCAGCACGATCGCTCCGCGGTGCGGGCCTGCACCGCCATGGGCTGGCGCAACGTCTGCTGGGGCAGCGACTACCCGCACTTCGAGGGGACGTTCGGGCACACCCAGAAGACGCTCCACGAGCTCTTCGACGACGTGGGGCCCGACGACCGGCGCCGCATCACGATCGGTGCCTTCCAGGAGCTGTTCCCCCACGTGCCTGACGCCCCCGCCGACGAGGCCGACGGAGCGGGCTGACCGGCGAGCTCCGGGGCGGCGCCCGGAGCTTCCCCACGCCGCGCTTCCCCACGCCACGCTTCCCCACGCCACCACCTCGCCGCGCCGGCCCGCCCCCGGTCGGCGCCAGAGGGCGCGGTCAGCCCGCTTCGCCGTCGGGCCAGGCGACGACGCCCCTTGCCCGCAGGTCCTCGAGCTCGGTGGCGCTGTAGCCGAGCTCGAGGAGCACCTGCCTCGTGTGCTCGCCCACGAGGCACCCGGGGCCGGCGGCGCCGGGGGTGGCCGAGAGGGTGACGATCGGGCCATGGCGGACGTGCTCGCCGAAGAGGGGGTGGCGGACCCTCGTGACGAAGCCGTTCTCGGTCATGACGGGGTGCTCGATGGTGAACCTCGACAGCGGGGTCCGGGCGACCTCGACGCAGGCGACGTCGAAGGGCGCGAGGGCCCGCTCCCACTCGGCTGCGGACCGGGTGGCGAACGCCTCGGCCAGCACGGCCGCCAGCTCGGAGGCGTGGGCGGCGCGGTCCTCGGGGGTGGCGAACCGGGGGTCGCCGGCCAGGTCCACGCCGGCGAGCGCCCCCAGGCCGGCGCAGAGGTCACCCCACTCGCCGGGGAGCGGCGCCGCCAGGAACACCCAGCCCTCCCGGGCTTCGTAGAGGCGGTAGAGGGGGCCGGCGCCATCGTCGTCGTGGCGAGCGGCAGGGACCTTGCCCTCGTAGTCGAAGAACTCGTCGGAGACCACGTAGGCGTTGGAGCACAGCATCGTCGTCTGGGCATACTGGCCGAGGCCGGTGCGCTGCCGGGCCACGAGGCCGAGGAGCATGCCCGTGCCCACGGCCAGGGCAGCGGCGGTGTCGGCGTTGTTCGTCGGTCCCCCGGAGCGCAGCCGAACCTCCTCGAGGGCGGCCATGCCCTCCTCGAAGGTGACCGCCTTGGTGGCCTCGAGGGCGTGGTCCCAACCGAGGAGGTACGCGCGCTGGCCGGCGGCCACCCCCATGGTGGGAGCGAAGGCAGGCCGTGCGGCGTAGGGCCCGTCGGGGCCGTAGGCAGCGGCATAGAGGTACACCTGGTCGGGGTTGGCCGCACGCAGGCTCGCGTAGTCATCGCCGGACTGGCGGCTGTGCTGCTGGCGGTAGTTGCGCATGACGAGGTCCGCCGAGGCCACGAGCCGCTGGAGGATCTCGCGGCCTTCCCCGGTGCGGTAGTCGATGACCACGCTCTCCTTGCCCCCCAGAGCCTTGACGCCGGCGTACTCGCGCAGCGGGCTCTGGTAGCGGTGCGGGTCGCCCGCAGCCCCCTCCACCTTGATCACCCGTGCCCCCAGGTCGGCCAGCAGCGCGGTGCCGAAGGGGGCGGCGTAGAACCATGCCAGCTCGACGACCGTCACCCCCGCCAGCGGCCCGCCTGGCGGGGGCTCGCCTGGCGCCGCCGCTCGCGGGGGCCTCGGGTCGAAGGAGGCCGTGGCCGTGTGCTCGCCGAGGGCGGGGGCGCCCGGGCGCACCTCGGCAGGCGTGCGCTCGAGGTGGACGATCGGGCCGACCTGGCGCGTCGCGCCGAGGCGAGGGTCGGCGACGTCGAGGACGTGACCGTTGTGGCGCGTCTGGGGATGGTCGAGCGCCTCGGCGGGCGTGCGGAAGGGCTCGACGCCGATGTCGTCGACCTGGAGGAAGATCTCCATCCACTCGTCGAGGGTCTTCTCGTGGAGCCGCCGCAACACGAGCTCCTGCAGCGAGGCGGGCTGCGCCCCGGCCGCCTCGGCAGAGCGATAGGCCTCGGTGAGCCCGATCGCCTCCAGGAAGGCCGCCACGAGGTGCGGGCGGAAGTTGGCGAACTGCAGCCAGCGCCCGTCATTGGTGAACCCGACGAGGCCGGCGATCGGGGCGAAGGTGAAGCCCTCGCGCCGCTGCGCAGCGAGGTCTGCCGGCAGCTGGGGTCCGAGCCAGTCGTAGAGGTCGTAGGCCGTGAGACCCTGCACGAGGCTCGCCTCGACCCGCTGGCCGACGCCGGTCGAGGCCCGCACGTACAGGGCGGCCAGGATCCCCTGCAGTGCCCCGTGCGCGGCGGCGTAGCTCGCCCCTGGGAGGGCGGCAAAGCGCGGTCGGTCCTCGTAGGCCATCACGCCCGCCTTGGCCGCCACCACGGCGTCGTAGCCCTTCACGGCGGCGAGCGGGCCTCGGGGCCCGAACCCGGTGATCGAGCAGTGGACGAGGCCCGGGTTGTGCGCTGCCAGGTCGTCGTAGCCGAGACCGAGACGGTCGGCCACGCCGGGCCGCCAGCTCTGGACCACGACGTCGGCGCCCATTGCCAGCCTCCGGGCCCGCTCCCTCCCCTCGGCGGTCGCGAGGTCGAGCACCACGCTCTGCTTGCCTCGATGCCACTGGGAGAAGGCGGGCTCGGACCGCTGGGGGTCGCCGGCGGGAGGCTCGACCTTGACGACGGTGGCGCCGTTGTCGCACAGGACCATGGTCGCCAGCGCGCCCGGCATCCCCCAGGTGAAGTCGAGCACACGCAGTCCTTCGAGCGCAGGAGCCATCGTCCCTCCCGGTCGCAGCCTACGCGGTGCCCAGGATGATGCGGTGCCCGTGAGGGGGCGGTGCTTGGGATGGTGCTTGGATTGGCGGGGGGTCGGGTGATCGGGGAAGATACCGGCGGCGCAAGTCGCCCGAAGAGCACGCGAGGAACGACGAACGACGGGAGCCACCATGCACACCCTTGAGGGCCGGGTCGCGATCATCACCGGTGCCGGGCGGGGGATCGGCCGCGAGCACGCCCTGCTGTTCGCCAGGGAGGGTGCCAAGGTCGTCGTGAACGACCTCGGCGGCAACGAGCAAGGGGTCGGTGCCGACCAGACCCCCGCTCAGCAGGTCGTCGACGAGATCAAGGCCGCCGGCGGCGAGGCCGTCGCGAACTACGACGACGTGGCGGACTTCGAAGGTGCGCAGCGCCTGATCAACCAGGCGGTCGAGACCTTCGGCGACCTGCACATCCTGGTGAACAACGCGGGGATCCTCCGCGACCGGATGCTCGTCAACATGTCGCCCGAGGAGTGGGACGCCGTCATCCGCGTCCACCTGCGCGGCCACTTCTGCACGACCCGCTGGGCCGCCGCGTACTGGCGTGACCAGTCCAAGGCCGGCCGCGAGGCGCCCCGCGCCGTCGTCAACACCTCGTCGACCTCGGGTCTCTTCGGCAATCGGGGCCAGACCAACTACGGCGCCGCCAAGACGGGCATCGCGACCTTCTCGATCATCGCCGACGCCGAGCTCGCTCGCTACGGGGTGCGGGTGAACGCGATCGCGCCCGCCGCCGCCACCCGCCTGACGGCCACGGTGCCGACCGACCAGCCACGCGACGAGCCTCCGTCGGACGTGTGGACGCCGATGCACCCGGGGAACATCTCGCCCTTCGTGGCCTACCTGTCCACCGCGAGCTGCCCGATCCACGGCCGGGTGTTCTTCGTCCAGGGCGGGGAGGTGTTCCTGTTCCAGCCGTTCGCCATCGTCGACTCCATCTCCAAGGAGGGCGACTTCTGGACGGTCGAGGAGCTCCAGAAGGAGGCGCCCAAGTTCGCCGACTACCAGTTCAACCTCGGGCACCCGCTGGCAGAGATGCTCTGGCGCAGCTGAGGTCCCTCACCGACGGACACTCGACCCGCGGACACTCGACCCGCCGACACTCGACCCGCGGACACTCGACCCGCCGACACTCGACCCGCGGACACTCGA
>DATGLW010000099.1:0-16959 GCA_035293965.1 Acidimicrobiales bacterium
CGTGCTGACCACGATCCGCGACGGCGTGACCATCGTCCGGCGCGCGAGCGGCTGAGGGCGCGCGGCGCCGTGCTCGACTACCACCTCCACCTGTGGCCGCACACCGAGGGCGACCGTCCGCTGTCGCTCGACCAGATCGCCGCGTACTGCGAGCGGGCGGCTGCAGCGGGGGTGGTAGAGGTGGCCCTCACCGAGCACCTCTTCCGGTTCCGCCAGGCCGACGAGCTGCTGGGCGGGTTCTGGGACGCCGACGAGCCGTCGCCGGCGTTGCGCCACTCGATGGCCGCCTACTGGTCGTTCCACGCGCGCGCCGACCTGGACGCCTACGTGGAGGCCGCCCTCGAGGCCAAGCGCGCCGGGTTGCCGGTGGTGGTCGGCCTCGAGGTGGACCACTACCCGGGCCGCATGGACCGCGTGGGGGCGATGCTGGCCGGCTACCCGTTCGACGTGCTGCTCGGCTCCGTGCACTGGCTGGGCGCATGGCGCTTCGACGACCTCGACGACCGGCCCTCCATGCTGGAGTGGTCGGCCCGGGACGTCGACGCCTGCTGGGACGCCTACACCGAGGCTCTGGAGGAGCTGGCAGCGAGCGGCGCGTGCGACGTGGTGGCCCATCCCGACCTGATCAAGGTGACGGGCAGGCTGCCGGCGCATCCTGCCGAATGGTGGGACCGGATGGCCGACGCAGCGGCGTCCAACCACCTGGCCGCCGAGGTCTCCTCGGCGGGATGGCGGAAGCCGGTGGGCGAGCAGTACCCGGCGTTGCCGCTGCTCGTCAGGCTCGCTGCCCGCGGCGTCCCCCTCACGACGGCCTCCGACGCCCATCGGCTCGACCAGGTTGCCGACCACGCCGCCGACCTGCGCCAGTTGCTGGCGTCGGTCGGCGTCGAGCACCTCCAGGCCTTCCGGCGTCGCCAGGGGCACCGCGTCCCGCTCGCCCCCGTGCCCGTGGGCGACTGACCGGCGGGGGGGCAGTGGCAACTCCGGCTGAGCTGGCGGCCCGCTACACGGAGCTGTCCGCCGAGGAGCTGGGCCACCTCCAGCGGCTCCTCGGCTCCTGGAGCCTCCTGGCGGACCTCGCCTTCTCGGACCTCCTGCTGCTGGTGCCGGTCTCGCCCGGGCGATGCTCGGGCGCCGGCGGAGCCCCCGAGCTCGTCGTGCTCGGCCAGATCCGGCCGAACAACCGGCCCACGCTCGTCGAGGTGGACCTGGTGGGCAGCACCTTCCCGGCCGCCGCCTGGCCCGTGGCTGCCGAAGCGTTGGCCTCGGGCGTCGTCACCACCGGCCGCATGCGACGCGAGCTCCTGGGCATCGACGTGCCCGTCGAAGCGGTGCCGGTTCGCGCCGGCGGCCCGGTGGTGGCTGTGCTGGCCAGGGTCTGCCAGTCGCCCCCGCGCGGGTCGGCCAGCCAGTACGAGCGGACCTACCTCGACGTCTACGGGCGCCTCGTGGCCATGGTGACCGAGTCGGCCTTTCCCTTCCCCGACGAGGACGTGGGGACCGAAGAGGCGCCCCGGGTGGGAGACGGGGTCGTCGTCCTCGACGCCCGCGGCACCGTGGCCTTCGCGTCGCCCAATGCAGTCAACGCCTTCCACCGCATGGGCGTGTACACGGCGCCCGAGGGGCGCCGCTTCACGGACCTCGGCGTGGAGGAGTCGGGTGTCCAGTGGGCGTTGGCGACCGGCCGCCCGGTGGTCGAGGAGATCGAACGCCGCCCGGACGTCGTGGTGCTCCTGCACTGCATCCCGCTGCTCGCCCGAGGCACCGTGACCGGGGCGATGATCCTGCTGCGAGACGTCACCGACGTGCGCCGTCTGGACCGGCTCCTGCTGTCCAAGGACGCGGCGATCCGCGAGGTGCACCACCGGGTGAAGAACAACCTCCAGACCATCTCGTCGCTGCTCAGCCTCCAGGCCCGCCGGGTCGGCGACGGGGCAGGCCGCGAGGCGCTCCACGAGGCCGAGCGACGGGTCCGGTCGATCGCCCTCGTGCACGAGATCCTGTCGCGTGAGCCCGGCGACGAGGTCCCCTTCGACGACATCGTCAGCTCGCTCGTGGCCATGGCCGAGGACTCCGTGGTGTCGCCGCGGCCGGTCGAGATCATCGTGTCCGGTGACCTGGGTGCCGTCACCGCCGACGTGGCGACCCCGCTCGCGGTCACGCTTGCCGAGCTGTTGCAGAACGCGGTCGAGCATGCCTTCGTGCCCGGTGCCGCCGACCCCGCCGACGCGGCGCAACGGGGCCACGTGGCGGTCCATCTGGCGCACGTGGGCGACGAGCTCACCGTGGAGGTGCGCGACGACGGTGCCGGCCTGCCCGAGGGTTTCGACATCGAGGCCACGACCAGCCTCGGCCTTTCGATCGTCCGCGACCTCGTCAGCAGCCAGCTCGGGGGTTCCATCCACATGCGTTCCCTCCCGCAGGAGGAGGGCGGCGGCACTCGGGTCCTCATTCGGGTGCCCGCAGGGCGGCGTTGAGGGGCGGCGGGGTTGTCGCCTAGGGCGAGTGGACCCTGCCCACCGCGGTGCTCACCGCGGCACGGCGTGGAGTGACGCCCACACGGGCGGTGGACCCCCTGGGGTCCGGCGGCGCCTCAGGACGCCCGGTTGGCCCGCCGCGCGGCGAGCCATGCCTTGCGGAGCTTGCGGCGCTCCTCCTCCGAGGTCCCGCCCCACACGCCCGACTCCTGGTTCGTGGCCAGGGCGAAATCGAGGCAGGGCTCCTGGGCCTCGCAGCTCCGGCACACTCGCTTGGCGGCCTCGATCTGCTCGAGGGCCGGGCCCGTGGTGCCGACGGGGAAGAAGAGGTCGGGCTCGGTGTTGCGGCAGGCTGCCACCCGTCGCCAGTCGCCGGCGTCCCAATCCACCGTGCGGTTCCACATGAGCGCCATCGAAGGTCCTCCACCTACGAGGTTGTGAACGGTTTCACATGTTCGGCGCCCGCCATAGCCGCCATCTGGAGTGCTGTGACGGCCGTCGAGCCTACTGGGCGACGGGGCAGGGCGCAAGGAACCCCCGGGGGTCTCGCCCGGGCCCGATGAGGGCCCGGGCGAGGCGCCGTGCGTCAGGTCTCGCGGCCTCGCGGGCGTCAGGTGGCAAATGGCGGGAGGGCCCCTCGCCGGGCCGTGACGTGGAGGTCTCGGCCGCCGAGCGGCTCGCGGGCGTCAGGTGGCGAATGGCGGGAGGGCCCCGCTGTCGTCAACAATGCAGGCATGAACGTCGTCGTCTGCGTGAAGCAGATCCCGGACCCCGCCGTGCCCGGGTCCCTGGATCCGACCACCCACAACCTCGTCCGCACGGGGAAGCTCATCATGGACGACTCCGACTCCTACGGCGTCGAGATGGCGCTCCAGCTCGCTTCGGGCGAGGGCGACGAGGTGACCCTCGTGTCGATGGCGCCCAACGGCGAGGTGTCGGGGCTTCGCACCGCGCTGGCGATGGGGGCGTCCAAGGCCATCTTGGTGAGCGACGACGCGCTGCGCGGCTCCGACGCGCTCAGCACGGCCAAGGTGCTGTCGGCGGCCGTGCGGCGGGCCGACCCGGACCTCGTCATCGCCGCCACGGAGTCGACCGACGGGTACACGGGAACGATGCCGGTGCAGCTGGCCGAGCTGCTCGGCCTGCCTTCGGTCACCTTCGCCAAGGCGGTGTCGGTCGACGGGTCGACGGTCAAGGTGCAGCGCCAGACCGAGGCCGGCTACGACGAGGTCGAGGTGCCGCTGCCCGCCGTGGTGACGGTCACGGCCGGCGTGGTCGAGCCTCGGTACCCGTCGTTCAAGGGGATCATGGCTGCCAAGTCCAAGCCGGTCGACGTGCTCGGCATCGCCGACCTCGGACTCGAGCCGTCGCAGGTGGGGGCGAGCGGGGCCCGCCAGGAGGTCGTCGACGTCGCCGACGCCGAGGCCCGGTCGGCCGGCGAGATCGTGGTGGACGAAGGGGACGGTGCCGACCGCATCGTCGCTTTCCTCGAGCAGATCAAGGTGATTTGACATGGCCGTCGACAAGGTCTGGGTGCTCGTGGCGGCAGGAGAGTCCGGCCCGGCGCCCATCACCCTCGAGCTCCTGAGCGAGGCCCGCCGGCTCGGCACGACCGTCGAGGCGGTCGCCTGGGGCCCGGGCGCCGCCTCGATGGCGGCCACCCTCGGCGAGTACGGGGCGAGCACGCTCTACGACGTGGGCGACCTCGACGGCGCCCTGCCCGGCCCTCCGGTGGCCGCGGCCATGGCGGCGATGGTCGAGAGCGGCAACGCTCCCGACGTCGTGCTCGTGCCCGCGACCTACGACGGGCGCGACGTGGCCGGACGGCTGTCGGTCCGGCTCGACCGCCCGGTCCTGACCAACGTCACAGGGCTCGCCGTCGAGGGTGGCGACGTGCTCAGCCAGCACCTCGTGTTCGGCGGCAACCAGGTCGTGCGGGCCCGCTTCACGGGGCCCACGCCCCACATCTTCGTCGTCAGGGCCAAGTCGTTCGCCGCCGAGCCTGCCGGCGGACCGCCGGCTGCGGTCGAGGCGCTCTCGGTGCCCGACACCGGCGCCACGGGCACCGCGCGCATCGTCGAGCGCCACGTCGAGGAGCGGACCGGCCCCAAGCTCGACGAGGCGACGGTCGTCGTGTCGGGGGGGCGTGGGCTCGGTGGGGCCGAGCACTACGCCATGATCGAAGAGCTCGCCAAGCTCCTCAACGGCGCGCCCGGGGCCAGCCGGGCCATCGTCGACGCCGGCTGGGTCCCCTACTCGCACCAGGTCGGCCAGACCGGCAAGACGGTCAAGCCGACCGTGTACCTGGCGTGCGGCATCTCCGGGGCCACCCAGCACCTGGTCGGGATGAAGGGCTCGAAGCACATCGTGGCCGTCAACAAGGACCAGGACGCGCCCATCTTCTCGGTGGCCGACCTCGGCATCGTCGGCGACGTGCACAAGGTACTGCCCGCACTCATCGAGGCCCTCAAAGCCAAGGCCTGACTCCACCCCGGGTGGCCGACGCCACTCCGGGAGGCCGACGCCACCCCGGAGTGGCAGTGTCGCCAGGTGGCCAGAGAGGTGTGCCCTGGCCGATCACACGAGCGGCCAGGGCACGGGCGGCCACCGCCCGCCGCTCGGGGGCAACGGCAGCCGGCCCTCGTCGGCCAGCGCCCGTGCCCGGCGCAGGAGTGCCCGTTGCTCGGCGGGGTCGAGGAGCTCGGCGATCGCCTCGGGCACGCCGCCGGCCGCAAGGCGGCGCAGGTCGTCGCGCAGGCTGGCGGGCAGGCTCTCGCCGGCGAAGTCCCAGATGACGGTGCGCAGCTTTGGCTCGGCGTGAAAGCACAGGCCGTGGTCGATGGCCCACAGCCTGCCGTCGGCCAGCAGGACGTGACCGCTCTTGCGATCGGCGTTGTTGGCGACCACGTCGAAGGCAGCGATCGCGACCAGCTGGGGCCTCCACGACGGTTCGTCGCGCAAGGTGAAGTAGTGGTCGCCGCTCTCGTCGGGCACGAGCCGCTGGACCGACCCGGCCCCGTACGGGCCGTCGACGCGCGAAACGGTCTCGGGGACGATCCCCCAGCCGAGCTCCTCCGACAGCCGGTAGGCAGCCACCTCCCGCTGGTGCAGCCCCGTCGGGAAGTCCCACAGCGGTCGCTCGCCCCGGGTGGGCTTGTACACGGCCGCCACCTCCTCCTCACCGAGGCGGGCGGTCACGAGCAGAGTGACGTTGGAGCTGCCCGGGATCCGCCCGTGCACCGCCAGCTCGCCCTGGCTCAGCACGTCGGCCACCGGCCGGCGCACCGTGCGCGGCGTGCGGCGCCCGCGAGGCATCAGGTCGCCGGAGGTCGGTGGCCGTTGGTCCGCGGGCAGTCGTGCCCCGAGGGGTCGAGGGGGTACCCGCACAGCGGGCACGGCGGTCGGCCGGCCTCCACCAGCTGGGTGGCACGGATGGCGAAGGCCGCCGCCTGCTCGCGGCTCAGCGAGACCCGGGCCACGTTGCCGGTCTCTTCCTCGGGGACGAGCTCTTCCATCACCACGACCAACCGGTCGATATCTTCGTCGTAGGACACGCCGATCGTGCCGACCACCCAGTCGGGCTCGACATCGGTGCTCACGTCCAGCTCCTCGGGAAGCTCGCCCGGCCGGCCGAGCTCCCGCACGATGCGCGCCAGGTAGCTCGCCAGCAGCGCCACCTGCTGCTTCTCGACCTTGAGGGTCAGCGTGGTCGGGCCCTGCCGGCAGTGGAGCAAGAAGAGGCGCTCGCCCACCGGGCCGATCGTGCTCACGCTGAACAGCTCGGGGGTGCTCAGGTCGTACTCGTGGTCGGGCGGGCTCACGAGAGGACCAGCTCGTCCAGCGATGCGGTGGCGTTCACACACAGCACGTGCGGCCCGTCGGCCGTGAACGCCACCGCGGAGACCGAGCACGGCGACACGACGAGGCGCTGGAACAGGTCCAGCGGCACGCCGGCGGAGGCGGCGAGCGCCGCCTTGATCGGGTCGGCGTGGGAGAAGGCGACGACCGTCTCCCCCGGGTGGGCGGCCGCCAGGCGCAGGACAGCGGCGGTGGCGCGCGTCGACAGGTCGGCGAAGGACTCCCCGCCGGGGAAGCGGAAACCCGTGGGCCAGCGCTGGACGGTCGACCATCGGGGGTCGCGGCTCACGCGGGCGAGCCGCTCGCCTGTCCACCGACCGACGTCGCACTCGAGCAGGCCCCGCTCCACCCGGACCCGCAGCCCGAGCGCCCTGGCCGTCGGTGCAGCCGTCTCGCGGGTGCGCTCGAGCGGCGACGCGTACACGGCCGACGGCGGTCTCGTGAGGGCGGCCATCCGGTGTGCGAGCGCCTCGGCTTGGGCGCGCCCCTCCTCGGACAGGTGGAGGCCCGGGGCACGCCCCGGCAGGACCCTGCCCGTCGTGGCCGTGCGGCCGTGGCGGACGAGGAGCACGACCGTGGGCGGGGCACTCCGGCGCCGCCCGGCGCGTGCTGCGGTCGCCGGGCGCCGTGCGGACGCGGCGGGGGCCGCCTGTCGCCGGCCCGTCGCGCCGCCCCGGGCCGCAGCGGTGCGGGAGGCCCTGGACGCGGTGGTCGGCGTTCGGGAGGCCGGCATGACCAACCATCGTAGGCTCTGCCCCGTGAGGTGCCCCCACCCGGCGCCCCGCGACGAGGCGGGGCGCGAGCTGGCCGCGCTCGAGGCCGACATCGTGCGCTGCCGCCGCTGCCCGAGGCTCGTGGCCTGGCGCGAGTCGGCAGCGGCCGCCGCCCGCGGGGCCTTCGCCTCGCAGCCGTACTGGGCCCGCCCCGTGCCCGGCTTCGGCGATCCGCAGGCCAGGCTCGTGGTCGTGGGGCTCGCCCCGGCGGCCCACGGGGGCAACCGGACCGGCCGGGTCTTCACCGGCGACCGTTCGGGCGACTGGCTCTTCGGGGCCCTGTGGCGCGCCGGGTACGCCAACCAGCCGACCAGCGTGGCCCGAGGCGACGGGCTGGAGCTCAAGGGGGCGTGGGTGGGGGCGGCGGTGCGCTGCGCCCCGCCGGCGAACCGGCCGACGCCGATCGAGCGCGACACCTGCCTGCCCTACCTGGCACGCGAGCTGGAGCTGCTGCACGAGACCGTGGTGATCGTCGCCCTCGGCGGTTTCGCCTGCGACGCCGTCGCCCGCCTCTTCGGCGTGCGGCCCCGGCCGCGTTTCGCCCACCTGGCCGAGCACGCCCTGCCCGCCGGCCGGACGCTGCTGTGCTCCTATCACCCCAGCCAGCAGAACACGTTCACCGGGAGGCTCACCGAGCCCATGTTCGATGCCGTGTTCGCCCGGGCCCGGGCGCTCGGCGCCTGAGGCGCTACGCGCTCGGCGCGGGGAGGCGCCGGGGCGCGGGAAGGGCGGTGGCCGGCCAGCGCCGCCGGCTCACCCGGCTGAGGCGCTGCATGAGGGCCACCGCCCCGGGGTCCTCGTCGATCGGCCGCACGTCGACCGCGCCGCCCTCGACCATGGCGTCGAACAGCTGGCGGCCTCGCTCGGTGCGGACCACAGTCAGCGTCCAGTCGTTGAAGGCGCCGATCCCCCCGGTCGAGATGTCGGCATGCTCGGCGGCGAAGTCCGGGCACGACAGGCATCCCTCACGGGTCCAGCCGTGGGCCTCCTTGAGGGGGACCTCGTGGTAGGCGCCGTCACGCGTCCAGACCTGGAAGACGCCCTTGATGTTCATCTTCACGATGTCCTCGCGTTTGAGGCCGTACTTGGCCTCGAACAGCTCGGCGAAGATGGCGTCGTCGAAGGTCTTGGAGCACATGAGCCCGATGTTGAGCACGAAGCGCCGCGCGACCTTGCCCGCCTTGCGGGCGGCCATCACCGGCGGTGCCGAGGTCTGGCAGCCCATGCCGACCAACGCCAGGCGCTCGGCGCCGCCCTCGATGGCCTCGGCGTAGGCCATCGGGTTGGCCGAGTAGGTGTACCGGGAGCCCGCCGTGGCGAGCACGTCCTGGCGGGTCCGGGCGACGGCCGGCACGGCCTTCCAGCTCGTGCCGTCGCCCTCGAGGGCGGACACGAGCGCCGCATCGATGACGTCGTGCTCGAGGGCCCAGATGAGGAGCGCGGACACGAGGCCGCCGTCCTGCCCGGCGACCTGCGCGTCGGGATCGGTGGCGCGGGCGAGCACGATGTCGAGATGGACGCCTGCCACCTCGTCGGCCGTCCGCTCGCGTCCGAACAGGAACGTGTCGACCTCCGGCTCCCAGTCGCGAAAGCGCGGGCAGGCTCGGGTGCACAGCGTGCAGCCCTTCACGCCGTGGGTGCAGTCGTCGAACCCGCCCGACTCCTCCACGTGGAACGGCTTGTAGCGCCCACCCTCGTCGTCGTAGCCGAGCACGTCGTAGGGGCAGGCCACGATGCAGGCCGAGCACCCCGTGCAGAGGCCTGAGGTGACCACCTCTCGGTACAGGTGGGCCCAGTGCGGCTTTTCGGGAGGCACGGCGCATACCCTAGCGAGCTGCCATCGCCTCGGCAGGAGCCCGGCGAGCCGGTGATGGGCGCGGCACCGGGCCTCGTGGCGAGGACCTTCCTCAGGCCTCCACCGCTTCGAGGACCTTGGCGGCGTGGCCGTCGGCCCGGACGTTGTACCAGGCGCGGGTGATGACGCCCTTCGCGTCCACGAGGAACGTCGATCGTATGGTCCCGACCGTCTTCTTGCCGTACATCGTCTTCTCCCCCCAGGCACCGTAGGCCGCCATGACCGTGTGGTCGGGGTCCGAGAGCAGCGGGAAGGAGAGCCCGTACTTCTCGCGGAACTGCACGTGCTTGGCTGGCTTGTCGGGGGAGATGCCGACGACGCGGACGCCGGCCTTTGCGAACGCCCGCAGGTTGTCGTTGAACTGGCACGCCTCCTTCGTGCACCCCGGCGTGTCGTCGGCCGGGTAGAAGTAGAGCACCACCGGCGATCCGGCGAAGTCCTCCAACGACACCGCCTTGCCGTCGTGGTCGGGCAACGTGAAGGCCGGGGCCTTGTCGCCGGCATCGAGCTTGGGCATCGCTCCTCCTCGGTCGTCGCTTCATGGGTCCGCTCCGGCAGCGCTCGGAGCCATCCACCTTGGCACAGCGGCCGGGCACGACGCGCCAGCGACCGGGCACGACGAGCCAGCGACCGGGCACGACGAGCCAGCGGGCGGGCAAGACGCGGGGAGCGCCGGCCACGCTGGTACCCTGTTCGCCAGTGGTGGTGTACAAGGCACGCTGCCGGGCACACCACCGGGGCCCATTCCCCCCTCCCGGACGGCCCGGGCCCGGCCGTACGACGAAAGAAGCGACGTAGAGCAGCACATGACCCAGACCATGGCCGGACCCGGCGCCGGCGTCGTCGACGAGGGGCCGGGCGCCACCGGCCGCGATCCCGGGGGGGACACCTACGAAACGGCCCAGACCTTCGAGTCGCTCGGCGTCTCGCTGGAGCTGGGCAAGGCCCTGGCCGACCAGGGCATCATGACCGCGTTCCCCATCCAGGCCCTGACCGTGCCCGACGCCCTGGCAGGGCGCGACGTGTGCGGCAAGGCCAAGACGGGCTCCGGCAAGACCCTGGCCTTCGGCCTGCCGATGCTCCAGCGCCTGGCACCGGAGGCCGGGTCCCGCCAGGCGGACGGACGTCCGGCTCGGCCGCGGGGCCTGGTGCTGTTGCCGACGCGCGAGCTGGCCGTGCAGGTCCACGGCGTGCTGGCGACCCTCGGGGCGGCCGTCGGCCTGCGCGTGGCGGCCGTGTACGGCGGCGCTGACCTCGACCGGCAGGTGGCGAGGCTTCGCAGGGGAGTGGACCTGGTCATCGCGACCCCGGGGCGCCTGATCGACCTGGGCGACCGCGGCGAGCTGTCGGTGGCCGACGTCGAGATCCTGGTCCTCGACGAGGCAGACCGCATGGCCGACATGGGCTTCATGCCCCAGGTGGAGTGGGTCCTGCGCCGTCTCGGCCGGCCCCACCAGACCCTGCTGTTCTCGGCCACCCTCGACGGGGCGGTGGACCGCCTGGTGACGCGCTACCTCCGCGACCCCGTCTTCCACGAGGTCACCTCGAGCACCCAGACCGTGGCTGCCATGGAGCACCGGTTCCTGCAGGTCCACCACATGGACAAGGTTCGGGTTGCGGCGGCCATCTGCAGGGCGCAGGGCAAGTCCCTGGTGTTCGTGCGCACCAAGCGGGGGGCGGACCGCCTGGTGGCCGAGCTGCACCGCGAAGGGGTGCGGGCAGCGGCCATCCACGGCGACCTGCGCCAGGTCAACCGCGAGCGAGCCCTGGCCGACTTCGCCTCGGGGAAGCTGCCGGTGCTCGTGGCCACCGACGTGGCGGCGAGGGGCCTGCACATCGAAGGGGTCGACCTGGTGATGCACTACGACCCCCCGGAGGACCACAAGGCCTACCTCCACCGGTCGGGCCGGACCGCCCGGGCGGGTCGGACGGGCGTGGTGGTCACCCTGGCTCTGTGGAACCAGGTCGTCGAGACCGAGGTGATCCAGCGCCGCCTTGGCCTGCGGCTCCCCATCGTCGAGGTGTTCTCCAACGACCCCAGGCTGGCGGACATCGAGGCCTGGCAGCCGGCGCCAGAGGAGAGCGTGCTCTGAGAACCTGGGAGCCGGGTGACGGCATGCGGCGGGTGCTCGTCGTCGTCGCCCACCCCGACGACGTCGACTTCGCGTCGGCGGGCACCGTGGCCGCCCTGGTCGACGCGGGTGCCGAGGTCACCTACTGCATCGTCACCGACGGCCAGGCCGGCGGCTCCGATCGCTCGGTCAGCCGGTCCGAGATGGCGGCCCTGCGGCGCAAGGAGCAGGTGGAGGCCGCGGCGAGGGTCGGGGTGACCGACCTGCGGTTCCTTGGCTACCCGGACGGGCGGCTCACCCCGAGCCTCGAGCTGCGGCGCGACCTCAGCAGGGTGATCAGGCAGGTCCGCCCCGAGCGCGTCGTGGGTCCTTCCCCGGAACGGGTGTGGGCCAGCGTCTACGCCAGCCATCCGGACCATCTGGCCGCGGGGGAGGCGACGATGTGCGCCGTCTACCCTGACGCCCGCAATCCCTTCGCCCACCCCGAGCTGCTCGAGTCGGAGGGTCTCGAGCCGCACACGGTCGACGAGCTGTGGGTGACCGGTGGCCCGGACCCCGACCTGGCGGTCGACATCACGGCTACCTTCGACCGCAAGCTGGCCGCCCTGCGCTGCCACGCCAGCCAGGTGGGCGACGTGGAGGACCTCGAGGGCATGCTGCGCCGGTGGGGCGCCGACAACGCGGCGCGAGCAGGGCTCCCACCAGGGTCACTGGCCGAGCTGTACCGCACCCTGGCCGCGCGCTGAGGAGGCGGTGCCCCGAGCCGGCCGTCCCCCGCGGCACGGGGTGCGCCCCCAGCGCCACAGGTCTGCGGGGGAGCGGTGCCGGCCGTCCCCCGCGGCACGGGTGCGCCCGTCTGTGGTCGGCGCCTCTGGACCCTGGAGGAGGCTGTCCCCCGCGGCAAGTGGAGCGCCTCGCCGCAACGGCCCGCCGCCGCCGTACCAGCGCATGCCGGCACCCGGGGGTGACTGGTACCGCAGCAGGTTGCACTCGGTGGCGGTCAGCGCGCATGCCGGCCCCCCAGGGGGTCGGGCTAACGTCCGGCGCGTGACCGCCCGCGTCGACGGCGCCCGCGTCGTGGCGGAGCTGCGTGCCGCGCTCCCCGAGGGCGCCGTCGTGACCGATCCGGCCGTCATGGAGGCCTACCGGCACGACCGGGCCGAGACGGTGGTGCCCGGCCGTCCCCTGGCGGTCGTGCGCGCCACCGGCACGCCCGACGTGCGGGCGACCCTTGCGGTCGCCAGCCGCCACGGCGTGCCCGTCGTCCCCCGGGGTGCGGGCACCGGGCTGAGCGGCGGCTCGGCAGCGATCGACGGGTGCATCACGGTCTCGACCGAGCGAATGCGGCGGCTCGAGATCGACCCGGCGGCCATGCTGGCGGTGGTGGAGCCCGGCGCCCTCAACGCCGAGGTGAAAGAGGCGGCGCGGCGCGTGGGGCTGTGGTACCCGCCGGACCCCTCGAGCTTCGAGATCTGCTCCATCGGCGGCAACCTCGCCACCAACGCGGGGGGCCTGTGCTGCGTGAAGTACGGCGTCACCTCCGACTACGTGCTCGGCCTCGAGGTGGTGCTCGCCGACGGCACCGCGCTGCGGCTCGGGGGCCGGACGGTCAAGGACGTGGCCGGCTACGACCTCAAGCGGCTGTTCGTGGGTAGCGAGGGCACCCTCGGCGTCATCACCGAGGCCACCTTGCGCCTGCGCCCGCTGCCACCTCCGGTCTCCACCTTCGTGGCCACCTTCGGCGGGGTGGTGCCCGCCGGGCGAGCGGTGGCCGACATCGTGCGGTGCATCCGCCCAGCTGCCCTCGAGCTGATGGACCGGACCGCGATCCGGGCGGTGGAGGCGCGCACCCGGATGGGGCTCGACGAGGGCTGCGGGGCCCTGCTCCTCGGGCAGGTGAACGCGAAGGGCGGCCAGGGTGACGGCGAGCTCGCCCGCGTGGCCGAGGCCTGCGAGCGGGCCGGCGCCGTCGAGGTCGTGGTCACAGACGACGGCCAGGAGGGCGAGCAGCTCATGGCCGCCCGCCGGATGGCCATCCCCGCCGTCGAGCGGCTCGGCACGGTCATGATCGAGGACGTCGGCGTGCCGATCCCGCGGATCGCCGAGCTGGTCGCGGGGGTCGAGGCCGTTGCGGCCCGGCACGACACGACCATCGCCATGATCGGCCATGCGGGCGACGGCAACTTCCATCCGCTCGTCGTCTTCGACCGGGCCGACGAGCGTGCCGTGGCCCGCGCCCGGGCCGCCTATGGCGACACGATGGAGCTCGCTCTCGCCCTCGGCGGGACGGTCACCGGCGAGCACGGCATCGGTACGTTGAAGCTCCCCTGGCTCGGCGCGCAGCTGGGTGACGGCGTGCTCGCGCTGGCGCGCCGCATCAAGCACACCCTCGACCCAGCCGGGATCCTCAACCCGGGCAAGGCCCTCTAGCGACGCATCCCGAGCGTGCCCCAGCGGGCCACCGCGGGGCCGGACAGCTGAGCTGACCCCCTCAGCCAGCCAGCCGGCGCACCCCCCTCAGCCGGCCAGCTGGCGCAGCACATAGGGGAGGATCCCCCCGTGCCGGTAGTACTCGGCTTCCATCGGCGTGTCGATCCGGACCCGGACGGTGATCTCCGACTCGGAGCCGTCCTCCCGCGTGACGCGCACCGTCGTCGACTTCGGCAGCGCGCCGGTGTTCATGGCGGCGAGACCGGTGATCGCCAGGGTCTCGCGCCCGGTCAGGCCGTGCGTCGCCGCGCTCTCCCCTTGCTCGAACTGCAGGGGCAGCACACCCATCCCGACGAGGTTGGACCGGTGGATCCGCTCGAAGCTCTCGGCGAGCACCGCACGGACCCCGAGTAGGGCCGTTCCCTTGGCCGCCCAGTCGCGGCTCGAGCCCGAGCCGTACTCCTTGCCGGCCAGCACCACGAGAGGCACGCCCTCTTCCCTGTAGCGCATGGCGGCCTCGTAGATCGTCATCTGCTCGCCGTCGGGGAAATGGACGGTGACCCCACCCTCGGTGCCCGGCACCAGCTGGTTGCGCAGCCGGACGTTGGCGAAGGTGCCGCGCATCATGACCTCGTGGTTGCCGCGCCGGGCACCGTAGGAGTTGAAGTCCTGGCGTGGTACCCCCTTTTCGCTCAGGTAGCGCCCCGCCGGGGTGCCGGGCCCGATGGAGCCGGCAGGTGAGATGTGGTCCGTGGTGACGCTGTCCCCGAGGTGCACGAGCACCCGGGCACCGATGATGTCGGCAACCGGAGCCGGGTCGCGCCCCATGCCCTCGAAGAACGGCGGGTTCAGGACGTAGGTCGAGCCGGGGTCCCACGAGAAGGTCTCGCCGTGCGCGACGGCGACCGACCGCCACCGCTCGTCGCCGTCGAAGACCGACGCGTACCGGTCCCGGAACTCCTCGGAGCTGAGCGACGACCGGATGGCCTCGGTGACCTCGTTGCTCGTCGGCCACAGGTCGGCCAGGCGCACCTCGCGGCCCTCGGCGTCGGTGCCGAGGGGGTCCGAGGACAGGTCGATGTCCATGGTGCCAGCGAGCGCGTAGGCCACGACAAGCGGTGGCGAGGCCAGGTAGTTCATCCGCACGTCGGGATGGATGCGGCCCTCGAAGTTGCGGTTCCCCGACAGCACCGACACCACGGAGAGGTCCTGGTCGTGCACCGCCTCGGCCACGCCCGGCAGGAGGGGCCCGGAGTTGCCGATGCAGGTGGTGCACCCGAAGCCGACGAGGTAGAAGCCGAGCGCTTCGAGGGGGCCCACGAGCCCGGCCCTCTGCAGGTAGTCCATCACCACCCGGGAGCCGGGGGCGAGGGAGGTCTTGACCCAGGGCTTGGCGGTCAGGCCGCGCTCGGCAGCGCGCTTGGCGAGGAGGCCGGCGGCCACCATCACCTGGGGGTTCGAGGTGTTGGTGCAGCTGGTGATGGCAGCGATCACCACGTCGCCGTCGCGCAGGCCCCGCTCGGTGGGGACCACCCCCGTCGTGCCGGCGGCGGCCTGGCGCGGCTCGCGCCCGAGCGCGCTCCGGAACGCACGGCCGGCGCCGGCCAGGGCCACCCGGTCCTGCGGGCGGGCCGGCCCGGCGAGGCTGGGCACGACCGTCGACAGGTCGAGCTCGATCGTCTCCGAGTAGACGGGCTCGGCGCCCGGCTCGTGCCAGAGGCCCTGCTCCTTGGCGTAGGCCTCGACCAGCGCCACGTGCGCCTCGTCGCGCCCGGTGAAGCGGAGGTACTCGAGGGTGGCCGCGTCGATCGGGAAGATCGTGCAGGTGGCCCCGTACTCGGGGGACATGTTGCCGATGGTCGCCCGGTTCTCCACCGGCACGCTGGCCACGCCGGGCCCGAACGCCTCGACGAAGGTGCCCACCACCCCGTGGTGGCGCAGGAGCTCGGTGATAGTGAGCACGAGGTCCGTGGCCGTCGTCCCCTCGGGCAGCTCGCCCACCAGCCGGAGGCCGACCACCGGCGGCAGCAGCATGGACAGCGGCTGGCCGAGCATCGCTGCCTCGGCCTCGATGCCGCCGACCCCCCAGCCGAGGACCCCCAGGCCGTTCACCATCGTCGTGTGCGAGTCCGTGCCGACCAGCGTGTCGCAGTAGGCGCGGCCGTCGTCGGTGCCGAACACCACTCGTGCCAGGTGCTCGAGGTTGACCTGGTGGCAGATGCCGGTGCCGGGGGGCACCACCCGGAAGCGGTCGAAGGAGCCCTGGGCCCACCGCAGCAGCTGGTAGCGCTCGAGGTTCCGCTCGTACTCGAGCTCGACGTTGCGGGCAAAGGCCTCCGGCCCGCGCGCCGACTCGGCGATGACCGAGTGGTCGATCACGAGCTCGACCGGCACGAGGGGGTTGATCCTCGCCGGGTCGCCGCCCAGGCGGACGAGGGCGTCGCGCATCGCCGCGAGGTCGACGACCGCCGGCACGCCGGTGAAGTCCTGCATGAGCACCCGCTCTGGGGTGAACGCGATCTCCTTGGCATCCGCGGACCCCTGGCCGTGGGTCCCGGCGTGGCGGCCCCAGGCCGCGACGGCCTCCACGTCGCCGGCGGTCACCTGGAGCCCGTCCTCGTGGCGGAGCAGGTTCTCGAACAGGACCTTGACGCTGAAGGGCAGCCGGTCGAGGTCGTAGGTGGCGGCGAGGGCGTTCTGGCGAACGCGGAAGATCTCCCAGTCCTTGCCTCCGGCCGACAGCGTCCCCCGGGCGCCGAAGGTGTCGGGGTGCGAGGTGGGGTCGTGTGCCATGGTGCCATTCTGCCCCGGCCCCGCCTCGGCACGCCCCCGCGCACCACCGCAGGCTGCGGCGGTCGCAGCCCGTCTGGCAGAATCGACCCGTGGGTCGTGTGGCGGTCCGACCTGGCGGGTGGCGCTCGCGGGTGCACAGGGCGGGGCAATGGGCGCGCGCAGCACGCGTCGCGGCCGCTCCCCGTGCCCGATCCCATGGCACCCTCGGTGCACCGGCCAGCGTCGCCAGCGTCGCCAGCCTTCTCAGCCGGGCCGGCCTGGTCGCCCTCGCCAGTCTGGTCACCTTCGCCGCCGTGCTCCTCCGGCCGAGCGGCGCCGTCGCGACCTCCCCGCCGCTGCCGGCCGGCACGACGGTGGTGGGCGGCCTCGCACCTCACGTGTACCCCGGCGGCGGCCTGCTTCCCTTCGGCGACGCTCCCGCGCCCCCGGCCCTGACCGGTTCCTCCAACTCGCTCATGGTGGCGGCCGCAGCCTCACCCACCGGCCAAGGTCTGTGGCTGTTCGGTGCCGACGGGGGGGTCTTCGCCCTCGGTGGCGCGCCGTTCGAGGGCTCGCTCGGGAACCTCCGGCTCCAGGGGCCGGTGGTGGCGGGCGTGCCGACGCCGTCCGGGCAGGGGTACTGGATGGCCGCCCTCGACGGCGGGGTGTTCGCCTTCGGGGATGCCGGCTTCTACGGCTCGATGGGCGGCGTGCCGCTCAAC
>DATGLW010000100.1:0-6262 GCA_035293965.1 Acidimicrobiales bacterium
TGCGGGCGCTCCGTCTTGACCCGGAGGCCCCGTCGCCTGCCAGGCAGCAATCAGACGCCGAACCTCTGGTTCGGCGCGCCCAAAAACTCCTGGCGAAGCGGGGCGCCGCCACCACTTGACATTCCGTTCCACATCAGCCGAGCAGCCGCACGATCGTCACGACCCCGATCGCGACGACGAGGACCCGGAGCACGTTCGGGTGCAGCCGCTGGCCCAGGCGCGAGCCGGCGTAGCCGCCGGCGGCGCTCGCTGCCGCGATGACGACGGCGGGCAGCCAGGCCACGTCGCCGACGGCCACGAAGATCACCGCCGCCACGAGGTTGGTGAAGCCGGCCAGGACGTTCTTCGCGGCGTTGATCCGGTGGAGGGTCTCGTCGAGGAACAGCCCCATCAACCCGATGAGCAGGACCCCCTGGGCGGCGCCGAAGTAGCCGCCGTAGACGGCGACGAGCGTGATGCCTGCGAGCAGCCCACGCGACACCTCGGTGCGCGCGGGGGCGCCGTGCACGCGAGCCTCCGGGCTCACCCCGTCCGGGGGACCGGCCGGGCGCCGGCGGGCGACGGCACGGTTGAGGGCTGGGCCGGCGGCCACGAGGGCGCAGCCGAGGCCGACGAGCACCGGCACCACGGCGCGGAAGGCACCTTCGGGGGCGACGAGCAGCGCCACGGCACCGGCCACCGAGCCGGTGAGGGAGCCGGCGGCCAGCCGCACGAGGCGCCCACCCTGGCCGCGGAGCTGGCGGCGGTACCCGAGGGCGCCCATCGCCGCGCCGGGCACGAGCCCCACGGTGTTGGAGACGTTGGCCACGACGGGCGGGTACCCGACCGCCAGGAGCACGGGGAACGTGATGAGGGTGCCCGATCCCACGACGGCGTTGATGGCTCCCGCGCACAGCCCCGCCAGGGCGATGCCGGTGACCTCGATGGGGCTCGGATGGACCATTGGGCGGCTCGCCGCGTCCTCTTCTCGCCGTTGCGGAGCCGGACGACGAACGCTACACCCCGCTACCGTTGCGCCCGAGGCTCGCCGGCACGGGGCCGGGGGCGAGGACCGCGGGTCAGGCCTCGCCCACCCTGCGGGCCCCCGAGAGAAAGCGATGGGCGCATGGTGATCGTCGCCGGGTACATCGACATGGCCCCCGAGGAGCGCGCCGCGTTCCTCGAGGGCCGGCGCGAGGCGGTGCTGGCCACTCGCGAGGAGCCGGGCTGCCTCGAGTACGCCTTCAGCGCGGATCTCCTCGAGGCGGGCCGGGTGCGGATCTTCGAGTGCTGGGCGAGCCTCGAGGCCCTCGAGGCCCATCTCGGGGTGCTCGCAGCCCGGACGGAGCCGGGGGCCCCGGCTCCGGTCCTCGCCCGGAGCCTGTACCGCTACGAGGTCGCCGACGCCCAGCCGCTCGGTGCGTGAGGATCGGCCGCGCCGAAGCCCTCAGCGGCTGGTCAGGACCTCCATGGGGAAGTCCGAGGAACCCGGGAGCGATCCGCCCGCCTCGCGCTCCCAGGGCCCGTCGGCCACCGGGTCGACCTCGATGCCGTCGGGCACGAGCACCGGGCTCACCACGTTGCCCTCCGTCATGGGGACCGGCAGCGTGGCCGCCCACGCGTCGCCGGTCCCTGGAGCCGCTCCGAGCACGTAGGCGCCTGCTGCCGTCGGCACTGCGTTCGCCAGGCCGTGCTCGCCGACCCAGGGCACGGGCACGTCGCAGCGGAAGGCCAGCGTGGCACCCGGCCCCGCCCGGCGCTCGAGGATGCCCACCCACGCCTCGGGCAGCCCGACCACCACCCCGCGCCGCGCGTCGGGCACCCCGAGCCAGTCGCCGACCACGCTGCGGGTGCTCGTCACCACGAAGCGGGGCCCGTGGCCGAAGTTGAGCGTCCTGGCCGGCAGGGTCCAGGGCAGCAGGTAGAGCCGCACCACGCCGCGACCCCAGGCCACGCGCAGGGGCCGGCCGTCGAGGCGCATCGGCCGGAGGCCCATCACGAGGTACTCCTCGGCGGCGGTGAGCGGCGACGGGTCGCCGGCCTGCTCGTCGCGGGCGGGCTCGAGGCGCCACGGATCGGTCCCCACGACCGAGAAGGCCCGGGCGCCGCCCGCAGCGAGGCACTCGAGCAGGTCCTGCAGGTCGGCGCCCGCCGGCAGGACCACCTTGGGCAGGAGGCGCGGACCGGCGCAGATCACCTCGCGCCCGGCGGTGTCCACCGCCAGCTCGACACGGCCCGATTCGAGGACCGCCCCTTCCACCGCAGCGCGGGGCTCGTACGTGATCATCCCGCCCACCCCTTCCGTGGGTGCCGCCATCCGCCTCGGCGCTCGCCGAGCGCCGCCCCTCCGCCGGGAGGTGGGCGCAGGCTACCGCACCCCGGTGCCGCCCGAAAGGGCGGTCGGAGCCCGCTTGGAACGCGCGAGCCGGACGCACGACCGGCAGCCCGGTCGAGCGCGGCCGGGCACGCCCGGCATACGCTGCGCCCGTGAGCGACATCCGAGTCGGCATCATCAGCGCGAACTGGGGCGTGGCCGCCCATCTCCCCGCGTGGCGGGCGGTCCCGGGGGTGGAGGTCGTCGGCATCTGCACGGCGCACCGCGAGACCGCCGAGGCAGCCGCTGCCGCCAACGGCATCGCCTTGCCCTTCTGGGACGCAACCGAGATGGCCCGGCATCCCGACATCGACGTGGTGGACGTCGGAACGCGCCCGGACCTGCGCCGCGACATGTGCCTCGCGGCGCTCGCGGCGGGCAAGCACGTCTACGACGGCATTCCCTTCGCCGCCTCGCTCGGGGACGCCAAGGCCCTGCGCGACGCGCAGGCCCGGAGCGGTTGCGTCGGTGTCGTCGACGCCTACTCGGAGTACCTGGCGCCGCTGCGCTTCGCGAAGGAGCTGGTCGACGAGGGCACGCTCGGGCGCCTGCAGTCGGTCGCCGCCCGCCTCGAGCTGTCTCTCTTCGACCGGCCCACCTCCACGTTCCCCTACAACTGGTTCGCGCACCGGCGTCATGGGGCGAGCGCGGTGCGCAACCTGGGTAGCCACCTCGTCCACCTGCTCGTGTACCTCTTCGGGCCGGTCGAGGACGTGGCCGGGGTGCCGCTGCGCTTCGTCGACGAGTGGCGGTTCGTCGACAACGGCGGGGTTCTGGCGAGCGAGGTCGAGGACACGGGGGCCGCCGTGCTGCGCCTCGCCTGCGGTGCGCTCGCCACCGTCAGCGTGTCGTGGGCCGCCGCGGCCTCGCCGGGCTTCGTCCTCGACGCCGCCGGCCACACGGGGCGCGTCGTGCTGCGCGCCGACATGATGCCCTCGGAGCAGGCGACGGTCTCGGTGGGGCGTGCCGGCGGGCCGCTGGCCGAGGTGGCCGTTCCCGAGCGCCTCCGCACCGGTGGGCCCGTGGACATCGAGCCCGAGTACCCCGGCGACCCGCGCCGGGCCATGGCACTGTCGTTCGCCAACATGGTCGGGGCGATACGCGGCGAGGCCCAGGCGCGCCCCGACTTCGGCTGCGCGTACCACGTGCAGTCCGTGATCGAGGCGGTGCACCGCTCCGCCGACGAGCGGTCGTGGGTGCGGCCGGCGGAGCTGTGATCGGGCGATTTCCGGCCACGGCGCCCCGTCGCTACATTCGGGTCCTCACCGTCCGAGCGTCGTAGGGGGGAGCATGGCCGAAGCTGCGCCGACCAGGTTGCTCGAGGGCAAGGTGGCGATCGTGACCGGGGCGACGAGCGGGTCCGGGCGGGCGATCGTGAGGCGCTTCGTCGACGAGGGGGCGGCCGTGGTCATGCTGGCCCGCGGGGAGGCTCGTCTCAAGGAGCTCGAGGCGAGCCTGGGCAGCGCGGCGAAGGGCGTGCCCACCGACATCGGTGACCCCGACAGTGTCCGCGCCGCCTTCGCCCAAGTGGAGCGGCAGTTCGGGAAGCTCGACATCTTGGTCAACAACGCCGCCGTCTACCGGCCCTGCCCCATCGAGGAGCTGAGTGACGGCGACATCCTGACCCAGACGCGGACGAACTTCCTGGGGCCCGTCTACACGTGCCGGGCCGCCATCCCCTTGCTGCGTGCCGCCGGCGGGGGCGACATCGTCAACACCTCGAGCGAGACCACCCTCGACCCCTTCCCCCACCTGTCGATGTACACGGCCACCAAGGCGGCCCTCGAGGCGTTCAGCCGGATGATCATGGCCGAGCTGCCCGACGACGACATCCGGGTGACCACGCTCGTGCAGGGCGTCGCCCTCGGCGAGGGCGGCGGCTCGACGGGTTGGAGCTGGGAGCCCGAGCGGGCGCAGCGCGCCACCGAGCTGTGGGAGCGCCAGGGCTACCTCGCCCGGGTCGGCGGCACCCAGGGGGGCCAGAGCGTCGACGCGGTCGCCGACGTCCACGTCTACGTCGTGACGCGCCCACGTGGCCAGAAGCTCGACACGATCCACGTGCGCGGGTACTGATCGGAGCCGCAGGGCTGCGCGGACTGCGGGCCCGGGGCCGGCCTGGTCGTCAGTCGTCGAGGAGCGAGATCGCCTGCTTCGGGCACAGCCGTGCCGCCTGGCGCACCCTGTCGTGGAGCTCCGGGCCGGGGTGCTCCACGAGCACCCGGAGCTGGTCGTCGTCGCCGAGCTCGAAGACCTCGGGAGCCGCACCGACGCACAGCGCGTTGCTCTCGCACTGGTTGAGATCGACGACCACCTTCATGACGTGCCACGCTCCTCGACGGCGAACCTGTGCCCGGCCGACGGTACCCGGTTGCCTCCGGAGCGATCCAGGCGGCCTCGTCCACGCTGGTTGCCCGACGGCGGACCCTGGCCGGCCCACGCGCGCCGGCGCCACCTCGTCACGGCGGATGCCCTGGTGGTGGCATGATCGGGGCGGTGAACCAGATCGCGCTCGACCAGGAGGCGGTCGTCGACGCGGCGTGCCGCCTCGTCGAGCGGGTGGGCGCCCGCGAGCTCACCATGCGCATGCTGGCCCAGGAGCTCGGAGCCTCCACGATGGCCGCCTACCGGCACGTGCCGAGCAAGCGGGCGCTCCTGCTGCTCGTGGCCGACGCCATCGTGGGCCGGGTGGAGGTCCCGCCGCCCGACGCCGGCGACTGGGAGACCCGGCTGCTCAAGCTCGAGCTCGCTGCCTTCCACGAGCTGTGCAAGGTGCCGGACCTGTTGGACCTCCTTCCCGACGAGAGCTTCCCGAGCCGCGAGCGGCTCACGAGCGCCGTGGTCGACATCCTCCTCGAGGCCGGGTTCGACCCGAGGACGGCGGCCCTGGCACACGAGATGTTCTTCGGCTACGTGCAAGGCCAGCTCAAGATGCGACGGCAGCTCGAGGCGCGCCCGCGGCAGCCCGAGCGGCGCCCCGCTGCGGCACCGGGGAAGCCGGAGGTCCTGCTCGGCAGCGTCGTCGTGGACGGCCGCGAGCAGGTCATCGACTTCGAGGAGTACTTCGACTTCGGGCTGCGGGTCATCCTGGCCGGCCTGCGCCAGCAGCTCCAGCGGACGTCGTGCAACGAGCCGGCAGCGGATCCGGGCCCCGTCGAAGGCGACGGCCCGGCCGAGTGCGCCGGTCCGGGCACCGCCGTCTGAGCCGCTCGCTTCCCCGGGGGGCGCTGCCGGCGCCGTTGCCGCCGACGGGGGGCATGTGTATGTTGTAAGCACCCTTGGGGCGGTGGACCCCGCCCGAGGGTGCGTGCCTCCGGCTCGCCGGCCGAGCGCCGGCGCGAGCCAGGGCGTCACGGCACCGTGGTCCTGACGGCTGCAGAGGGGACAGAAGGGGGAACCCATGGCTCTCGCCACCACCAACGGGCTTCGCTACATCGACTCCGACGGCCACATCCTCGAGCCGCCAACCGGGATGCTCGAGTTCGCGCCGGCCAAGTTCCGCGACCGCATCTGGCACATCGAGACCGACGCCGACGGCACCGAGTGGATGGTCTTCAACGGGCAGCGGAACCAGGCGGGCGGCCTGGCCGGCACGGCCGGGTTCAGCGACGAGGAGGTGGAGCGGGTCCGCAACCTCGAGATCCCCTACACCAAGACCCGCCCGTCGGGATGGACCGCCTCGCTGCGGCTGGCCGACCTCGACAAGGACGGCATCGAGCTGTCCGTGCTGTACCCGACGTTCCTGCTCGGCCTCCAGAGCGTGACCGACGTGGAGTTCGGCGCCGCCCAGGCCCGGGCCTACAACGACTGGTGCGCCGAGCACCTCAAGGAGGGGCAGGGCCGGCTGTTCGGTGCGGGGGCGCTGCCGCCCATGCACCACGAGGACGACGTGGCCGTGGTGGCCGAGGAGCT